>JBPOJG010000420.1:0-1578 GCA_052033835.1 Spirochaetota bacterium
CCTGATTGACCATAGTGTCCACAAGTTTTGCTATAGCCTCATAGTCCTTTCCGAATATGCTTGCCTGCTGCCCGACATCAGCTTCTTCTATATAACGGATCGGCACAGAAATATCATCAAAAGGCACGATAGGAACCACCGGCCCAAACTGTTCTTTTCTGTACAGGATCATTGATTCATTTACAGGATACACAACTGCAGGTTTGAAAATTGTACCTAGAGTTTCCCCGCCGCCTTCATTTACAATCTTTGCGCCTTTTGAGACTGCATCATCCACATAACTTTTCATCTGCTCAGGTTTGCCAGTTTCGGGAAGAGGAGTGATCATTGCACCGTCATCCCAGGGCAGACCAAGCTTCAGGGAATTGACTGCAGCTGTATATTTTTTTATAAATTCATCTACAATTTTTCTGTGCACAAACAGAATCTTGAGTGCAGTGCATCTCTGTCCGTTGAATGTCAGAGAACCTGCGACGCATTCTTTTACTGTCGCATCCAGCTCTGCATCTTCGAGAATCACTGCTGGATTTTTTGCACCGAGGCCGTAGACTGTTTTCAGACGGTTCGGCTTTGGATGAAGTTTTTCCACCTTGTTTGCCACTCCGGCAGAACCTATGAATGCAAATACATCCACTTTGCCGGATGCCATAATCGGAGAGATGATGACTTGTCCGTCACCATATACTGTATTTACCACACCTTTAGGAAATGCGTCTCTGAATGCTTCGAGCAGAGGCCGGAGAAGAAGGATTCCGTACTTTGCCGGTTTCAGAACAATTGTGTTTCCCATAATTAAAGCAGGTATTAAAGTAGTGAAAGTTTCATTAAGAGGGTAATTGAATGGACCCATACATAGAACAGTTCCCAGAGGTGCTCTTCTGATCTGAGCAAAGATTCCCTGTTCAATCACAAAACGGGAAGAGTCCCTGTCCAGATGTTTGACTGCTTCAATTGTGGCTTCAATATATTCTACTGTTCTGTCAAATTCTTTCTGAGAGTCTCCCAGATTCTTGCCGATTTCCCACATCAGAAGATTGACCACTTCTTCTCTTTTCTCTTTCATCTTCTTTACAAAAACAGAAGTGCAGTTGAGTCTTTCTTCTACGGACATACACGGCCATTGACCCTTTCCGTTTCCGTAAGCCTGCGATGCACTTTCCAGAATTTCAAGTGACTCTTTTTCACCGAGAAGAGGATAGTATCCGATCACTGCCTGCTTGAGTCCTGATTCTTCAGGAAAACAGATGGGGGAAAAAATTTCCTGTACATCTCCATTCCATACCCTGATTTCACCGTTGACCAGATATTCTCTCTGTTCCACTTTCGGCATTGAAAATTTTACAGGGATTTCCTCTTTCTTTTTAAAAACAGAAGCCAGACTGCTCATTTTATTCTCCTTTAATTCGGTTATGATTCCTTCACCTTACTGGGTGAATAATTAAAAAATAGTAACTTCTAAGAAACCAGATCTATTCATCAGCAATAGGGAGAAGTTGAAAACCCAGAGCTTTCGCATTTTTCTTAAGCTTTCGAATGGATATGTCCTTGAATTTCTGATCATAAGTTTCACTCCCGGAT
>JBPOJG010000121.1:0-6703 GCA_052033835.1 Spirochaetota bacterium
ATACAGAAATCAACTTCCCTGGTGAACTCGACATTGTAGCCACAGCAACAGACAGAAGAAAGAATCGAATCAATGCAAACAGAGTTGTCTGGATCTATGATCAGACTGTTCCTGTGCAGGCCCAGTATAAGAATCTCGAGCTTGTTCCTGAAAGAAAGACACTGGACAAGGGTGAAGAAGTCACAGTGATGATCAAGAGCCGTTACACAGATGTGCCGGTGCTTCTGACTCTTGAAGGCAAGGAAGTCTATGAGCATAAACTCATCTGGATGAAATCAAATGTGATAACTGTCAAAATGAACATCAAGGATGTTTATGCACCGAACCTTTTTGTGAGTGCTGTTCTGCAGAGAAACAAAGCACTGTTCACTGCATCAGAAGAACTGGAACTTCCTTACAAAGACACAAAGATCAAATGGAAGATCACACCTGACAGAGAAAAATATATGCCGGGGGATACTGTAAAACTGAAAGTGAAGGCAGAGAAGGAAGACGGCAAACCTGCTGACGCTGACTTCTCGCTTGCAGTTGTGGATGAATCTATATTCCTGATTCGTCCGGACACAACCCCGAGTATGAATCCTTTCTTCTATACAAAAATTTCCAACTGGGTGTCTACAACTCACTCCTTCCCGATCACTCTTCTCGCCGGTCCGGGAAAAGATGCAGGAGATCCTTCTGCTGTAAGAAAGGATTTCAAGGACACTGCCTACTGGAATGCGTCAGTACGCACAGGGACGTCAGGCGAATCAAATGTGGAATTCAAGATTCCGGATAATTTGACAACTTGGAGAATCACAGTCAGAGGACATGACAGAGAAGGACGTGTGGGAGAGGTCAAGGAAGAGATTCTGTCCACAAAGGATATCGTTGCCAGATTCGGAAAACCGAGATACTTCACTGAGGGTGATCATCCAAATGTGATTGCCATTGTGACAAACAATTCCAAACGAGGAATGGAAAAAATTTCTCTGAAGCTGAAGACAAACGGGAACGAGCTTGGCGGAATGGGTGTCAGTCTGAGTCTTCCTCCTAACGGAACAGGAAACAAATACTACAGCATCAATATCCCAAAAGATTCAGAAAAAATGAAACTGTATCTCGAAGCAAAAGCAGCTTCCGATTCGGATGCTCTGGAAGAAACAGTGCCTGTTCATCCTGCAGGAAACCCGTTTAAGACTGCTCTGTCAGGAGATTTTGATGAAAACAAAACTGCTGAACTTAAAGACAAGAGACTTTCAGAGTTCAATGTCAGAAGTGCCGAGATTCATCTGCATCCTTCCAACGCAGAGAAACTGATCTCCGCATTTAAGGTTCTTCGCAAATATGAATACTCCTGCACTGAACAGACTCTGAGCAAACACCTGCCAGGCTGGAAACTCAAGAAGACATTTGATGCAAAAAATGCATCTGAACGATTTGATGTGGAGAATACAGAGAAATCTGCACAGGAAGCAATTGATATTGTTCTGAATTCTCAGAATTCAGACGGAACCTGGGGATTCTGGTACGGGGATGAAGGAAATGAAATGCTGACTGGATATGTTCTGGAAAGTATTTACAATGTGTATCCGGAAGGAGTTCCTGCTGACATCATTGCGAGACTTCAAACCACGTTTGCGGCACTCGACAGAATGCTTACAAATCCACAGTCCAAGGACAATAACATAAAGAGCTATATTATCTATATAGCCAGTCTTTATGACAAGTTCAACCTTCCCGTGTTCGAGCAGGAACTGAATCTGCAAAATCAGAATGCATATCAGAAAGCAAACATGATTTCCGCCCTGAAAAAATGGAAACTCTTTCTGCAGAAAAATCCTGATCTGGAAGGAAAATCCCCTGCTGATTTTGCAATGAGCAGGATTGATGAAAAAATCAAAGGTCTTTCAGATAAAATCAAGTCTCAGAAAAAATCGGATTCAAAGGGAGTCTATTTTGAAATCCCGAATCAGAAATCCTGGCAATGGCTCGGCAGCAGAACCGAAGTTTCAGCACGGGTACTTTCTTCACTGATGGATGCAGGAGAAAAATCATCTCTTCCTGCAGAACTGTATCAGTCTCTTCTGAAACGTCAGTCCACTGAAAGCTGGATGTCCACAAAGGAAACAGCTTCCGTGATCAATGCAGCTGCAGATTATCTGCGAAACAAAGGAATTCCGAAACCCGCAAAAGGAAAGGTTCAGTTCAAGTTTAATACGAATGATCCTGCTCTGGTCTTTGATCTGGACAGCGGAGAAAAACAGACTCTGATTCAGAATGTTAAACTGAAGAAAAAGACTTCTTCTTTCAAGGTCAAGGCAGAGGGAGAGAGCAATTCAGAAATGAGCTACAATGTGTTTCTGAAAGGTGATCTGGAAATTGACGAAAAATACAAGCCGGAGACAAAGGGCCTCGAGGTAGAAAGAAAATTCTATTCAGTCAAAAGAGTCAAGGACATCAAAGGAAGTGACTACCTTGTGCCAGAGCCAGCGTCTGTTTCTGAATCACTGAAAGTCGGACAGGAAATTATGGTCAAACTGCGTTTCACTGGAGCAGAAGACTTTGAAAACATTGCACTCGAAGACTATCTCCCTTCCGGTTTTGAGGTAGTCAACCTGGACATCTACAGCGCAGGAGACTATTCTTATTCGCAGAGACAGGACGAAAGAGTTGTCTACTTCTTCAATAGAATTCAGAAAGGAAAAACGTACGAAATCGCTTATATGATGCGTGCAGAACTTCCTGGAAAATTCAGAATGAAGTCCAGTCGAGTAGAGTGTATGTATGATTCCAGAATTCACGCATTTGGAAAGACTGAATTTCTGCAGGTCAATGACTGAGTAAATTACCAGCTGTGAAGGGGTTTATAAAACCTCTTCACAGTCTGATTTAATAATATATGCAGAAAATCAATCTTGATACAATTTTTAAGAATTCGGCGGATATCTGCAGAGACATTCAGGAAAACACTGAAAACAAAAAAATAATTCTTTCGCTTCTGATGCTCATATTTATATGCACAGGGCTTTACGGATTTATAATGGGATTTCCTCATTCCTGGGAACAGTCCTTGTCCTCATTTCTTAAGGTTCCTCTGCTTTATCTTCTGACTTTACTTGTCTGCATTCCTACTCTGCATTTTGCAGGTCTTTTTCTGGGTTCAGGAATCAGTTTTTTTCAGTCCGTCTCCATAATGCTTTTGGGGATAGCCACAAATGCAGCTTTTCTGCTGGGATTCACTACTATTTCTCTGTTTTTTTATGTAACAGGTTCTAATTATAAATTCCTGCTTCTTATGCATATTTTATTTTTCATCATTGGAGGCATTGCAGGTCTCATTTCAATTCACAGAAGTTATAATTTCCTTTCAGCCCAATTGGACGGTTCGCTGAAAACAAACAAGACACTTCTGCTGAAAATATGGATGATTCTTTATATGTTTGTCGGAACACAGATGGCATATATTCTTTCTCCGTTCGTCGGCAAGGATGAAAAGTTTTATCTTTTTCATCATCCGAAGGGAAATTTTTACTCCTATGTTGCTGATCTTATAATGGATAAATTCAGTGATCAGGAAATAGAACCTGACAAGGCTGCGGATCTTGTTGCCGAGAGGGCAAGGATTGCAGTCATTGCACTGAAAGAGAAGAATTTTGTGAGACTTGCCTCGCTGGTCGGAGAGAAAGGATTGAAGGTCATATTAAATTCAAAACCGTCCCAGTATCCCAGAACAGAAATTGATCCAGTCTTTTCGGCGGCAAGCCTGATAGAATCCTATGAAAAAAATAAGCTCATCCTGATCAGGGAAAAGAATCTTTCAAGTTCAGAGAAACCGGTTCAGGAACTAAAAATCCCATTCATCCAACTTTATAATGAATATTTATATGATTATGATTATTCCTCTGAGACAGTAATTCCCAATTTTAATAAATTCACACTGGGACGTGACCATAAAGAAAAACTTCGCGTCTATTATCCGAAGGCAATTTTCACAGAATATCCTAATATTCAGAAAGACGGGAGCTGGACAGCCATTCGATTTGTATTTGAGGATTCAGTTTACGGCTATAAGCTCACTGCCATTATCCATGACAGGAACAGTCAGTAGACAATTCATGATGATTTATGATACAAAAATGATAAAATATTTCTTCATGGAGAAATCAATGGAACACCAAAATTCTGCTCAGAGCTGCTTTCGGACTCATTAGAGCTGCTGAAAACTGATTTTTCACCGACTCACTTTATTTTCTTTTGTCGGTCATACCGTCGGAACTCCTAAAAGTCATTCAGATCTTTTCCTCGGAACAAATCTGACGGGAGTCTTTTTCTGCTGATTTCTGCAGCCTGCTTTGACTGTAAGATTTAAAAAGATTCCTATTCTCAGTAATGTAGGCAGTGACAACAATTTTTTACTGCTTCTAAAAAAACTCTAGACTGATTTATCTGACTTTATATAATTATTTTAGATACTGTGCTCCATACAGACAGATCTGTATGGGGATGAATTTTCCGGAGGAGACTGAAATGAAATTAATATCTGCATTTTTGGCATCTGCACTGATATTTTGCGGAGTATTGTTCAGTGAAAGCGTCAGCACATCAAGACTGAAAATAAAGATCCAGGGAGTAAAAAGCAAAAAGGGATCAATAAATATCGCTCTGTATAAAAGTGATTCCGATTTTGATCAGGAAAAATTTGCTTATGTCACAAGAATTCCAGCCGGCTCTGACGGAACTGCAGTATTTGAAAAAATAAATCCAGGCACATACGGTGTAGCTGTATTTCATGACGAAAATGAGAACTTCAGACTGGACAGAAATTTTGCCGGTCTGCCTGCAGAGGGGTACGGATTTTCCAATAACGCAAGTGGCACATTTGGTCCTCCTTCATTCAAGGCGACTGCAGTTCAGATGAATCAGACCGATATCAGTCTGACTATAAAATTGATTTACTGAGGGAATGACATGAATAATCATTATGATGTAATTGTAATCGGTTCAGGAATCGGAGGAATGACAACAGCAGCCATTCTCAGCAGGCTTGGAAAAAAGAAGGTTCTGGTACTGGAACAGCATTTTGAACTCGGCGGTCAGACACATGAATTCAAAAGAAAGGGAAAATTCAGCTGGGATGTAGGTCTTCATTATGTGAGCATGATGGATGAAGGCAGCATTGGAAAAAAAGTTTTCGATTACATCACCGACAGACAGATCAAATGGAATTCCCTTCCGTACGAATTTGAAAAATTCATCTATCCTGATTTTACATTTACTGTTCCATCCAATGAGGAAGAATATATCCAGAAACTCTGCAAAACATTTCCGGAGGACAGGAATGCCGTAAAAAAATATTTCAAGGATATGAGAAAAGCGATGAAATGGGCTGAAGGTGAAATGATTTCCAAACTCGTGCCTTCGTTCATAGGGTTTTTTATAAAACTTTGGAATAAAAGAAATGAAAGTCTCGCTTTGTCCACGACAAAGAAATATCTGGATGACAATTTTAAAAATGATAAGCTGAAGTCCCTCCTTGTCAGTCATTGGGGTGACTATGGGCTTCCTCCCAGAAAAAGCTCTTTTCTGATTCATTCCATTGTAACAGTTCATTATCTGAAAGGAGCTTCCTATCCTGAAGGGGGTGCCGGCACAATTGCAAAGGCTGCAGAAAAGATTGTAGAAAAGGCCGGTGGCAAATGTCTTCAGAATGCAGAAGTAAAAGGAATCATTGTCAAAAATGGAAAAGCTGCAGGTGTGGATGTTCAGCACAGGAGAGGCGATAAAACCCGGGAAATCATAAACGCACCTATCATTATTTCTTCAACTGGAGCCTATCATACTTATACAGAACTGCTCAAGGATTATGTTCCTGAATCATATACAGATACAATAAAAGGTTTTTCGAAAGGCAGCAGTGCAGTGACGCTTTTTATTGGACTGAACAAGGACCCCTCCCTGCTGGGATTTAAAGGAGAGAATAACTGGATCTATGAATCATATGATCATGATGCTCTTGCCGACCGAACTGAGAATACTCTGAATGGAAAAGCAGAATTCTGCTATCTTTCTTTTCCATCTCTGAAAAACAGCAGCGCAAAAGCTCATACCGCTGAGATTATATCCTTTATTAAATATGATTTATTTAAGATTTGGGAGAGCACAAAATGGAAAAAACGAGGAATGGAATACGAACATCTCAAGGAAACAATTTCGGAAGGACTTCTGAATCTTGTAGAAAAAAAATATCCCGGTTTCAAGGATATAGTGGAATACACTGAACTTTCCACTCCTCTGACTTATCTGGATCTTGGAGGAAGACCTCGCGGTGAATTCTATGGTCTTGCAGCTGTTCCGGAAAGATATAAAATCAAATGGCTTGGACCCAAAACTCCTTTAAAGAATTTTTATATGTCCGGATCTGATGTAATGTCGCTTGGAATTATGGGAGCTATGATGGGCGGTGTCACTGCTGCGGCCTGTGTGCTTGACCCTGCAGGTTTTCCCAAAATAATGAAGGCAGTCAGTCAGAGAAACTAAGCCGGAACTGCCTGACGCATTGACTGCAGCCATTCTGCAAGTTTGTCTGCGGTCATTGGTCAAGGCAAACGCATTAAAAGAACTTATCAAATGTTAGTCCGTATTATCCGCATTTAAGTTTGTTTTCCAAAGCCAAGAACTTTGAGCAGATACTCCTGATCCCATCCGGCTTTAAGTCGTCTGC
>JBPOJG010000016.1:0-11022 GCA_052033835.1 Spirochaetota bacterium
ATATCCCTGCTCGTCCGAAGAACAGCAATTGACAATTCTTAGAATTTTTTTCCGATTTTTTCGTCTGAAACTGTCAGCTTATGTCTTCCTTTCAGTCTTCTGCGGGAAAGCACATTTCTTCCGCCTGGAGTTGCCATTCTGGAACGAAATCCATGTGTTCTTACTCTTTTGATTTTACTTGGTTGGTATGTTCTTTTCATACAGTTTCCTACTTGCGAACCTAAAATCATCCGATTTTACAGGTTCAAAAATGATTGCAGTCTCAGATTCCATAAAATACTCTGAAATCTTCAAATCCATCCATAGACTACTATTCTGCATTCAGTCTCTGAAAAGGTATAATATTTACCAATTCCCTGCTGCACCGGTTACTGTCAATTTCTAAACCGGTAAAAATGTCAATTTTTCAATATAGAGGGGATTAATTTCAGATACATTGTACTGCATTCAATTTCCCAACGGTCTGAGGAGCACAGTTAAGAAGAATACCTCTAATCCTTCTCCTTTTGAAGAAATTTTTCAGCGTATCTGGCCAGTATATCTGTTTCAATATTGACTTCTTTCCCTTCTATCCATTCGGATGCATTTGTCTTTCGGACAGTTTCAGGAATCAGAACAAGCTGAATCCTGTTTTCCTCTACATCTACGACAGTAAGAGATATTCCGTCCACAGTGATGCTTCCTCGGGGAACCGCGTATATAGAAAGTGATTTTGGAATCTCTGCAGTAAATATCTCGGATAACCCGTCTTCTGAACTTTTTCTGGAGAGAATTTTTCCAATCCCGTCAATATGACCCTGCACAATGTGCCCTCCCATTCTGGATGTAGGAAGCATTGCTCTTTCTAGATTCACCTTCTCATTCATTTCCAGGAAAGAGAAATTAGTGAGTTCAAGAGTTTTGAAACTGGAATAGATTCTGAATATTCTTCTGTCCTTGGACAGTGAGATGACAGTCTGACAGGCTCCGTTTACTGAAACGGAATCCCCATTTTTCAGATCATTGTTTTCGAAATCTGCTTCAATCGAAAAAAAGGCTCCATCTTTTTCTTTTGAAATTTCGCAGATTTTTCCGAGTGTTTCCACGAGTCCTGTGAACATAATTATTCCTTATATATTAATTTACCACGAGAGAAAGAGGTTTAGGATATTTTTCACTCAGTGTCCGAAATACATCCTCCGCCAGACTGTCGATGTCTTTGTCGGATGGGTGAAAGGAAGGGTCAAAATATTCCAGAAATATTCTGAATGAGTTTCCTGCCATTCCTGTTTCACCGAAGAAAAACTCAGCAATTTCTCGGACTGTCTTCAGATCAAAAAGCAGACCATCCTGGGAAAGAAAACTGACAATACCGAAACTGGTAAACCCTGTAAACAGTACTGCGGCAAGAAGAATTCCTGCAATACGAAGTATATAACTATCATCTGTTTCTTTCAGAAGATCAAATGCTGCAGATTTGTGATCGATTTCTTCGGCAGCATGCCAGGCAAAAATCTCGGCCATCATCGGATCGGACTTTTCCAGATAACCGGAGCGAAGTCCTACTTCTGCCAGGAGTGCAGTAAAGTGTTCCAGTCCTGCAGTGAGGGAAAGATTCATCTTATCGGACAGGGAATTTTCGAGGAAATCGAATGCAATTTTCCGGTACAGTGTCAGAAACAGTTCAGTATCATACCCTTGATTTTCCAGAATGCTCCAAAGTTTTTCATGCATTGTAGCATGCGATGCTTCCTGACCGGTAAATCCTTTCAAATCCTCTTTCAGTCGGGAAGACTTAACATTTCCTTCAAAGATTCTCACGGTTCTAATAAAATACCTTTCCGCGTCAGGAAAAAGCAGTGTAAAAGAATTGCACATATGCGTGAGAAACGGAAGACCGGCTAGCCAGTGTCTGTCAACTGCTTTATCCAGATCAGGCCTGATTCTGTGTACCTTTGGAGGACTGTTTTTCATAGTTGAATAAGTTCATCGACTGCATCATTCTGTCGAGAGAAAAACTGATCTAAGCATCACCAATCAAAACCTTTTAAAAACTTATATCTTCCGGATGGAATGTCCCCAAGTTCGATATCGCCTATTCTGATTCTGATGAGTCTCAAGGTGGGAAAACCGCAGAAAGCTGTCATCTTTCTGATCTGTCTATTCTGACCTTCTTTGACAATGATTCTGATCCACGTATCAGGAACTGTCTTTCTGAACCGGATCGGAGGATTTCTCTCATGCATTTTAAGATCAGGCAGAATTTCAAAATCAGCGGGTCTGTATTCTGCTGTCTGGGTCCGGATTCCTTTTCGGATCGGTAAAAAAGAATTTTCATCAGGAATTCCTTCCACCTGTACCAGATACTCTTTTTCAATAATTACATTCGGATCTGTGTATCTGCTGATGAACGAGAAATCATTTGTCAGAAGAAGCAGTCCCTCACTGTCATAATCCAGTCTGCCGAGGGCCTTAGGTCTTTCAGGAATACTGATAAAATCTTTCAGAGTTTTTTTCCCAAGTGCATCCTCCTTGAACTGAGAAAGCACCTGGAAAGGTTTATGAAATACAATATATTTTTTTTTCAGTTTGGACGTTCCGTCGGAGTGACGAGCATTTTCAGCATAGAATTTTTCCTCTGCACTTTAAGCTCCACTCTCTTGCCTATCTTTGCTTCCATAATGTAGGATACTACATCTTCAGGATGCTCCACATCTTTTTCACCAATCTTTACAATGACATCCTGAAGCTCTATGCCTGCAGATTCAGCAGGAGACCCCGAAACAACCTGTTTGACAAGGGCACCTTTTGTATTTGGAAGCTTCAGTTCCTTTACATCTTCCTCAGTCACGTTGTCAAGGGAAACTCCAAGCCAGGCTCTTTTGATTCTTCCGTTTGTCTTCAGTTCCTCTACAATGCGTTTTGCATCATTAATTGGTATTGCAAGCCCGATTCCGACAAAGCCTCCGCTCTGAGAAATGATCATCCTGTTGATCCCGATCACTTCCCCATGAATGTTCAAAAGAGGTCCGCCGCTGTTTCCCTGATTGATTGCCGCATCGGTCTGAAGGTATCCCACACCTGATGCATCATTGACTCCTCTTGCAATTGCACTTACTACTCCGACAGTAAATGACTGTTCAAATCCCAGAGGTGCACCGATGGCAATCGCCCAGTGACCCACCTTGACCTTGGAGGAATCTCCGATCTGAACAGGCACCAAATCCGATCCTGGTTTTATTTTCAGAAGAGCAATGTCCATAACCTTGTCTGCACCTATCAGTTTGGCTTCATATGTTTTCTTGTTTTTCAGTTTGACAGTCAGTTTTTCCATATCTCTTACAACATGTTCATTTGTGAGTATGTATCCTTCTTCATTGAGTATGATCCCTGAACCAAGCCCTGTCTGCTTCTGCTTGAACTCCTGAGGTCTTCCGCCCCCGTTGCCTCCAAAGAAATGGTCAAAGAAAGGATCATTACCCATCGGACTTTTAAATTTCACAGTTCTTTCAGTGGCAATGGAAACGACACTGGGAGAAACTTTGTCAAAAACTTCCTGAAAAGCATCTTCCATCTGAACTGCCTGAGACTTGCCTGGAGACATATCCCTTTTCCCCTGAGCAATCAGAGGATTAATATCTTTCTGAACAGAAATTGTATGAAATAGAATGGGGGTCAGGAAAGTACCCAGCAGAAGAAATACACTGGCAACTCCTACATATTTCCAATATTCTCTTTTCATGATGTCTTATTACCTCTTTTATTATTTTTTTTGGGCCTGTTCGGCTAAATCTATTATACCTATTCCCAGTCAATCCAATACTGCCGGTTTCACTGGAAACACAGTCACTTATTTTGACTGTAAATCTCAAAAACGGTTTTCATTTTTTTATTAGGGAACGATAAGAGCATTTGAAGGTGCAGAAAAACTGACTGTCTGAATACCTGCCCTGCCCCCCTGAAAACTGAACGTTAATGCTCTGATGGAAACATATTGAGCAGAATTCAACGAAACTGCAAATTTACATACTCTGTTCGCATTCTCGCCCGCTGCGACACTGGAGAGCCCCCCTGCATTCGAACTGACCTCCGCAGAGTACTCCACAGGGAGATTCGGAATGACTGTCCTATAGTCGCAGCTGTACCCGCTGGCAGTGTAACTGGCCGGATTCCTGGCATCATTTTCTGATGTACCCACATACAGCTTATAACCCAGGAAAAAAATCTCCGGGTTGGCGGCTCTCATCAGTATCTGATGACCAGAGGCAATTTTGGTCACAGAAATCAGCACTGGCGGCACAGAAACTGTCCTGGAAACAGAATAGTTCGTACAGCCCAAAAGAAAAATCAGACCGTAAAACAGTACTTTCACAAAATCAAGTTTCTGAACCCAAGTATTCACTCCAACCATATTTTTTTGCAAAATTACTGCTGATCTGAGGTAAATACTGCTGCTTAGGTTTAATTGTCTGATTGTCCGGAAGTTTCCATTTGAGTTCGGCCAGGAGTTTACTTCCCTTTCTGGTATTGCAGTCTCTGCATGCTGTCACCAGATTTTCCCATGAATTGAACTCAACAGGTTTCTTATCCTGAGGAATGGACATCCATCTGCTCTTCGGGATCACATGATCGAGAGTCAGTTTTCCATGAGAAGGTTTTTTACCGCAATAAACACAAGTGTATCCGTCTCTTTCGAGGATTGCACTTCTTGAAAGTTTCAAGAGTTTCCTTGGAACAGAATAATAATTGGACAAAAGAAGAATCCTTGGAACAGGAATTTTCAATTTTTCTGAACGGATAAATTCCTCATCAGAGGACTTCAGCGCCTCAGCCTTGTCAGAAAGCATCATACAGACTGCCTCTCTCACAGGACGGATTGAAACAGGCACATAAGATGAATTTAAAATCAACACCGGTTCAGAAAGTTTGTCCATTCTTAAGCTCCTTTAAGCTCTATTTTTTCTTCTTTTAAAATACTTGTAAGCAATAAAAAGTAATGCCGCTCCTAAAAGTCCGAAAATCACCGCCTGCGTTCTGTGCATATAGTCAGACAGATCATTAAAACTATGTGCAAAAAAATATCCCATATAAATCCAGATAGGAACGCTGATGAATGCAGCAACTCCGTCTGTAATCAGAAATCTCGAAAAACTCACCTTCCTGCTGATCCCTGCACTGAGATATATCGGCATTCTGAGTCCGGGCATAAATCTGCCCATAAACACGACCCATTTCCCGTATTTTTCAAACTGTTTCTGGACTGAATCGTATCTTTCAGGTGTGACGAATCTTTTTACAAAATTATGTTCCAGAATTTTAGGTCCGTAAAAATAACCTGCCGAAAAAACAACCCCGTCTCCTACTAAGACTCCTGCCATACCCACACCGAACATAATATGTACATTCGTATAACCCAAGCCAGAAATGACACCGCCAGCAATCAGAGTTACATCCTCCGGTACAGGCAGACCGAATCCGCATAGAATAAGAACACCGAATACCGCAAAATAACCGTATGATGTAAAAAAGCCGACTAAAAAATTAAGTATTTCCAAACCTTACCTGCTGATAAATTTCACCCGCCACCATTTTAGACTTTCATCAAAATTAGCAAGAAAAATACTTTCCCTTTTATTTTCTCAGGGTTTGTAACTTTGAGTATCTGACAGGCATTCTGTCTTAAACATTACATTGCTTCCTCCTGAAACAATAATACTCTGCACGTATGTCGCCAGTGCTGAAGTGCCTGAATTCGCATAATACATTACGCAAGCTGTATTTGTACAGTGTTTTCCATTCGCAGAATCCTGATGAGACGAAGTCATAGTGATGCCATTGTTGACAAGCCCCAGTGCGTGTCCCATTTCATGCACTAATGTAGACTGCTCGACATAGGCCCGAGTCGCTTTTCCCAGAACAGTTGAACCGTCTCCTGTGGAATTTACGACCTGCTTAAAAACTGCGATGAAAGGAGTGCCTGTCAGATTCACACCGATCACATTCTGATTTACAGTCCCGTTTTCACTGTAGTATCCGTTCAGATAAGCAATAAAGAATTTTCCGGAAGTGGATGTGGATTTGGATGTTCTGTAAACAGCTGCAAGAGCCTGAATTTCTGAACTGGTCCAGGATGTTTTTCCCTGAGATGAGATCTGCTGCATCGCAGTCAGCTCTTTGGGCACATTGACACTCACTGCCTGGGATCTGTTTTTGAAAACTTCTTTCAGATTGTCTTCGAGAATTGCCCAAAGTGTTTTGACCGAACTGTTAGGAAGAGTCACTGAGCCGGCAAGGGGTTCTGCACCGGGTTCATAGACTACCTGCACATCGAGAGTATTCATTGTCGAATAATAAGTCTGAATACTGTCATAACTGCTTACCGGTTTAGCAGCCTCTGCTGTCTGGACTGCCTTGGTAAAAAGAAAAAATGCCAGATACTTTGATTTTTCCTTCGCCTCATCCTTTTTTGCACTGCAGACCAAAAAAGAAGAAAAAAGAACCGAAAAAATAAAAATACTTATAATATACTTTGTTGTGAAAACTGATTTACCGAAACCGAAAAACACTCCCTTCATATCCTTGCCTCCCAAAATGCTCCTATTATTTTCCTTATTCTTTATTTTCCAGAAAAAAATTTTACTGACAAGAATCATATTGAGATGGAGCTTTTTTATTCCAATCGTCTCCGTACCTGCTTGACCGTTGATGCCGATTTCATTTTTTATCTTACTATGTTTACAATAAAATCCGTCGGACAGATTCAGGAAGAATACAGAGAAAGCCTTATTGATGAATACAGTAAGACTGAGGAAAAATCTGCACAGTTTGAAAAATACAGAGATGCCGGATCACTCGCCGGAATGGAAAGTTATCTGAATTCAAAAGCAGAGCTGGTATATTTTCTGGATATGCAGAAAGAACTGGAAAAAACATCAGAAAAAAAAATTGAAGAGTTTCAGAAAATGACTTCTGTCAGTCTGCAAAGCGATTTTCCGGAAGAGGACTTCCGTTTCATCGGATGGGAAAGAACAGAACCTGACAAAAAAAAACTGGATTCAGTTTTGAAGAACATCATACAGTCAATTCTGAAAAACCGGAAGATTCTGAATGAAAACTATCTCAGGTCCGATTCAGATCTGAAGTATTATATGCATTCAGTAAAGAGTCCCAAAGAGACAGGTGTAAATAATGAGCTGGTGAAAAAAGAAACTCCCGCAGCTGTTATCAGAAAATTCAATCAGGCTGAGGAGGATTTAGAAACGGTCTGGAAAGAAGGCTTTGAACTCTACAGACTGCTCACATACAAATCGGTAATCATGCGGTCCGACGGACTTGTCAGTTATTCTCATTTTCATGAACCCGGAATTTCCTATTTCAATCTCATTGACAGAAATTATTTTGAAGTCATAGACGATCTTATTCATGAAAACGCCCATCATCATTTAAATCTTCTTTTCAAAAAATATAAAATATTGCGTGATGAGAAGACAGAGCATATGTTTTATTCCCCCTGGAGAGATTCACTCCGTCCTTTATATGCAATCCTTCATGCCTGTTTTACATTTACCTGGGGTTCCATGCTTTTCTTTCATATATGCACTTCAAACTCACTGAAATACACCGCATTGAAGGAAAAGGATGTTTCCTATTCTGCATACAGGTTTCTCTCAGAATCTCTGATGCTTGACTATTCTCTGAATGATCTGGAATCAGAAAAGAAACTGTTTACCCCTGAAGGAAAAGAGATTCTGGATTTTCTGACCGGCTGGAACAGGATGTCCTTTGATTTCAGAAAGATTATGGAAAAAAGAACGGACAGTTCACTTCTAAAAAAAACAGATACGCTCCGAAAACATCTGAATAAAATGAAAAAGCAGTATGCCAGAAAGTAAAATTCTTTCCAAGGCCTCTGAATGCGGGTTTGACCTCGCCGGCATCTGCAGAGCGGAAATTCCGGAACAGGACAGACTGAATATTACAGAATGGACAGAGAATAAACTTCACGGGGAAATGGAATGGTATCCGAGAAATATGAATCTGCGTCTGAGGTTTGAAAACCTCGGATTCACTCCAAAATCTGTCATTGTTCTGGGCATTCTTTACAATACTCCGGAAACAGAAAATGTTATATCCCAAAATCACTATAAAATATCCAGATATGCCGCCGGAGAAGACTATCACAGAGTCATTAAGGAAAGAGGAAAACCTCTGATGAATTTTCTGATGAATACTTTCCCGGACAACCTTTTCAGAATGGGCACGGATTCTCTTCCTGTTCCAGAAAAGGTTCTCGCAAGAGAGGCAGGACTCGGATGGATCGGCAGGAATACAAATCTCATCAATTCAGAAAAAGGATCTTTTTTTTTCCTTTCAGAAATTCTGACTGATCTTGAACTGAATGCAGATACTCCAGTCAAGGACAGATGCGGGAAGTGCAGAGCCTGTCTTGATGCCTGTCCTACAGGCGCTCTTTTTGATGAATATAAAATCGATGCAAAAAAATGCATTTCATATCTCACTATTGAATCAAAAGATATGAATCAGCCCGAAGAATTTCGCGGAAAAAGAAAAGGATGGATCTACGGATGCGATATCTGTCAGGAAGTCTGTCCCTGGAACTATGCAGTTGCAGTGAAAAAAGATTCATTCTCCAGACTCTCTGAATTCATGCCTTCAAACAGACTTCTCTATATGAACAGAAATGAGATTGAATCTCTTGATGAGGACACTTTCAGATCTGTCCGGAAAAATAGCGCTATGGACAGAATCAGCTTTCAAATGTGGAAGAGAAATATCAGAGAAGCTCTAGGATCAGAACAGGAGGAAGTTTAGGAAATCTGTCAATTTCTTTTCTAAGCTCCGACCATTTTCCTCTGAACTGAATTTCATCATCAGAAGTCAGTCCGAGTCCCAGAAAACATCGGGGATCTGCTTTCAGAACTGAATCAATTTCATGAAAAAGTTTCTTATATCTGTACGGTGTTTCGAGAAAAATGATTGTATGATTCAGCTTGAGAAAACGTTTAATCTCATCCCTTCTACTCTGATCATCCCTCGATACAAACCCAGCACAAGTAAACGGAAATACATTCAGTCCGCTGATGCTGAGAGCTGCAGTTACAGACGAAGGACCTGGCACTGTTTTGATCATAACCCCTGCTTCTGCACATCTCGAAATCAGATCTCTTCCTGGATCAGCAATTACAGGAGTCCCAGCATCTGAAAAAAGAGAAGTGATTTCCGACTGCTTTATCTTTCGGAACAGTTCCTCGGTATCCTCATAAGTACTGTGTTCATTCAGAAGTTCAAATTCCTTAACTACTCCGTTTCTTTTCAGAAAAGCAGCTGTATTTCTGAACTCTTCACCGATCAAAAGATCCGATTTTTGAAGAATTTCCACTGCTCTCAAAGATATATCCGCATTATTTCCTATCGGAACAGATACAATATATAATGAAGACTTCATGAGAATGATTTTTGAATCTGAATATGCGAGAGAGTTCTGATATGATTCAAGGTTTCCTCATTTCCTCTGTCAAAAAAAACGCCCGATTTGGAATTCTGAAGAAGAGGAAAGTCATTAATGGAATCACCGAAAGAAAGATCAGGATAATGGCCGGTCTCGGAATGGAATCGTTTCACTTTTCCTTCCCCGTAAGTATACGGTTCAGAAATCTGTTCCGTCCCGCGTCCTTCACTGTCATAATCAAGTTTCATTCCGAATACATTTGCTTCAGAGATCTGAAAATGATGAGCCACTGCTCTGATGGCCGGTTCAGGAGATGCAGTTACAATCCAGATTTCCCATCCATTTTCCCGAAGAAAACCCAATAAATTCTTTACCTCACTGAATACTTTAATCCTTCCCGACTTCAGAGAAAGACCCCAATGTCCTTCTGAATACTCCTTCATTTTTACATCGGTCCATCCTGAAAAAAGAAAGGATGTCCATCTGTATGCAGATTCCAGTCCATAATTCTTCAGCATAAATGAGTATTCTTTTTGAATCAGGCGGTATACTTCTTCAGAATTTCTCAGAGAGAGTATTTTCGATGCATTTTGCGGGTCCTGAAATTTATTCGGGGTATCTTTTGAAATAGGAAAAAGAAGACTTTCAGTGATCCTGTCCATCAGGTATTCACCGAAATCTCCATAGATCAGCGTATTATCAAAATCAAAGGCAGCACGACCCGCCTTTGATCTGATGATTGTTTCTAAATATTCTGCAGTCTCCGAGGACCACAGTCCTGAAAAAAGACTCACTCCTTCAGAAAAGCAAGTTTCATAGGAGAACTGGTACCGGTAATATGAATATAGTGTTCCGGATTCAGAACAATATTCTGATACCTTACTTCAAAATGAAGATGCGGGCCAGTAGAATGACCTGTTGAACCTGAAAGGGCAATGATCTGTCCCTTCGCAACTTTATCACCTTCCTTTACTAGGAGTACTGAATTGTGAGCATAAATGGTGTGGAGCTGATTGACCTCATGCTCAATTTCGATAAAGAGTCCATAGTTTCCATTGTTCCCTGCAATTGTCACTTTTCCATCACCGGCCGCAACAATAGGAGATCTGTTTGGACAGGCAATATCGATCCCTGTATGCATCGAGTTCTGTCTCATTCCCAATTTAGAGGAAAGTTTTGCATTCACAGTCCCTACCGGCCAAAGAAAATCCCGGTAATCGGAAATGACAATATCCCTTCCCTTTCCTTGAGAAAGCAGTACCTTGGCATATTCTTCACCGAACGGGAAAAATACAGGTTTGCCAGCCGGAAGAGGTCCTTTGTCATGAAAAGAATTCAGATTGCGGACTTCGTCTTCGGAAGTTTCCAATTCTCTGATGTACATGGAAATAGACTTTGGAAGTTCGGATGGGATCATCCATCTCCCCTGTCTGTTCTTGTAAGTATGAATATAATCGTTGTCTACACGAATCGCTTTTTTCGTGGAGCTTTCTACGGTGGTTGTCTTCAGCCAAAAGGCCAAGACGATCAAAATTGAAAACACCAAGTTTTTACGCATTTTCGGTTCCTTCAGT
>JBPOJG010000386.1:0-11507 GCA_052033835.1 Spirochaetota bacterium
ATCATCCGCCGCTGCAGTATGCTTTTATATCTGAGCTCTTCATCAAGCTGTATCACGGAAAAACTTTATGCCACCTTGCTGTCAGGGGAAACAAATAGCATCAGACTTCTGACTATGGAAACCTGAACATCAAAGTCACCGGCTCCCGGGTCAAGAATTCTGTGGAGAAGTATTCCCAGAGTAAAGCTTAAAAAGGTCGAAACAAGCGGTTTGTTCATCACGCCAAGCTGTTCCGAAATGGAGGACTTATAAAAATCGGCCATATCCCGGATGATGTTGTCAGGATCGGAAGAGTTGTTCTGTCTGTAATAGTCTATAATGAGAAAAAGTGTATTCTGGAAGAATTTTTCATTATTTAAAATGTATTGAAACATATTCTTTACTTTTTCATCCTTATCCTTGTATTTTCCTATACGGTCAATGAGTATCCGAATCTGCTTCCTGGAGATATAGGACATTGTCTGCTTGAAGATTTCTTCCTTATTCGAAAAGTAATGGTACAGTGTTCCGGTAGAAACATCCATTTCCCGAGCCAGTTCTCTCATTGTAATTTCATAACCCTTCCTCGCGAAAAGTTCAAAAGCTTTTTCAAGCAGAGACTCTCTGTAAGACTCATGATCAACTATTTTGGGCATTTGTTATTCCTTATTTATAACAAATGTTCGATAAAGATCTTCTGTCAAGGATTTATTTTTCTTTTAATTAAAAAAGAAGACCATTTTCGGAAATTTATGAAACATCAGCAGATCCGTTACTTTTGAAGATAGTTGAAGATATAAAAAAAGCAGAGCTTTTAAACCCTGCCTATTTAATTTTCCAGAAATACTTTTTAATGAGGTCTTATTTCATTTTGTATTTTTTCTTGAATTTGTCAATTCTTCCAGCTGTATTGACTGCTTTTGCTTTGTCAGTGTAAAACGGGTGACAAGCTGAACAGATCTCTACAGAAATATCGCCTCTTGTGGATTTAGTTTCAATCACATTTCCACATGCGCATCTGATCTTTGCATCCAGATATTTTGGGTGAATTCCATCTTTCATTGTAATCTCCTTTTATGCATTCATGCTGGCAAGAAAAGCTTCATTGCTTTTGGAGCCGCGCATTTTATCCAATAATAATTCCATACTCTCCGTAATACTCATTGGAGAGAGCACCTTTCTCAGCACAAATACTTTTTGAAGAACATCAGAACGAAGCAGAAGTTCTTCCTTTCTAGTTCCAGATTTGTTAATATCAATGGCAGGAAAAATTCTCTTGTCTGAAAGTTTCCGGTCCAGATGCACTTCCATATTTCCGGTTCCCTTAAATTCCTCAAAAATCACTTCATCCATCTTGGAACCTGTTTCAATCAGTGCAGTAGCAATGATTGTAAGTGAACCGCCCTCTTCCAGATTTCTGGCTGCTCCGAAAAATCTCTTTGGTTTATGAAGTGCATTTGAATCCACACCTCCTGAAAGTATCTTTCCTGAAGTCGGAATTACCTGATTGTAGGCTCTGGCAAGTCTTGTAATTGAGTCCAGAAGGATCACAACATCCCTTCCATGCTCAACAAGTCTCTTAGCCTTTTCAATGACCATTTCTGCCACCTGAACGTGTCTCTGTGCAGGTTCGTCAAAAGTAGAACTGACAACTTCCCCTCTCACATTTCTCGCCATATCAGTGACTTCCTCAGGTCTTTCATCTATCAGAAGCACAATCAGTATCGTCTTAGGATCATTTTTTGTAATTGCATTTGCAATACTCTGCATCAGAACAGTTTTTCCTGTTCTAGGAGGAGCAACAATCAGTCCTCTCTGCCCCTTCCCGATCGGTGCCATCATATCCAAAATTCTAGTATCCAAATGAGAAGGATCATATTCCATATTGATTCTCTGATTAGGATACAATGGAGTCAGGTTGTCAAAAAGGGCTCTTTTGGATGCAATATCCGGAGAAACCCCATTGATGGACTCTACTCTCAGCATTGCATAAAATCTTTCGGCTTCCTTAGGAGGACGAATCTGCCCTTCCACTGTATCACCAGTTCGCAGTCCAAAAAGTTTTATCTGCGACGGAGAAACATAAATATCATCAGGGCCTGGAACATAATTATAATCTGGAGATCTTAAAAAACCATATCCGTCAGGAAGTTTTTCCATTACTCCGGAAGCGTACACCTGACCTTCTTTTTCTGTCTGAGCTTGCAGAATCGCAAAAATCAGATTCTGTTTTTTCAGACCGCTTGTATTCTCCACACCCATACTCTTGGCGGTGTCTACAAGTTCCGTAATAGACTTCTGTTTGATCTTCGTCAGATCAATCGGTTCCGGATGCGGACCTTCATATTTTCTTTTCTTACGGAGATTATTACGACCGTTACCGCCCATATATTCTCCGAGGTTGTCCAAACTGGAATATTCTGAAGACTCTGCTTCATTTCTTGAAGCCGTTCCTTCCTGAACCTGATGTGTTTCTTCTCTTTTTCTGACTGCCATAGTTTTTTGATTTTTTGTTGGATTTTAGCCTGAGCTGAACTTAAGACAAATTCAATTCAGAGTATTAGATTCTGCCCGGAATGAATCACGAGCATAAAGTCCTTTGGAATATTGAGGATTTAAGTTATCTTCCTGTCCAGCAGGTACAGATGAACAATAAACCTACATCCAATAAATTAATCCTACGATTACCGTAAAGAACTTTTTTTCTTTGCTGCCTTTTTTTTCTTAGATACTGATTTTGTATTCTTGCCGACATTTTTATTCTTTGTCTTTTTGGATGGAGAAATTTCTTTCTCAGCCTTTTCTTCCACCAGCTCCAAAAGTTCATCGGACTCTAAAGAATCGTTTTCCCTGTCAGAAATGGACTTTCTGTTTCTTGGGATAGGAGTTCCTGGATTTCTGTCAAGTTTCTCATCGAGTCCCAAATGTCTGATTCTATTCTGCAGTGTAGAACGCGGCAGTCCAAGTGCCTGAGCGGTATGAGAAATATTTTCATTATTCTTTTTGAAGGATTTATATATATAAACAGATTCAACGTCCTTCAGAATTTCCTGAAGCGGAACACCGCTGTTGAAAACTGACTCAAGAATAGGAAAACTCATTTCCCCACTGCTTTTGGGAGATTCCGGCTCAGAAAAATGGTAAAGATATCCGAGTACTTTTTCCTCGCCCTTCAACGTAATGACTCGTACATAAATATCCAGATTTTTGATATATGTCTGCAGAACAGGTATGCTTTCAGGAGGTTCTTCTTCCACAGACTTAAAAAAACCGGATATCAGATCCTGATTCAATTCCTTAAAATATTTCTCTGCAAAACCGATAGAATCTCTGAAAATCGGCTTGGAAAGCACATCTGTCTCAAATTTTTCATTATAAAAAGTAGTATTGCCTTCTCTGTCAGCCGCAAAAAGTGCATCCGGGAAGTTTCTGAGAATAAGCTCCATAAACTTGAAAATCATAAGTCTGTTGGAAGGGATTTCTGACGTAGGTTCTGACTCTTGGCTTTTTTCCTTTTCCTGTATCTTTTCCGTTTTCGGCATATCCGTCATACGGGAAAATTCGGAAAGGAATCTAGTCTTATCCCAATTGTCAATTCTCTGACCATTTTCATTCAGTACTGGGATCGTTTTATGAGAGTGGAAATAATAAAGAAGGCTTTCATTCATCTCTTTTTCGAGAAAATGCTCAGGAACGGTTTCATATTCGATCCCGGAAAGATCCAGATCCGCCATTTCTTCTGTAATCTTTTTTTTAGACAGTAGTCCGTACAGAAGATTTTCAGAATTGATTACAGGCAGATATGAGGATGGTGTAATCAGAAAAAACTTGTAGAAAGATTCGACTTTCATGAATGGCTTGAGGTCAGTTTTAATCCATTAATTTCCAAGTCGAGAAGTATTTTTGATAACTTTCGAAGTTTCTGTCAAAAAAATGATTCAGCGTTTTCTCAGAAAAAACCTGTTTCGAAATGCAAAAACCAGCACAGTGAAACAGATCAGTTCCATCAGTGCCGGAAATCTGTAAAAAACAGTTTTTCCAGTATAAATAGGAATTTCATAGAGTCCGAAGCCTTCTTTTCCTGACTCAAGGGGATGGACAGAACTTCCGTCAGGAAGAATCAATGAAGTGACTCCGGTAAGAGTCACCCGAATAAATGCTCTGCCCGACTCAACAGCACGAAATCTTGCCCCAGTTTCATGCTGCCAGTTTTCCAGATAGTTTCCAAACCAGGAATCATTTGCAAGACTGAGTAAAAAACCAGGATATCCTTTTTCCGTAAAACTTCTCACATAATCAGGAAAAAGACTTTCATAACACAGAAGAGGGATATAGTCAGATACGGCATTGTCCTCTCTGCGAGGGACGTAATTGAGAATATCGGACGGCTTCTGAAGAATATCTGTATTTATTTTATCTAATGGAATATAGTCTTTTTCTTTATAATTTTTCCTATAATGTATTTTAGGCATTGTTCTGTTTTCTGACTTCACATATTTGGAACTTTCAGGAAACAGAATGTTCAGAAAAGGAAAAGATTCGCTCAATGGCAGATTTTCACCGAAAGGTACGAGCAGATTCTTTTCATATCTCTCCTTTGTCTTTGAGTGATGAGAGAAATGAGCAAGTGTATTCAGTGTTCCGTTCTTTGAAGTATAAGGTTCATTCCATACGATATCAGAGCCGGAAAGTGAGGAAAGATACAGAATAATTCCATACATAGTCGATGAATAGTTTTTCTGAAAAGGTTCTGTATTCAGAAACGGAACTGCTGTTTCCGGGAAAATGACAATATCAGGAACATACTCGACTGAATAGAGTGCCTTTACTCCAAGCGAAAAGACTCTGTTCAAAGCTCTCCCGGCAGAATCTTCCGTATTTGCCGACTTCAGTCCAAGTTCAGTATTTGTCTGAACTGCAAGAGCGAGAAGTTTTCCTGAAATTCCCTGCGGAGCTGATTTCTTAAAAACGATAAGTGATATTATAATAAAAATAACTATAAATACGCTTCTGATTTCCCTGAAGGAAGAAAAAGTTTCATTTTTCTCTACGTACTTCCTGAAAATAAAGATGAGAAAAGCAGCAGGGAAAAAAATAAAAAAGGAAATTCCGTTTACCCCGAAAAAAAATGCAAGTTCTCTGAAAAAACCGCTGCCCGCACTCATATCTCCGAAATGCCAGGGAAAAATCTGAAATACATATTTATCAACTGTAAAAGCAGAAAGGGCAATCACCCAGATTCTGTGTTTTTCGGGAAAGTAAGGAAAAAGAATTCTGCAGGAAATGAAGAATATATACATTTTAAACTGCATTACAAATGAGAAAAGGAAAACGATCAGAAATGAAAATTCAATTCTGATCCCAGAAAGATTGGAGAGTCCGGAAGTCACCCAAGGAAAACAGATGAATGTGCAGAAAAAAGAAGACACTCCGGATAAAATCAGAACACGAGAATAGGAACATTTCTCCAGATTCTGAACTGCCAGTATAAGAAATACAGAGGATAAAAGACCTGCACCGAAATATTCGAACGGACCCAATGAGAAAAGCATCCCCAGAGCCCACAGAAAGAGAAATAAAAATTCTTTCACTTTCCCTTCTTTTTGAGTCTCGCTTCTTCACCCTTCATATATTCGATAAACTCCTGATGTCTTTTGTAAGAATCTGCAGCTTCCTGAGATCCGAAGACTTCCAGCTTCAACTTGTCCAGTTTTTCAAGCCTTTCCTTTTCACTTAAGGAAGAATTTGCTGACAGGAATTTCTTTTCTCTTTCCTGATAATCAGATATCTTCCGATTTTCTTCCTCAAGTTCAGCCTTTACTTTTCTGATTCTTTCCACTCCGTCTTTACCAAAGTATTTTTCCTGAACAGATTCAATCTTCGCAGTTTTCTCGGAATCGGAAAGTTTCTTGAAATCATTTTCTCTTAAAGTGACTTCAGTTTCGTACTTGGTAAACTTGGGTTCCCTGTCTGTTACAGTCTTATAATATTGCCCATAAACCTGTTCTCTCATTTTTTCATATGCTTTGATTCTTTCATCGCCGCTCAGATTTTTGGAAGTCTGTAAAAAACTGCTGTTTGCTTCGAGAAAGTTTACTTTAGCTTCTTCCATACCGAATATCAGTTTTGCTTCCTCATCCTTAAAAATATTACGCCTTTTTTTCTTTATCTGCTCATACCTGTCTTCGAACTTAAGATTCGGATCCTGCTTGAATGATCTTAAATCAAACTCATACTTAAGGTATTTCTCAAACATTGCAGCAAGTTCCTTATTATGAGGTGCAGGATAGTTTGAGAGGAGAAATGTTCTGATCATTTCATTGCACTGATCATGAGTAAAATCAGCCGGACATTTTCTTCTGAATGCCCAGAGTTCACCGACAATATCAATTTTTCCGTTTCGCATTCCTTCCATCAGTTCTTCATAGCTCAGCAGATCTTCATTCTGAAACATTGACATAGCTTGCTCTTTCAGCATTGAAGGAACTTCTTCAGAAGAGGAGGATTGAGATTCAAATGTGGAATCAATATTTTTCTTTTTTTTGTTTCCTTTGCTGTTCGAAGGAAGCAGAAAAAATGCCAAAACGAGCAGTATGCCCGCAGCACCGAGAATTATGTAAAGTTTTTTCCTTTCCATGATATCTACTCCGTAATTAATTTATAAATATTTTTTCATGAATTCTGATCGATGAGTACAATTCTGATGTCTCCGAACATTTTATGCTGCTGAATTTTGACTGGTTTGATCTTTACAATTTCCAAGAGAGCCAGAAAACTGTAGACGATATCCAAAACTTCAATGTCCTCCTTTTCAAATATTTCGGAGAAAAGAATTTCCTTTTTGAATGCAAGAAGATCTTCAATGTGCCGAATTTTATCCTGGATGGAGTAATCGGACTCAGCCAGAAGCAGACTGGGCTTGGCTTCCTCACCGATTTGTCTGGATAAAAGGCTGTTAAAAGCAGAAATCAGCTGAATCAGATCCAAATCAAGCCAGTTCTCATCTTCCGGAAAATCAATCAGAATCTGAGAGCTTTCTCTTTTGAACACAGCTGCCTGAATTGAATCCATAGACCCAAGTCTAGTCCCTGCTATCTGGTATTTCTTAAATTCCAGCAGCTTTTCAACTAACTCTTTAGGCAGAGATGGCTCATCCTCCGCCTCTTCAAAACCGGGATTAGGGAGAAGTGCTTTTGACTTCAGATATACAAGGCTCGCCGCCATTTTTGCATACTCTGAACTTAGTTCTATCGGAAGATTTTTGGCCAACTGAATAAATCGAATAAAATCTTCCGTTATCTTGGAAAGAGAGACTTCGAAAATATCTACTTTATAACTTTCAATGAGACTCCAAAGCAATGTGAGCGGACCCTCTGAAAAACCTCCTTCTGGACTGCTCCATTGGACTTTAAACAGATGCTCCTCTGAATCTGGAGCAGATTCCAACATTCTCTAAATTACAATCCCAATGCTTTCGCAGCTGCTTGCTGAAGTCTTTCAGGAGGAAAAGGTTTCACAACAAAATCCTTTACACCCATCTTGATCGCCTTTGCAAGAAGATCTTCCTGCCCAAGGGCAGTCACCATAATTACTTTTGCTTTAGGATCCATTTTAATGATTTCGCTAGTAGCTGCAATACCATCTTTTTCACGCATGGTTATATCCATCGTGACAAGATCCGGCCTAAGCAGTTTGTACTGCTCTATGGCAATGTTCCCATTTTCAGCTTCTCCTACAATTGTATGCCCAACTGCAGTTAAAGCCTCCTTAACTAATGTACGCATAAACTTCGCGTCATCAACAACCAAAATCCTGGCCATTTGTTACATCCCTCTTTCTTTGATGATACGTATCATTTGTGGCACAATCTCCTGTAACGGCACGACGTGATCGACTCCTCCATTTTCAATAGCCTGACGATTCATTCCAAATATTACTGAGGTTTTTTCATCCTGAGCCAAAGTCGCAGCTCCGATTTCCTTCAGTCTTTTAATGGATTCAGCACCATCTTTTCCCATGCCTGTCATAATTACAGACAGAACACCGGCCCCATAAGTCTGGTTCAGACTATCAAAAGTCACGTCCACTGATGGCCTATGGCCATTAACAGGGACTCCCTGATCTAATTCAATAGAAATATTGTTTTCTCGCTTATGAATTTTCATATGATAATTTCCCGGGGCAATATAGGCCACCCCTGCCTGAACGAACTCTCCATTTTCAGCTTCTTTCACTCTGATCTTGGAAATTTCATTCAATCTTTCAGCAAATGCCTTTGTGAATCCTGCAGGCATATGCTGAACTATAAAAACCGGATAATAAAAGTCTTCCGGAAACATTTTAAATACAGACTGCAGAGCATTTGGGCCTCCGGTAGAAGTTCCAATTGCAATTGCCTTGATCGGCGTAGTCTTTTTGATCTCAGGAAAATTTCCTACTTTGATCTTTACTCTAGGAGCTTTCTTTTTATCTTCATAATCAAAATAGCCCAAAATCTTCGACTTTAACAGCTGGCCGATTTCTTCCAAATTCATCCTGACTGCACTTGACGGTTTTGGAACAAAATCAATTGCACCAAGCTCAAGAGCACGGAAGGTTGCATCTGCTCCATGCTGAGTCAGAACGGAAAGCATAATTACACCGACATTCAGTTTACGTTTGGAGATCTCTTCAAGTGCTGTCAGACCATCCATCACAGGCATTTCAATGTCAAGTGTTACGATGTCCGGATGATGTTTTTCAACCACATCAATGCAGTCAAGTCCAGTTTTTCCAGTCGCGATTACTTCAATATTTTTATCAGATTGAAGCAAGTCAGAAATGATGTTCCTCACCAGAGGTGAATCGTCAATGACTGCAACCTTTATTTTTCTGTGATAGTCCAAAAGCAAATCAGAGTCCTCAATTCAGCTTGGCAATTAATTTGACCAACTCTTCGTAGTCGGGCAGAAATATCAAATTCCCAATCAGATTATCACCTTCATAAATAAATTCCGTATTCATACTCAGGAACTTACTGTCACCCGGTTTTACTGCACTGATTACATCCTTAAAATTGCCAGTGAAAAGTTCAGGAACTGAAGGCATAATCTGCGACTTAGCCTTATTGGACAATGAATTGATGACACTTGCGCAGACAATATTGGATATTTCCATCAGAACAGAAAGCGAATCATCGGAGATTTTTTTGGCAAGGTCTGAATCTTCATTCGATTTCAGAAGTTTATTTGCAAGGTCTCTTCCTTTTTCCTCTGAAAAAATCATTAGCATAGCTCCATGCAGATCTCCATTCATTCCCACTTTCAGTCCAAAGAAAAGATCGTCCGGATCCCTGATTTCTGTCGCCAGAGAGTCCTTGTCTGCGAGAGTAATCTCAGGCATAAAAAGCTCTACATTCGAACCGACCAGCTGCGAAAGAACGAGGCCTGCATTCATCATTCCTGTATTTACTACAGATTCGAGTTTTCTGATTTCCGCTTTGGAGAGAGAATGATCAATCACATCTCCTCTCTCTATCATCGATTCCACTCTTTCATGCGTCTGCTCAGCAAAGGATTTCAAAAGTTCTTTTGCCTTTGTATGTTCGTCATCAGTGATTTCCGAGTCAGAACTCTGTACAGTTGCGTCAGATGATGAAACAGCAGGAACTTCCTCCTGCACTGTTTTTACTTCCTGATTTTCAGAATGTTCCGCAATTTCTTCAACTTTTTCCTCTTCCTGTTTTGACTGAACGAATGAAGACTGTACGAGAACCTCGTCTTCTCTTTCCTGAACAACAGCCTTCTTGACTTTCTGAGACTTTTCCTTCTTCCTCTTAGATTTGTCGCTTTGAACCATTTCCAAAAGTTTAGAGTTGTACATATTCGTGGAATTTGCTGTTTTGTATACAAGAGCAAGACTTGTTGAATCAATAGATCTTGCCGAATTGGTTCTAGGCATATCCCTGCCTTCCAAAGTGGTAATGTCAGGAAGACTGCCTGTGCTTAATTCGATGAGGCCGGGAATATCGAGAACTAAAATAATTGTACCGTCTCCCATAATGGAAGCTCCGGTGAGTCCAGGGATATTTCTAAAGTTTTTTTCCAGAGTTTTAATTACAGTTTCATGTTTTCCGATCAGATCATCTACAATGAATCCGAGTTTTCTTGTGTTGTAATTTACGATTACAACCGGAAACTCTTCCACATCAGGACGTGCTGACAGTCCAATAATTCTGTTCAGCCTGTAGATCGGAAGGACTTCACCTCTCAGGTTGATGATTTCATGACCTTCAAGGGTATTGATCTGATCTTTACTGACTCTGATTGTTTCAAACACTTCAGAAAGAGGAAAAGCGTAAATTTCCTCTTCCATTGAGACCAGAATGGAAGGAATGATTGCAAGCGCCTGAGGAAAACATAATGTAAATGAAGTTCCCTGACCTTCATTCGTATTGATAATAATTTTCCCCTTAAAATCCTGAATGAGTTTATTGACTACATTCATTCCCACACCGCGTCCTGAAATATCGGTAATCTCAGCAGCAGTGGAAAATCCGGGAGCAAAAATAAACTGATACACATCATTGTCATTCAGACTCTGTGCATCAACTGCAGTGGTCAGTCCGTTCTCAATGGCTTTCTTCAGGATGCCTGCTTTATTCAGTCCCTTTCCATCATCACGGATCTCTACCATAATGTTATTTCCGCCCTGATATGCATTCAGTTCGACAGTTCCAAACTCAGGCTTGCCTACTTTTACTCTGTCCTCAGGACTTTCAATTCCATGATCTATCGAGTTTCGAATGAGATGAAGTAGAGGCTCTCCGATCATATCCACAACTTTCTTATCGAGCTCTGTATTTTCGCCGAGCAGATTCAACTGAACCTTTTTCCCGGTTTCCATAGACAGATCGCGAACGAGCCTTGAGAATCTGTTAAATACCGATCCAATTGGAACCATCCTGGTATTCATAATCCCCGATTGAAGATCTTTGGAAATTCTGTTGATCTGATCAATCTTGCTCTTCAGTTCTCCCAGTATAGGATCATCGCCATATGTCCTGACAAGATCATCGTAAATCTTCTGAAATCCAGAATTTGTAATGACAAGTTCTCCGACATTGTTCATCAGTTGATCCAATTTCTCGGAGGAAACTTTTATGCTTTTTGTAAGTCCTTTATCTGACCCGTCCTTATCCTGGACGTTTGTCTGAACCATCGGCTGTCTTTTCTGACCAGAAGACCCCTGTCCCGAATCAGCAGACTGCTGCTGAGAGGAAGCCATTCCAGTTGTTCCATTGATGGATACAGTTCTTTTCTGCACATCGATGAATTCAACCATATCGATATCTATCATCTTTCTCAGTGCAGTTTCATCCATTCCGGTAACAATTACGAATGTAATCGCATTGAGCTCTGTTCCTCTTTCGAGAACCTCTACTTCCGGGCTGGACTTAAAAATGGAAGAATTCATTTTCAGATTCTGGAGAATCAGTGTAAAACGAAGGCCTTTCATCTGAGTATTGCTTTTCAACATCACCCGAACAT
>JBPOJG010000373.1:0-2433 GCA_052033835.1 Spirochaetota bacterium
GCCGGTCGGTTCCCCTTCCGGAAAAAGAACAAGTTTTCCTTCCGGTTTTGCAAGGATGGACCTGGTCATTTTCAGAGATTCTCTGTCTGCACTTCCTGCAATGATCGAAAATGCCCCGATGGACTGAATGACCTTTCCTACTGCACCGTTTGCCCAGTCAAAAACCTCTCTTGAGGCCATATAATAAAATCTGCTGTACATCAGATTTCCCATCAGATAACTGATCGGAGGTTCTTTTGTTGACGGATGATTGGATATGAAAATCACTCTTTCTTTCTTCAGTGACTTGAGCATTTCCTTGTCTTTTTCTGAAACAATCACATCTTCTATGTTGTGAACTGCTTTGAGGAGTCCTTTCAGACTCAAATCCATAAACCACATAAACGGGTATATATGATTGGGTTGTATAAAAGATTCATTCGCCATATTTTAATAATTCCCTAATTGAGGCAGTTTATACAACTAGTTTTTTTAGGGAGTTTTACAATGGCTTTAATGGAAGAATTTGACAGACAGGGAAGTTTCTTATTCAGATGGAGAAGTTATGTTCCTTCTGTAATAATCGTCATTTCCGCTTTTTTTGTTCCGGGTTACAGATACGCAGGGGGAAATTATTCTTCTCATCTCTATTATTCAATTCCGGCACTCATTGTCAGTCTGCTGGGGCTTTTCGTAAGATGTTATACAATCGGATATGCGCCTGAAAAGACTTCCGGAAGGAATACCAAAAAACAGGTGGCTGAGACAGTCAATCAGTCCGGGATTTATTCAATGGTGAGGCATCCTCTTTATCTGGGAAACTTCCTGATGTTCTTCGGAATCGTCATTTTTGTAAAAAGCATTGCGTTTTCACTGATTTTTATCCTTTTTTACTGGATGTACTATGAAAGAATTATGTATACAGAAGAGCATTTCCTCCGCACAAAATTCGGTGCAAAATATCTGAACTGGGCAGATACCACACCTGCGATTCTCCCTGCATTTTCCAAGTTTAAGAAAGCGGATCTCGTTTTTTCCTTCAGAAACATACTGAAAAGAGAGTATCCGAGCCTGACAGGAATCGCAGTCATGTTCCTGATTTACGACATCCTGTTTATTTATTTCAATGAGCCCGGAAGGCTGACTGTAGGACTTCCTATTTACAAGGAGCATCATATCTATGCTTTTGCTGCAACTCTCGCATTTTATATCATTACTAGAATCATTGTAAAGTTTACGAAATGGCTGGAAGTGGAGGGACGCTGAAAAGAAAAGATTTTCTGTTCGGTTCCGCAGGTGTTCTTCTGACTGATCTATTTGCAGAAAAAACAAAGGAAAACAAAATGCAGGAGAGAATCATTCCCTCCACAGGTGAAAAGATTCCGGTTATAGGAATCGGAACCTGGCAGACATTTGATGTTTCTGAAAAATCATCTTCTTTTTTGAGTTTGGAAAAACTTCTTGGCGCCTTTCTGGAAAAAGGAGGAAAACTCATTGATTCCTCGCCTATGTATGGAAATTCAGAACGAATTTCGGGAATTCTGGGTAAAAAATTAGGCCGCGAAAAAATCATCTATGCCACAAAGGTCTGGACCTCAGGGGAATCCTCCGGAAAGGATCAGATAAATGAATCCTTTCTTCGGTTTCAGACAGAAAAAATCGAACTTTTTCAGATCCACAATCTGCTGGACTGGAAAACCCAGCTCAAAACTCTCAGGGAACTGAAAGAATCCGGGAAAATAAAATATATCGGAATTACCCATTATGTCAGGTCCGCTTTTCCCGAAATGGAAAAGATGATGAAATCGGAGAAACTGGATTTTATCCAGATTCCTTACTCGATCGAGGAGAGGGAAGCGGAGAAAAGAATTCTTCCTCTGGCAGAAGAAAAAGGAATTGCTGTTTTAGTCAACAGGCCATTTGAAGGCGGGGACCTTTTTCGAAGATTCAAGGGGAAATCAGTCCCTGAATTTGCAAAAGACTTTCATTCAGATTCTTTTGCGGGTCTTCTTCTGAAATATATTCTTCACAGAAAGGAAGTCACCTGCGTGATTCCGGCCACTTCCAAAGTTTCGCATCTGTCTGAAAATATGCAGTCGGGGACAGGGAGAATACCCGACAAATCTGAGGCCGAAAAGATTTTAAAGTTTTTTTCCGAAAACTGAAAAAATTCCAGTCTAAGGAATTTTTTGCTTGACATAACAAATTTCTGTCTCATAATCCTAATTGAGTTTAACGGAATTTTTTTTAGGAGCCTGAGTATTTCTGAGCCAGAATTTAAAGTCGGGGATTATGTTGTTTATCCAATGCATGGTGTGGGGTCTATTACCGAGATAGGGAAAAAACTGATCTTAGGTAAAAAACGTGACTGTTACAGCCTCGAAATCCAGAGCACAAAAATGAAAGTTATGATTCCAGTCGAGAAAGCCAAACAGGTCGGCATTCGAGGAATTA
>JBPOJG010000464.1:0-20137 GCA_052033835.1 Spirochaetota bacterium
CAGAGAGAATTTATTCCGGATATGATGAGAGGTGCTGTTTCTGCTGGAATTGAAGGACTGTTTATGGAAGTACACCCGGATCCTCCAAGTGCAAAATCGGACTCTACTACACAGTATTATCTGAGTGAAACCAAGAAACTTCTCTCAGATCTTCTGAAACTCGACAGGCTGATTAAAAAAGAAATCTTAAGCTAAAGCAGCTACAGCTCCATCAGTTTTTCTGCCAGGTGCAGATCCGCAGGGGTTGTGATTTTTATGTTCTTTGAACTTGAAAGTACAATCTTTGACTTTACCCCGATGTTTCGCACCCAGCTGCACAAATCTGTAGGGTCTTCTGAGAGTTCCTCAGCGAGAAGCATTTTCAAGAGAGAAGAGTGCAGTGCCTGAGGAGTCTTAATCACAAACGCCGACTCCCTGTTCAGAATCTCATCTACCCTGCCCTCATTTGAATACACCAGAGTTTCATAAATTTTGTCTGCCAGAGTGGATGCTCCCGACTGAAATGCAGACTGGATCAGCTCCTGAAGTTCAGCCTTGTCTACAAAGGGTCTCGCTGCATCATGAAATACAAGCACATCTTCCTCTCCGGGCACCGATGCCTCAATGCCTTTCAGAACGGATTCATGCCTAGTCTCTCCTCCTGAAACAATCAGATCCTCATGTCCTAAAAATTCATTCAGCTCTTCCATTGTTTTGGAAATATACTCTGCCTTGCTCACAATGACAAGAGAAGTGAAAAGTCCTGAATGCAGGAATGATCTTACAGAATGACGGATCAGGGATTCCCCCCGCAGTTTCAGAAACTGTTTGGGCACGGATGCTTTCATCCTGCTCCCGGAACCCCCGCTTAAGATGATCCCTACTGTTCTCAAACTCTTCCTGATGCAGAAATCATTTCAGAAATCCGGCTGTTCAGTTCATTTTCCAAAAGAAGCTCCTCTGCAAGAAATGGAAATACATATCCCCAGTTTTTATCCTCAGTGGTTCCGGGCACATTGATTCTGTGCTTTTCAGGCTCAGTAAGAATATGAATCCTTTTCGAAATATTTCCTTTGTAGAGATAATCCTGGAGCATATGAACTGAAAACAGACTGCCTGTCGCAAATGCAAACTTGAGCATTGCCTCATTGATGAGGGAAAGATCTTCTTCTGTTTCTTCCTTTTCAGGTTCTGCTTTTTTTTCCGTCTTAAGAACATCAGTCTTAGATTCTTCCTTCACAAGACCGAAGACTTTTTTCAGCATTTTCTTCATATCAGGATCACATTCCTTCCACCATCCCATAGCAGTCGACGTGTCGTGAACAGAAAGGCAGCTCACCGCAAGTTTCCTGTAGTCTGCCGGTTTGATGTAACTTCCGTCTTCGAATGATCTTGTCCACCGGATAATATCAAGTCCTATTATCTCATTTTCGAATATACTGTCTCTTACGAACTTGGGTACTGCACCCAGATCCTCCGCACAGGGCAGCATTGACGAACTTTTCATCATAAATGAAAGTATGTCTTCTCCGTATCTTCTCCATTTGGCTTCATCCTCTATCAGATGAATTTCACAGAGCGGGAAAAGTCTTTTTTTGATGTCCTCGTCGAGAGCCTGATAACCCGGTGTCTTGAAAAAGTCCCAGTAAAAAATATACCTGTCTTCCTTATGTTCATAGATCAGCTCGAGTTTTTCGAAATCTTCAGGAAAAAGTCTCACTTCATTGAATTCTTTTCTAGAAGCCCCGATCTGAGGATGAAAATGACCGAACTTTGGACTCGGTGCGTCTTTCGGAATAGCCCAGATTCTGTACATCCCCAGAACATGATCTATCCTGTAGAAATGATAAAAATGCTCGAGATATTCCAGACGTTCCTTCCACCAGGAATAATTTTCCTTTTTCATTTCTTCCCACCGAATGATAGGAAAACCCCAGCTCTGTCCTTCTGCATTGAAATAATCAGGAGGTGCACCTGCATGAAAACTTCTGTCAAAAAGATTCTGTCTGCCCCAAACGTCAGCACTGTCGTCTGAAGTCAGAATCGGCATATCTCCCTCAAGAGAAACCCCTGCTGCTTTAAATTCCTGCTTGATTCTGCTCAGCTGCTCGAATGCAGTCTTCTGCAGAAAAACATAGTAGTAAATTTTTTCAGAGTATTTGCTCATCGACTCCAGAAAAAGATTTTCAGAATACTGCAGATTCCATTTCTCCCAATGTGTGCCGCCTCGAAGATCCTTCTGAAGAAGAAAACAGGTATAAATTTTCATGAAAGGATGAGAAGAAACAAATCTGTCCAGTTCATTGCGAAGCAGATCATCAAATATGCTCAGGAAATACTTTTCGAGGATATGGAGTTTTTCCTTTTTGATTTTTTTGATATCCAGACCCGCCTCAGGAAACTCTGTCTTTCTGTGCGGGATTTTCAGCATCTGAAAGGAAATATAAACCGGGTCGAGTGCAAATGCAGAAATGGAACTGTAAGGACTTCTGCCTGTTCCCAGATCATTCAGAGGAAGAATCTGAACAAGTGAAATCTTTGTTTTCACAGCCCACTCTTTCAGAATTCTGAGTGAATAAAAATCTCCGCAAAGATAAGAATGCTCATTCAGAAGGGATACGAGAGGGAAAGAAACCCCTGCCTTTTTTTTAGTCTTAAGTTCCGCAGAAAGCATCATTTGCTGACAATCTTAAGCTGACCTGCAGCCATATTCAGATCGTGAATCCGTTTGACTTCAGTTTTCAGTTTAGCGGAATCTCCTGATGAAAGCTCGCGGTTTTCCGTATTTCTTCTCGATGAATAACTTATGACAATCTGTCCCTCAGCTGAGGCGATTTTTTCAATGATTTCATTTGTCACTTCAGAACTTACCTGAAGCACATCCCCATACTCAGTCTGCGCCCTTCTCAGATTGTAAAAAGTGTCACCGAGCTTCAAGGAAATTCCGACTGGAAAATCAGTATCGAAAGTGTCCATATAATAATCCAGAAAATACTTTTTTTCCCCAGTGCTGTTTTCCGTCACACCTCTGAAAAGAAGGCTTCCGGGTTTGGACTGATAACAGAAGAGAGTCCATTTTGCGATACAGAGTGCGTCTGAATGAAATGTGTACTGATGAATAGCCGGTTCAGCCACATAGTCTTTTGATTTGCAAGAAGAAAATAATACAACGAGTAATACTGCTAAGAATGCTGATTTCATATACCGTCCTGATTAGACCAGTTTTTTTCCAAAAACAGATTTGAAAAAGAAAATTTTTCGCCTGCGGAAGAGATTTTCAAGAGTCTGCAGACTTTGGGAGTGTGTAAAAGCAAAAAAATGAGGTTAACGCTAAAGACGCGGAGCACTGATTTCGCTTCGCTATTGATCCAAATTTTTTGCTGATTTTGAAATCTGTATTAAAATTGAGCTTTTACACAGTCCCTATTGTCGAAATTCGTTCAAAGCTCAAAATCGAATATGCAAAGCCGGCATCTCGGATACTCTGTCCCCGCCAAAAGGAGGAGCTGATGATCCTGTCTTTCATTATTCTGATTCCAATGTTTATCTTTTCGAGACTGTTTATTTTTTCTGAAAATATCTATTATATTCTGATTTTTCTGACTGGAATCGGGACAATTCTCTGTTATAAAAAACATCAGAAGGAATACTCTGCATTGTGCTTCGGCAGTTTTATTCTGTTTCTGCAATGTCTCATTATAATCCTTCTGGGAATTCATAATGAAAACCTTGCTCTAGGCATTCTCAGCTTTTTTATTTTTTTCGGTTCAGCTCTTCTTGTCAGATATCTGCTGTTCCTAAAGACAAAGGCAAAAGATGAGGATGAATCTCCTTTCGGCACGGTACTCGTTCTGGCCGCTTTCTTATCTGGACCGTTTTCAATTTGCACAGGAAAAGACCATCGCGAAAATATGATCTGGACTTATCCGATAAAAACAGAAGCTCAGATTACTTATGTGAGAAATTCCAAACCTCCTGAAATGAGTTATATTCGATTTCAATATTCAGCCGACAGTAAAATCTACAGAAACGAAAAAGGACAGAAGGGAGAATATAATTATAAAGTGGGAGATAAAATTAAAATTACAGTCTCCCAAAAATATCCTCAGTTTTACGACATTGACCGGGAAGAACAACAGTCTGAAGATCCGTAAAAATCTCAGCAGCATTTTTCAGTCATTTTAAACATTTTTCCTCATTTTTTAATGACAGGGGCAGGCACAAAAACGAAAAAGCTCTGATCTTCAATAAAATCGAATTTTTCCTGAAGTGCAAACCCAGCCTTTTCCATTTTGGAAATGATTTCTTCAGGTTCAGTATAATGATTAAAAAACCTCAGATACAGTCCTGCATTCTTTTTGTAATCAATGATTGCGACTCTTCCGGAAGGTTTCAGTGTTTTTTTCAAAGCAGAAAAATATTCCGCCTGATCCGGCAGATGATGAAAGGAATCCCGGCTGAATATAAGATCCACAGAGGAATCGGGAAGACCTGAATTTTTTTCGAGTGCGTTGACAATGACAACATTTTTGCGTCCTGCAGCCTCTGCCTTTTTTTTCACGATGGCAAGCAGTTCTGCATCCACATCCACTGCATAGACCGTTTTTGCAGTCTCCGCAAACCTGAGAGCATAGTATCCTCCTCCGGAACCGATATCCGCCACAGAATCAGAAGATTTAATCTTCAGCACATCGAGGACTTTTCCCGGTTTATGTTTTTCAGCCTCAGAATTGCTGTTGTAAATATCTGCTCTGGATTCAGCTGAACCGCAGTTCAGAATCAGAGCTGTCAAAAAAAGGATTGTTTTCATAGTAATCTCCTGAAACATACTTTCCTTTTTCCGATTTTCTGAATAGCATTTCACAGAATTCCGACTAGTATGAAATCTGAAGACAGATGACTCCTGCAGCGGTATTGCAGGCGGCGGCTGAAGTCGGATAACTGCTCAGGTTCTGGATAGAAGCTGGAAACAGCTTCCAGACTTGCGTGATCGGGTATTCGAATTCAGAAATTCTTCATAATATAATTACTTTGTACTTCTTCCGCAGAGGAGTTTCATCACGGCGGAGCAGCAGAGTCTGTCGTTCTGATTGAAAATGCGGCAGGTCCAGGTCAGCACTCCGCGTTTTTCGTCCTTTAGATCAACGCCGGTCACTTCTCCTTCAAAGCGAATTGTATCCCCGATTTTTACAGGAGCAGTGAAGCGTATATTTTCCATCCCATAGAAAGCAATGAAGGACTGCGGCAGAAAATAATTCGGTCCGAGCCTGTAAGGCAAGGCAGTACCTATAGACAGCACAAGCATTCCGTGAGCAATTCGTTCACCGAACTGAGTTTTCGCTGCATAGACAGAATCAGTATGCAGAGAATGAAAATCTCCCGACAGCCCTGCAAATGAAACGATATCCGATTCAGTGACTGTACGTCCGGGTGTAATCAGTTTCTCTCCAATTTGATAATCATCGAGTGTATATTTTTGATTCATTTTTATTCCTTTGTATTGCAGCTTTGTCAAGCCGCATTATCAAAACTCTTCGGACAGAACCATTTCAGTATTCTGATATTTTCATCTCTCGGATAATTATGAGACATGTCAGGGATCTCACGGTAAGTGAGCTTAGCTCCTGCCTTTTCAAGCCCCTCCGCTGCAGATCTGGCTTTCTGTACAGGAAACATCCAGTCTCTCGCACCGTGCACCTGGTACACAGGAAGATCCTTCACAGACGCACCGATAATTCCGGCACGGTTCATAAGAGCATGTACAGCTGCTGCCACCGGAGCAAAATGAGTAAACGGAGACTGATGCACTGTGGAAAGAATCATCGAATACGTTCCCCCATCAGAAAGACCTGTGAGAAGAATATGATCTGTATCGATATTGATTTTTGAAGAAATCTCGGAGAGCATTCTGTTCAGGTGCACTGCGTCGGAAGCAGGCGAATGAAGCGACCAGGTTCTGTCGAGTGAGGTGGGTGATGCAAGAATAAAACCGAAACTTCGCGCATCTCTAAGCCAGCTCCAGAAAAAATCTGCTCCATGACCTGATCCCCCGTGCAGTGATATGATGAGAGGCCAGGAACGGTTTTCAGTATAATATTCCGGAACATACAGAGTATACCCTCCTCTGCGTCCCCGTCCATTGTCCATATCTGAAATTCCGTAAGGTATTTTAGTTTCTTCCGTCTTCAAGTGCTGATTTATGAACCGATCCAGAAGTTCCCTGTTTTCTTTCTCTGAAGGATGCAGAAAAAATCTGCTGATTTCCTCAAAACGTCCAGCCAGCGAATACAGAATTTCTTCCGAACGGCTGACTGGCCTGAAAGACTGATATGCTTTAAATATTGCCTGAGAGCCTGTTCCTGCTGTTTCAAAACGTGCTGCTCCCTGAAGTGCCTGAGACGCAGCCATAGACAGAACAGACTCCACTGTATCCTTTTTTAATGATACTTCCGATTCCAGATCACTGAGAGATTTTTTCAGATCTTCTGAGAGAGGCTTCAGCAGAGAGGCATTTTCACTTAGTTTCGAAGGATCAAGCCTGTCTGATATCCCGCCGAATGCATCCAGTAGGCGAGAAAGTTTTTTCCATATATCCGACGTTCTGTCCGGCAGTTTTTCATACATTGAAATTTCTCCTTTTGAGTTTCATTCTGAATTGTACTATGTTTTGAGACTGTATATGGGGGTATACCCAATTGTTTAGACCACTTGTCAAGAAAAATTTTAGCCCATGAGTAGATACAATTAATTTTAGAATTTCCCCTTGACAAAGAAAGCAATTAAAAAGGTAATTTGCAGAGGGTTAAAAAATATGGCTTCCGGAATTTTTGCAATTTTAGACGATATTACTGTTTTACTGGATGATGTCGTAATGATGAGTAAGTTGGCGACTAAAAAGACCGCGGGGATTTTAGGTGACGATTTAGCGGTAAATGCTGAAAAAGCTACAGGATTTGTGGCATCGCGTGAATTGCCTGTGTTATGGGCTATTACCAAAGGTTCTTTTTTAAATAAAATAATTATCCTGCCATTCGTTTTTGTATTAAACTATTTTTTACCCATCTTAATTAAGTATATTTTAATAATTGGCGGACTGTATCTTGCGTATGAAGGGATACACAAGATAATTGAGAAGCTCATTCATAGCAAAAAAATGAAAAATGAAAACGAATCTGATCATACAGTCGAAATCGCTGCCAATGAAAAGGATAAAATCAGATCAGCTATCACTACTGATTTTATATTATCAGTAGAAATAATTATTATAGCTTTAGCACCTGTTTTAGACAAGAGCTTATTTACGCAAATACTGACTGTGACTTTTGTGGCGATGCTTGCTACTGTCGGTGTATATGGTCTAGTTGCTCTTATAGTTCGAATGGATGACATGGGCTTATTTTTAATAAGCAAGTCGAAAGGAAATAAACTCATGATTTCTCTTGGTAACGGTTTAATAAGACTATTACCTATGATTATCAGATTGTTGAGTGTTGTAGGAACAATCGCACTTATCTTAGTAGCGGGCGGTATTTTTATACATAACATAGAATTCGTACATCATGCAATACCAACGACATGGCCATCAATTATTTCAGAAGCACTGGCAGGATTAGTCGGAGGTCTATTTGCATTTGCTGTGATTTCAATTTCTGCTTTTGGTCTTAAGAAAGCAGGAGTCGTTAAGTAAGGTTTGTCATTACTTTAAACGATAAAGCTCAAGGATTTTTGGAAGCTTCTTTTTTGCCGAGCAAACTTCCAAACCTGGAGCCATCTTCAGTAACTGCCCGAACCAGTTTATATTTCTTTCTTTGAATCGTCAAGTTCCGCAATAGGTTGCATATCCATTTTCAAAATCAGCATTTGGAGGAGTGGTAAAATGGCTCAAATCTTCTTGGCTATGATATGGTTTTCTTAGGACATTCAGCAGTCGGTTAAAAAAGTTAAGATCTCCATTAACGGCACTGTCTAGAGCTTCTTCTACCAAATGATTTCTTGGGATCACTGCAGGATTTTTTTCTTCCATGATATCTTTCGCGTGTTTTGATCCTTTTGAACAGTTGGTGATATTTTTCCATTTTTCCATCCACGATTTAAATACAGGATCATTCATTCGACTGTTTCCAGGAATTTTATCCTGAAGCAAGTCTCTGAAAGTATTGGTATAGTCTAGTTCCAGGATACGCATTAATTCAAGCAGCTCATCGGCTAAAAAGTATAAGTCTGGTGTTTTGTTTTCGATGCCTAATTTAGAAAGCATCATCTCGTAGTATTTTTCAACCCAAAGGTTATCAAACTCATTGATGCATACTTGGGCTAGCTTTAATGCTGTATCAGGTTCAGGGTGTATGATAGGTAACAAAGATTCTGCAAATCTGGCAATATTCCATTTGATAATGTTGGGTTGGTTTCCAAAAGCGTATCGTCCATTTTGGTCAATTGAACTAAAAACTGTATCCGGATGATAGGCGTTTATGAAAGCACAAGGACCAAAGTCAAATGTTTCGGCACTTATTGATACGTTATCGGTATTCATGACACCATGGATAAAACCAACACGCATCCAATTCACGACTAAATCAACCTGAAGGGTCATTACTTTTTTTATTAATGCAGTGACTGGATTTTCTTCGTGTTCAATTTCCGGATATAATCTAGTGATGGTATAATCAGTAAGTGCTTGTAAATCTTCCTTTTTGCAGAAATGCCGTGCATATTCAAAAGTTCCAATTCGGATATGACTTTTCATTACTCTTGCGAGTAACGCTCCCGCGTTTTGTTTTTCTCTTTGAACTATTTCACCTGTTTTAAGAATCGCCAAACTTCTAGAAGTAGGTATATTTAAATGATGCATCGCTTCACTTATAAGATATTCTCTAAGCATGGATTTTAAAGTTGCTTTTCCATCTCCTCCTCTTGAATATAATGTTCTTCCGCTTCCTTTCAGTTGAATGTCAAATCGATTGTTGAGTGCCGTCACAAACTCACCTTTCACAATGGCTCTTCCATCGCCTAGCTTGGTAAAATGACCGAATTGATGGCCTGCATAGGCTTGAGCAAAAGAAGAAATCCTGCCATTGGATTCATTCTCTAACAGGAATGAAATAATACCTTCTTGATTTTCGAATGGAATGTTGAGTTCTTTCAACAAGGACTCGTTAAGCAGCACAATTTCGGGTTTGCTAAAGGAAGCCGGATTTACAAGTTGATAAAAACTATCGGGCAGTGATAAATAGGAATATTCTAAATTAACGATTGGTTTTTTCTGCATGAATGATAAGCTCTTTTATATCGATTTATTCCAATGCACTTTCATCGGCAGCTTTTACAATAACTTTTTGCGCAGAGCCCAGCATTAAATGTTTTTTTCCACCGCAAGGCGCATAAGCATATGTATTGCCAGGTTTTGTGCAGCATAATTTTGACCGTTCGCCAAAAAAAATTTCATAAACTCTTCACCTTGGCAGATCAACCGATGTCTTTCTTTAGTAAAGGAATATTATTCATTTTCCTGAATCAGTTTACTTTACTTCTCCAGCTTCTTGCACAGCTCCCTGAATTCCGGAATCAGAAAAAGTGTAAAACCTTTTTTTTCAGCTGTATGGACTGGAGTTGAATAAGCAGTTACAGAAGCGATTGTTCCTTTAACTGTCGGAACAAGACTTTCTAAAAGTATGAACAAGACTGTACAAACGGAGAGATAATCTTAAGCGACTATGACAGTCTGCAGGACGCCGCATCATCTTTATATAAAATATGATACTATTCCGATTGAATTTCACGGAGAATACTGTTTCGTTGATGGCTTTCAGAATTGTCACACTTTCCGTATCGGTCCTGCTAGCTTGGAAGTCGCTGCGCAGTATCTCCATTCAAAACAGGTTTTTCACTGCAAAGCGGTTACACTGAACAGTGAGAATGTGTAAAAGCATAAAACGACGGTTGAATATGAATAAGATAATGGAATTTTATCTAAAATACTGGATTTTATTCATTATTCGAAATGAATCTATTGAAATTTTCCAATATAATATTTGTGTTCATAGCCCGATAGGGCGCGTGTTTATTTGTGGTTAAACCTTTTTTTGCACAACCCCTTTCTTGAATCCAGGGAAGCAAAAGGATTTAGAGATCTGCAGAGAAATCCCGGATTTTTAATAGACATGAATACGCACATTTTTTTCATTATAAATATGATCTATCATATCACAGACAGAGTTTCCTGGGAAGCGGCACTGAAAGTCGGTTTTTACAGTACTGAATCAGTGTCCAAGGAAGGGTTCATTCACTGTTCATTCTTCGCTCAGGTAAAATATACTAAAGAAAATTACTTTAAAGGAAAAGATGGTCTTATGGTTCTCTGTATAGACGAAACAAGACTGAAAAGCGAATTGAGAACAGAGAAAGGAAGCAGTTCTGCAGACACTGAACTTTATCCTCATTTATACGGAACTCTGAACACTGATGCAGTTTCAGATATCATTGAACTGGAAAAATGGAAAGAATAAATTCAGACAGGACAGGTCAGGAATTTCGGCTCTTATTCTTCAGACCTTCCACAAAATACATATCAAGTCTGCCTTTGTTTTTTGCCTGAATTTTTCCTCTGGCCCTGCATTTAAATTCTTTTTTAATGATATTATATGTAGAACGGGATATGTTAATTTTTCCCGATTCTCCGCTCGATTCCATTCTGCTGGCAATATTCACCGTATCTCCCCAGACATCATAGGCAAATTTTTTCTTTCCTACGATGCCTGCAACAAGGGGTCCTGTGCTGATCCCGATCCGAATCTCAAAAAATGGAAGATTTCTGCGGACTCTTTCTGCCTTAAGTCCCTCTATGAATGCTGCAATTTCAACTGCAGCAAGAACCATATCGCGTGCATGAGTTTCCGAGGGAGACGGAACACCGGCAACAGCCATATAAGAATCACCGATTGTCTTCAGCCGTTCTATTCCGAAACGGGTCATCACTGAATCAAAATAAGAAAAACAGTAATCCAGTTCTTCAATCAGCTCGGAAGGTTTCATTTTTTCTGCAATCTTCGTGAAGCCGACAAAATCTGTAAACATCACTGTTGCACTCTCAAATTCACGCGGAAGAGCAGCTCCCTTGTCCTTGAGTTCATTTGCTACATCATGAGGAAGAATATTTTCCAGCAGACTGTCTGATCTGTCTCTTTCGCGGATAAACGCAGTTTCTGCCTTGTGGGATTCTCTGAGAACAAAATATGCCATTGAGAAAATGACAGCGGGAAGAGCAATGCCTGTCAGATTGTAAAAGACTTCCTTTACCCGGAAAGGAAGCTCATAAACTGGAAGATGCTGAAATGTCCAGAACCTGAGCAGAAAAAGAGAGGAAGAAACAAATATAAGAGTAAAGAACATCACTCTCGGTCTGTGCCACATCAGAAGCATCGCAGTGGTTCCAATGGGAACTGCTGCATATTCAAAAGAAAAAATTCCCCCGAAATATATGCAGACAAGTACAATCAGAGAAATCAGCAAAATCCCGTGAATCCAAACTGAAATCATGGAAAGTTTTTCACGGGATGTAAAATAATAAAAAGCGATATCAGCAAGTGTAACCAGTGCGAGCGGAGGAAATGCCCATATGTTTTCCAGATATCTGTCAAAGTCAATAAACAGCATCCAGGTATACGCAATTCCAAAGCATAAAAAAAGAAAGATCATTGTTGCGAATGTCAGAATAAAAGTCTGATTGTACACAATCAGTCTCTTTCTTTCGAGCGGATGCACTGAATCCGATATTTTAAACAGGGAAAGCCTGTTCCATAAAGAATTATTTTCAGTTCTGCTAGTCATTTATTCACTCACCTTATGCAAACAGTATAGGAGATATAGAATCTGCAATTTTATAAATGCATCAGGGAAATCCAGCAGTTTTGCAGCTTGTGACGGATTAGTAAAAACAGCGGCTTCCAAATTTGCAAACCCTCAAGCCGCCGAATAATTTACATAAATCTTCTGATACAGTAAATGCAGAGAAATGTCGCGATTCCTATCGATGTGAGCATGATGGCCCATCCCTGCGGATTCAGTCCTTCATTCATACGTGCTCCTTGTTTTTTTTGATTCCGAAATGCACGAGAACAAAGGTCATTCCAAGTATGCCGAGTATCACAAAAAAGACTGATCTCGCAACGACTGCATTTTCATAGGCTTCGGCAGGAGTCATTTTGTATTTTGCCGCATTCATCTGCATATAATCAGGACTCATCTTGTTGATGTATTCAGTGAGATTCTGACTGATAAAAACGGCAAGGATCAGTATCAGTATCACAGGGGTGATATATTTTATGACAAAATCAAATGATTTTGGGATGCTCCATAATGCACCCTTCTCGCTCTCTTCGCGTCCTTTTTTCGGTCCGATCACCCAGCCGTAAATGATGACCTGAATGGTGGCCAGAATATAAATGAGCATTGTCCCTACCCAGAAATCGGTATAATCCAGTGCCAGGAGATCCCTGCTGTAATACACTATTCCCGCAGTCAGAGTCGCAGTGAAAATAAAAAGGATTGCTGAGGAATACTTTCTGTGGAGATGAAAGTCTTCTTCCAGAAAATTGATCGCAGGCTGAAGCATAGTCACGGATGAAGTGATGGCGGCAATAAAAAGAGTCGTAAACCAGATTCCTGCAAATATGTTTCCGAAAGGCATCTGACTGAAAATGGCAGGAAGAGCAGTAAACCCCAGACTGAAAGTGGAAAAATCAGAACTGCTTCCGGCAAGGAAAAGAAACCAGACAGGGATAGTGATCATACCCCCGAATACAATCTCCACAAATTCATTCAGTGAGGCCGCAGTCAGACCCGACAGGGTCACATCATCATTTTCTGTCAGATAACTCGTAAATACAAGTACTATCCCGAATCCTACTGAAAGAGAAAAGAATATCTGGCCGGCAGCGGCCACCCATACATCCGCCTTCGCAAGAGCATTCCAGTCCGGATTCCACATTTTTCCAAGCCCGTTCATAATTCCGTCGAGACTCAGAACACGGAAAAGAAGCACAGATGAACATACAAAAAGAATCGGGGCGGCAATCTTTGCGAGTTTCTCAAGTCCTTTTGCAATTCCTCTGTATACAATAAAATAATTCAGAATATAGCAGAATATAAGAAACCATATAATAGAAGAACCAAGGGCTGCCCCGTTTGCCTTCGATCCTGTCATTGTTTCAAACCGCAGTCCGCTGTCGGAAACAACCTGTTTTATGTCCATTCCGTGATGAGCAGCATCCCCGGCTCTCGAAAAGAAGTCAACTGCATATGCAAGACACCAGGATTCAATGAAAACATAATAAACGTAGATCAGAGTCGGAATGATGATTGCGATTGCACTGCTCATCCGAAGAGCAAAACCGTCCGGGAGAAATGCAGAAAAAATCGCCCGGGAACTGTGACCTCTTTTCCCTCCTATGCGTCCCATCACCCATTCAGAGAGACAGACAGGGATTCCTAAAAACACAAATCCGACGAGGTACGGAATCATAAAAGCACCTCCGCCGTTCTTGGCAGCCTGACCAGGAAAACGGAGAAAATTACCAAGACCGATTGCACAGCTTGCAACCACCAGAATCACACCGAGGCGGGACGACCATCTTTCTTTAGGATTGGGATTACTCATTCTATAAGCTTTAAACTATAAACCGACTGATTTGGGCAACTAAAAATCTTCAGTACCGAAAATACTGAAAATTTCTGTCTCGCTTTCATTCTGCCGAAACTAAACTGCCGCTCTGCTCTTTCTCAGACTTTTTATGATGCGCAAGATTCGCAAAACTCACCGACAGGTATGCCGGTGATGAGATTTATGTGCAGTTCATCCGGCATCCTCCGCAGATTGGAATTTCCATACACACGCTATAATCATACACAAAATATAATATATCTAATTTTCATTAAGGAAATCATTCCGGATACTCTATTTTTCCTGTGGAAAGATCGATCCAGTGTTCTCGCCCGTCAAAGGGAATCAGTACAAAGAAGTCCCTGCCGTTCCGTTTCTCAAATCTGTAATGCCGGTTCTGATCAAACCAGAGAAAATGAGAAGCTGTTCTTTTCAGGGATTCCTGAGGAATTTGAAATGAGTTTCCAGTGAGATGACCTGTATCCAGTTTTTTTCCTTCCCGGTAAATATCGACAAGCACAGAATCAGGATAATACCAGACCTCTGTCATAATGAATGTTTTTCCATCCGCTGAGAGAATCCCGCCCGGATAACCGAATCTGTATTCAAACTCGGATCTCCAGAGTTCCTTCTTTTTCCCCGCATCAGAAACGGAAAGTGTCCATTTTCTCTCCTTCGTTTTTTTGTCAGAAGAAACAGACTTCACATCAGCCCTGTATTTTTTCCCTCTGGAAAAAACACTGAACTCTGACCAGGACGGGGGTGAATCGGCAAAAAGCAGGACAGGAAGGAGCAGAAATATAAAGAACTTTATGGCCAAGTCTGAAAAATTCTTAACGGACAGCCGTCCCTCACAAAAAGCAGCGAATCCCCGAAAGGCAGAACAGAAAATCATAATATAACTTATTATTTACCGGAGACAAAAATCTTCCAGAACTTAGGCTTGACTGAAATGGAAGGATCATACCCTCTCTCAAGTTCTCCGTCAATCAGAAGCAGAAGCTCCCTGTCCGATTTAATATGAATATCATTCACAAAATGATTTCTGACATCAGGATGATTGATATGATCTCCCTTGAAAATTTTAGGAAAAAGTCCGAGTATCTGGAATTTGCTTTTCATGGACGGGGCCACAAGATACAGTCTGCCGTCATCTGTCCTGACATCAGGAGCCATAATCATTGCACCCCCGGTATATCGGGAATTGCAGATAGAAATGAAATCGGATTCGAGAATTTCCTCTTTTCCGTCTATCACAGCGTCCACTTTCATCTTTTTGTGAGAGAAAATTTTCCAGAGAGTTGCAAAAGTATAGTTCAATGAACCCAGAAAACGCATTTTCATCGCAAGCTCTGCAATCAGAGGAACCACGCCCACCCCGAATATATTGAACATAATCCGAGTATTTACCATTCCCTCTCTCTTGCGGAACTTCAGAAGCGCCATATCCACATCTCTGGTTTCATTTTTATCCAGAGAATTGATGAGATTTTCTTTTGCAGAGCTGTAGTCAGTGATTTCAAAATCCCGAAGAAAACTGTTTCCTGAACCGGCTGGAAGAATTCCTACAGGATTTGAAATTTTTTCGAATTTTTCCATCTCGGAAAGTGCCTGGAGGCATTCAGACACAGTTCCGTCTCCTCCCAGAAAAATCTGAACTGAATCAGGACTGAACGTTTCCTTGACTGCAATTCCAATATCTTCCTTGGATTTTGTTTCTCTGACATTGATATCGGTACCGAATTTCTGAGTCCAGGCATCTCTAAAGTCGGCGGCCCTTTCCCGTCCTTTTCCCCTTCCGCTCCCGGGATTTACAATCAACACCGCTTTTTTTGAATTCATTTTCAGTTCCTGTATATTTGTAATTCAGCATCTTCTAGTCCGCAGGTGCAGTAATCGGTTTTTACTGAATTTTTCAACAAGTCTATCCATTTGCCCAAGCAGGCAAGAAGTATTTTGCAAATTCTGACTGTATCTTTAGTTCTTTATGGCTTGCAGAAATAAAATCTGACAGTTTACTGGCATTCAGAAATCTGTACATTCAGATTCAATCAGGATATTGCTCAGAAATCGCAGTTTTCAGATCAAAGGATGACGATGAAATTATTTAATAAAATTGCATACAGATATTTACTCCAACTACTGTTCCTTTTCGGTCTGGCATCTGCGGATGCAGTTTTTTCAGAAGAATCAAATACCGGATTCGGAGAAAAAAAAATGTTTTTTGAGGCCCGTTACGGTCTCGTCTACGGACTTCCGAGCAGCTTAAGCGGTTCACTTCCTGACAGACTTGAGGACAAGAACAGATTGAAAATTCCGGCATTTGCAGCCGCAGATGATCTGTTTTTATACAGTTTTGCAAGATCCGATTCCAACCGTCCCTATCTGCATTCGAGTGCAAGGAGTTTTCTTTTTGAATATGGGCTTTCCGCAAACTGGGGAATCGGATTCACTCTGCACAATCAGCTTTACAAAGCAGACAATCTGAGCACATCCAATTATGCACAGAATATGCTCTACAGCGCTGCCCTTTACGGAAGCGATATTACAAATACTCAGGTTCTGGCTGCGCTGAATAAACGGTATGTCGGACTGAAAGAAAACGCGAATGTGATGAATGTCGGAACTCTCGATCTGAATGTCGCCTATCATTTTTCTCCCGGGAAAGTCTGGGACACCTATGTCCGATTCGGCCTGGGACGAGGAAATGATTTTTTCAGTTCTTCTGCAGTGACGAGATACACAGCCGGTGCCGGAAGCAGATATTTCGTCACAGACCATTTTTATCTGATTGGAGAACTGCAGCTCGCTCATAATGAAATTTATAAATCCACAGGAAACGTCCTTTCCAAATTTGCACCGAACGGCACACTGAATGAGGCATATATTCAGATAGGTGCAGGGATTACTCCCTGGGAAATCTGGAGCAGAAAGGAATCTGATCCTGTTCCTCCCGCAAAAGAGGAAAAGGCAGAAGAAACGAAAAAAGAAGAAGAAATTCCGCCGCCTCCTGAAAAAAAGCCTGAGACGGAAACATCAAAAGAACTGAAAAAAACAATCAGGGACAGCGGACTGAAACTGGACAGAAGAGATGGAAAACTTGTGATCTCACTAGTCGGTGAAGGCTTCAAGTCAGGATCGGAGAAAATGAATCCGAACAGCGAAAAGGCAATGAAAAACCTTGCGAAAATCCTTCAGAAAATCGAAAATGTCAAATTCACAGTGGAAGGACATACGGACAATGTTCCAATGAACAAGGGAGCAAAATACCCTGACAATGAAAAACTTTCTCTGGCAAGAGCCAACACAGTGAAGGAAATATTCCTGAAGGAAAAGGTAAAAAAGGAAAACATTGATACTGCAGGAATGGGCGATACCCAACCGATTGAATCCAATGAAACTCCTGAAGGCAGACAGGCAAACAGAAGGATAGAAATTATCGCAGACAAGGATCTTTCCGAAATCCCTGAACTTGAAGGTCTTCTGGAGGACGAATAGAAATTTCAGAGGGAAAATCCTGCCTCAGTATAATGCTTCGCTGAGGCAGTGCAAAAGTAGAAAAAACACTGTTATGAATTGGACTTGACAAAAAAAATGCATTCCTCTTTCTGAAATTGTGCACGGAAGAAAACCCCAATTTATTTTTTTTTGCTTTTTGTGAAAAAAAAACAGGCTGATCTGTTGTGTACAGTAAATAGAGATAAGGAAAGTTTTTATGAAAAAAATCCTGTCAAGTTTGACTGCTTTGATATTTTTAATCTCATGCAGTGCAAAAAAAAATGAGACTGCTGCAGATGATGCTCTGGTTTTCCTTGCATTTCAACCCCTGACATTTCAGATCAGCGCGAATATCACGAACGGCACTGCTGTTTCGAATGCAATGGTATATTTTTCCAAGTCGACTGCAACCGCCGGAAAAAATGCAAAAGCAGATACATCTACAGCAACATCGACTTCCACCGGCACTTCCAGCACCGAACCGGTTTTTTCGACATCTGCACAGACTGACAGTTCAGGAAATATTACATTTACCCTGTCAGTAGGCGAATACACTGCGATTATCACTGGTCTCGACAACAAAAGTTATGTTTTCAAGATCAAAATTGAAACCAGCGAAGCCGGAAGCACAAATAAAGAAGGAAAGGCCACTGTCACATATGCAGATGGTTCAGTCAAAGTAGTCATCCTGAAAATTAAAAACAGTATGACTCAGCCTCCAAAAGCAATCACATATGTCTGCGGATACAATGCAAAGGGAGACACTGCTCCTCCAGAACTCTTAAGCGTTGACGTAGATTCAAAAACACTGGATCTCAGTTCCGGCTCAGGCAAGGTAAAAATCAAAGCAAAACTGGCTGAAGGTGATGAGGGAACTGACTCTGCCAAAAAGGCAAGCGGAATTAAAAAAGTCGTTGCAAGACTTTTCAGTCCAAAACGCCTCTCTGGCGGAGGTTACAGTGCATATGCGACTCTCACTCTGAACAGCACATCCGGTCTTTATGAAGGGGATGCCACTCTCACTGATTTCGTAGAAAATGGAGTGTGGAAAGTCGGACTCGTTTCTGCAAGAGACAATGCAGGAAATGAAAGAGACTATATCCTCGAAAAAAGCAAGAGTGAAACCAATTATACTGTAAACGGATGCGGTCAGAAAATTGACAGTAAGATCCCAGCACCGGAAGTGACTGTCAGCGGTTCAAAACCGGATACGGAAGCTCCAGTGATAAATGTAGGAACAGTGACTATGATGTCGGAAATTACAGGTGGAGCAACACAGAACCCGATTTCAGCAAACATTGATGTAGGAACTTCAACTGCCACTCCTAAAGAAGTCAAAATCACAGTGACTGTGACTGCGACCGATGCAGGCGGATCTGGAAAAACCAGCGGTGTCAGGTACATCGATGCCAGACTGCAAAGTTATTCCTGGTGGAATTCGAGCAGCAACTATTTGGGAAATGTCAGATACATTCGTCTGGAAAGGACAGCCGGCACAGATGCAGACGGAACCTATGTGGGTTCAACTTTCATTCGTTCCTATTCCGAAGGAAACATTCCAAGTGATGGACTCTGGAAATTGGGAGGGATGTGGATCAGCGATAAAGCTGGAAACGGAACATGGTACGGCAGGGACACTTTAAATAAAAGCTTTACAATCGTAAATGCGTCCACGACTGCCAATGCAGATTTTTATCCTCCAGAGTTGAAATCAATCACTGTGGATAAAACAGATGTTAATTTTGACCAGACATTCACTGTAACTGCAGATGTATCGGATATTGCGACTGAAACTACAAGTGCAGATCAGAATGCAACATCCACTTCTACATCAACAGGGACGTCCACCTCTACGGCAACAACCACATTAAGCAGTACAGCTGCATCAGGAGTGAAATCCGTTCGTGTTGTCCTTTACAGTCCTCTCAAACTCTTAGATGATTCTTTGGGAGTCACTAAGTCAATTGCAATGACTCTGAATACTTCAACAAATAAATACGAAGGATCAATGAGCTTCCCTTCTGCAAACAATGAAGAAGGCGGTACTTGGAAAGTCGGTTGGATTGAGGTTGTAGACTTAGCAGGAAACTACAGGGTGTATAAACTGACTGAAGGTTACAATTTTTATACGTATGTAAAAGTCACAAGGACAGATGGGGACATTTCCAATTCTTTTATTGTAACAAATATTGTTCCAGGTTCAATCACTAGAAATTGATCCTGAAACTTTTGGAGGGCTGACAGAATCACCGATTGTCAGCCCTCCAAATATCTCAAATCATTTACAATCAATTACTTGGGCTGAAAAATTACCCCCGTTGTAATTTCCTTTTGCGAATCCCCATTTACCTGAAATACCTTGGTCATTCGCCTTGCCTGCGTAATGAAAAGTATTTCCTGCACTGGTACCTGAAGTGTAGGTTTTCGCAAATTGACAGACCTTATTATTATCACAATTCCCGGAAACCTTCGCATCCCCGTATTCATCGGATAAGGAGGGCCAATATGGCTGTTACTGAATAAAAAACTTTTTTCATAAAATCCCCAATGCAATCAATTCTCAATATCAATTAGATGATGTCAATCAAATTAATGATGTGAATTTTCTTTTTCGGAGGAGATTTAAATCCCGTTATCCAAACAGCTTTAATACTGCTTTATAAAGTTCTTTCGCTTTTGCATCTTTGATGTAGTAGTACACTCGGTTCAATTCTTTTCTGGAATCCAGAATGCCCAATTGTCTCAGTTTTGCCAGATGCTGAGAAGCTACTGACTGACTGACATTGGAAAGCTCAGAAAGCTCTGTGACTGTATGTTCTTCCTTGTACAATGCAGAAATGATTGTAAGACGGACTGGATGGGAAAACCCATCCATCATTCCAATTGCTGTCTCCAGATTTTTTTTGGATAAATCGGATTTCGGTTTGGACATCAGATTTTGATTCCCCCGGAAATCTCAAGAATCACTCCATTGACCAGATCATTTTCTACAATGAATTCTGC
>JBPOJG010000502.1:0-11280 GCA_052033835.1 Spirochaetota bacterium
TTTCTTTGGGGATACGGGGCAAGGCTTGCAAAAGGATGCACTTCAGGAAACACGATCTCAGGAATTTCAAGAGGATCTCTTTCAAGCATTGTCGCTACTGCGATGTTTATGGTCGGAGGAATTCTCGTATTCCAGATTCTGAACTGGCTTGCAGGAGGAAAATACTGATGAGAAACATTTTCTTTCTTTTTACTGGAATTCTTTTCGGATATATTCTGATCATGTCAGGAGTATCTAATTATAATGTAATTACAGATATGTTTCTTTTCAGAAGTTTTCATATGTATGGACTTTTGGGAACGGCACTTGTCATCAGTTTTATTGCTGTTCAGATTCTGCATAAAATCAGATGGAAGGGTGTTCTGACGAAGGAAGAAATTTCTTTTGAAAGAACAAAACCTACAAAGGACCATATGATTGGAGGTCTTCTTTCCGGACTTGGATGGGGACTCACGGGTGCATGTCCCGGACCTGCGATTGCACTTTTGGGGTTCGGTACACTGTCTGCAGTTTTCACTGTGACAGGGATCTTTCTAGGAGTTTATGTATTCGGTGTAATGGAAGAAAGAAAGAGTGCCAGCGGCAAAAATGTGCAGGCCCCCGGATGCTGATATAGACTTGGGAAAATAGTATTGCGCAGTGCAGACGCAGTCTGAGTATTGGATTGTTATGAAAATTGAAAGTATCAGCCTGCAGAACTATAAGGTTTTCAAGGATTCATATACTCACACTTCCACTTCTTTTTTTCTGTGAATGGCATATTTCATCTGAACAAGACCAGATTCGAAACTCTTTACGTGCATAGTTTTCAGTGCCTGCATTCCTGAATTCGGATGAAACAGAGGGATGCCTTCTCCCAGAACTATCGGTATGACCGAGATGATGATTTCGTCTACGAACCCTGCTCCTAAAAAGCTGCTGATGAGTTTTCCCCCGTCGAGATAGACTTTTCTCTTTTCCCTTTTCTGAAGAATATGATCCAGTTCAATTGGAGATACATTCATGATTTCTTCATTAAACTTAGGTTTCAGTTTTTCCTTAGTGAGTATGATGCAGTCTTTTTTTTCATACGGCCATTCTCCGAAGCTCAGTACTTTTTCGTAAGTGTTTCTGCCCATTACAAGCGTGTCCACTGTACTGAAAAATTCCATATAACCGTAATCTTCACCTTCTCTGCTCACTGTGGAAAGCCAGTCTAGAGAACCGTCCTTGCCTGCAATGTAACCGTCAGTGCTTGCTGCGATGAATACAGAATATTTTATATTTGACAATGTAATCTCCTTTAATGAATTACATAAACCATATCGAGTTCTTTCAGACTGCCTCTCAGTCGTCCAATGAAGATCTCGAGAAGATTCCTGTATATAATCTTTGCTGACTTATGGTGGATTTCTGAAAATGAATGAAAATCTTTCTGATGGATATAACTTGCTCTGAAGTTCGAAGAGACGACTCTTACTGAAGCAGAAATTCTGCCTTCATCAATTAAGGAATATTCTCCGAAACAGTCTCCGTTTTTCAGTCTGGAAATCTTCACTTCAGAAATTCTCTCGATTCCCCTTTTGTTCTGTTTGGGGAGAAAAACTTCTACCTCACCGTCTAGGATGATAAAAATTCCTTTTCCGATTTCCCATTCATTCAGGAGGATATCATTCTTGACTGCTGTTTTCAGTTCGCTGGAATCAAGAAGCTGTTTTACCTCAGCCTCATTCAGTCCCTTCAGTACTGCCGAATTTTTCAGTAATTCTGTGTCTTTGGTTTGAAAACTGCTCATTTCATTCTCCATTTAATTTGGTGCGAACTTTCACACACTGTAAAATCAGCAGAAATACTCGCATTTATAAAGTCGATCTCTGATAAAATACAAAAAACGCTGAGATAAAAAAACAGGCTATTCATTTTTGATTCTTTGACATTCTGCTTGACAAATTCTATTTTATCGAGTATTCCAAGAATATGCTGGATATTTTAGAGATCCCGGAAATCAGAAGACAGTTTGTCCCCTTGAGTCTCAAAGAGTATGAGGATCTTTGTATTCGGGAACCGGAAAAATACAGAAAAACTGAACTTTTTAGAGGAGTTGTCGTTACGAAAATGACCAAAAGTTCCAAGCACAATTATTTTAAGAACGTGTTTACAGAGGAGATCAGAAATATTCTGCCCTCAGGTTTTTTTGTACAGAATGAAAATTCAATCTCTTTTCAGGATTCTGATCTGGAGCCGGATATTTCTGTGATTGCAGGAAACCAGAAAGACTATAGGAACAGCAAACCGTCTACTGCCAGACTGATTGTGGAGATTGCTGTAAGTTCCATCGTATATGATCGAAATAAAAGTATGGACTATTCCAAGGCAGGAGTGAATGAATACTGGATCGCCGATATAGATTCTGAAACTCTCGAAGTCTATTCTGAACCGACAGAGAACGGATATCTGGAAAAGAAAATTTTCAAAAGAGAGGATTCTCTCGAACTTTTCGGAAAGAGAATTCTTCTGGAAAAGATTTTTGGATAATTCAAAAAAATAATTTACATAGTTTTTAATGAAATTATATTAAGTTTTTTTCTGACTGGCTTCTGATTCAGACCTGATAACTGAAACCAAGGAGAAGACTTTGAAAGAGACTGCAAAAAAATTCAAAGGAAAATTTCATCCGTACAAGGTGCTGGAGAAACTTTTCCAGATTTTCGGAAATGGCTGGTAAAAGTCATTTCCGGCGGAGATGATTTTCAGTTGGCTCCTTCTTTGTCCTTGGTACCGAGTTTAGGTCTAGGGCTGTACTTATTCAGATCATCAAGCGCAAACAGCAGCCATTTATTGTTTTCAAACCCGTCTATTTCCTTGAATTTAAAAACTTCCTTATTGGCCCTGATTTCATTTTCATCACGTCTGTTGGTGAGTGGAATCGGATCTACGCTTGTCCAGTCGTAAAAATTTCTGGCCTTGTCTCTTGCCACATCATACTGTATATCTCCAAATACAAGATTCAGTCCATCCTGACCGGCCCATGCATAAAAAGATGTTCTCTTATTGTTGGAAATGACTGACTGAAGGTGATCGAACTGACTGATGACAACTATAATGCTTTCCTTCTTTGTTTTGGGCGGATTCAAAAGTGCTCTTGCCAGATTTTCTGCAAGGGTATCGAGTTCATCATCATGAAATATATAATCTTCGTATTTATTGACTCGGGTATGTTTTACAAACCGGATATTGCCTAGAATGTTTTTCAGCTTGTCCGGATCAATTTCATACGGTCTGCTGATCGTACCGTTGATCAGATCAGTTCTCCCCATTTCAGATTCCAGCTCATCCACTACAAGGTCGTAAAAGGCAGCCTTCGATGTCGCATTGAGGAGCTTCTTTGTCTTGAATCCGGTTACGCAGTCTGTAAACAGAATCAAAGAGAGAATAAGATAGAAAAATTTGAACATTTTTAAATTCCTTTGTATTTTTCAAAATCAGGATATGTCTTGTAAAAGTCTTCCTGTATATGAATTTTAATGATTGTATGAAGTCCTGAAAGATGGAATACTGCATACAGATTCTTGTTCAGAGAAACGGCATTGACTGTACAGTTCTTTTTTTTCAGATCGGCAACAGTTCTGATCAGAATTCCCATTCCGGAGGAATCCATAAACTGAACTTTTTTGAAATCGAATGTAAGCATTCCAAGTGCAGGATAACCGGAAAGCAGGGTCTGAACAGAATTCTGAAAATCCTTTGAATTTTCCATCAGTATGTTTCCTTCAATACTTACCAGAAGATGATTGTTTACAAAATGAATTAGACTTACCATCAGATTACCGCCAGATCAGCTTCTTTGAGTCCTGTAATGACGTGAGGATAACCTTCTTTGTCGTTGTACATGACCCTGATTTCATCATCGAGAATTTCGGCAATTTCGACAACTGAACCTGTTATTATAAATATTCCGTTCTGAATAAAGGTTTTTTTTAAAAGCTTTGCTTTGTCCCCTGCTTTCACACTGCCTCTTTTGCCACGTAGATTTCTTTACCTGTTTTTTTCATCACTGTAAAAATTTCCAGATTCCTGCTGTCCACCCTGGTTCCCACATCATACAGTGCATCTGTAAAGTCAGCATCTTCAATCTTAGCACCTGTCAGTTTTGCAAATCGAAGATCGGCACCCCTGAAATTTGCTCCGGAAAGATCACAGTTATTCAGAAAAGCTCCTCTCAGATTTGCTCCTGAAAAGTCAGAATTTCTGAAACTGCTGTTCTGCAAAAATGCATTGTGCAGATTTGCTCCTGAAAAACTGACTCCGTCCAGTTTTTCTTTTTCCAGAATGATGCTTGAGAGATCCTCTTTTGAAAGAGAGCCTTTTTCAGACAGAATTTGAATCGCCTTTGCCCTTGTAACTCTCTTTTCTTTAGGTATCCCGCTCCCGGAACGGTAATCCTTCAGTGCCTGCTTAAGTGCAGAAATTGCAGACTGAGGATAATTCTTTCTTCTTTCCCGAAAAGAAAACTCTTTTTCTATATCATCTTCAGTCAGATTTTCGGCTTCTTCGACTGTTCTGTTCTTGACAATCTCTGTCATCATTGCAAGGGCAGTGATTCCGAACCCGCAGCCGGTTGTTGTATAACTGGCATCAGTGATTTTCTCATCTTCAATTTTCAGATATACTCTGTAACCGTCTCCGCAGCCGATATTTCTGTAGCTGGAAACGACAGTTGCATCTTCCATTTCCCTGTAATTCATTCGGGTATCATTGATTTCTTTGTACTTCTGAAAATCCATAGTTCCTCCAGCACATATGTCCGTCTGCTTCCGTTCTTAGACCCTAAAAAAGTCAGTTTCCTTAAAAAAACAGCAGATTCCACTTCAATATTAAAGTTTCCTGACCCTCATTCTCTTAGCAAGTGAAAAATTCATGACAATTCTGTTTCGGTGGGCTTTTTGGAGAGTCGGGAATTATGGTGCTCAGGAGTCTGAATATCAGAGTTCTGCAATTTAAAATCTGCAATTTCCCTTTTAATTTCATTATAAAAAATGAAAACGGGTATTTTTCAGCTAAATCCGATATCTTCTGTATGTTCAGACTCAAACTCAGAGTGAGCTTCTTCCAGCATCCATAAATGTGTTTCTTCCGGATCCGAAATCTCAGAATCCAATGTTACTTTGTTTTCCCTGAGTTGGTCCAGAATAAAGGAGGCCAGGATATCCTGCTCCTTATCAGTGAGGCTTTTCATTTTTTCTATTGCCCTTTCCAGTAAAGCTGTCATTCTCTGAATATGCGGGATTGCTTATTCTGAAGTCAAGTGAAAAAAATGGAATCAGATTCCCCGATTTCTGACAGCGAAGCGCTGCAAACTTTGAGAATGCCCCTGTGTTCCGCCATTCGGGCTTTTAGGAATCCGGGATGAATGCTGTGTCTGCCGGATAAGGCTGAAAGGGTTTTCGCGAACTTGGAAAAATCCGCAATCATACGGCTGCAGGCATAGACGCGGTAATCCCTGCCTTTTACTTACTCACCTTACGCAGACAGGATATAATTTCTATAGCCTATATTTTTATCAGTGCATTAGGGAAATCTAATGAGTCAGTAAAAACCGGGTTTGGGGCAGCTGCTTCCAGACTTGCGAAGCCCCAAGAAATGCCGCCGGCAGGCTTTCCCTGTCAATGCTTCACCTGCATCCGAAGGTGTAAGTTGAGGTATAGTATACAGTTTCATTATAAATGTTGGAAATTAAGATATAAAAATTATTCCGAAATTCATTTCTCTTCTCTGCCGTATGCTGTTTCTGTAGCTATAAAATAATTATTTTTATTCAAAAAATAATGTATTCAGGCGCTGTGAGATTAAAAAACGGTCTATCGGAGAAAAAGAAGGGCAGATTTTCCGTACATTTTAACTCTGCTCGTTTTCCCTCGGCATATCCCTGTACCCTGTCTTGCCGGTGACTCGCGTATCCGTTTACTCGGCTCAAATTAAGGATACCGTCCTTCTTTTTTTTAATAATAGACTTTTCTGTATCTATTGGCCGCTAAAAAGAGAATTCAACATATAACCTTTTACAGTCCTGAAAATTGCAGAAAATAAAAGGATCAGCGATCCTGAAAATTAACGCAATGTCTGTTTCAGAGGTAAGTTTTTATTGATCCTTCTGAAACTGTACAGATACTGGTAATCTGTGAAATACCTGTCACAGATTTCAGCGGATCTCTTTTTATCGGTTTCGTCATTCTTCTGTTTCAGATATATTCTTCAGGACTTGAAAATTCTTTTTCAAATGAAATTGATTTAGGCGGCCTCGGACTTTGAAAAATATCTTTTACTCAGTATTTGGAGACAAGGGTGCAGAATTATACTCAAATTCAATTTCATATATTCTGAACTCAAATACAGACAGGATTCTGATTTTTGATCCTGACGGAAAAATTCTAGCCTGTAACGATTCAATGATTCAGGCATACGGAAACGAAATCTTAGGGAAAAGCGCATATGAGCTGGGAACTGAGGACGTCAATGAAAGAAGAAGGAGATACATTCAGGAAGTAATTTCCTCTCGAAAGCCTGTTCATTTTGAAGATCATACTGAAGAAAGAATCTCCGATGCAGGAGTTTATCCTGTTTTTGATTCTTCGGGAAAACTCATTCTTCTTTACGGAATCACTCATGATATTACCGAATTAAAAAACAAGGAAAAACAGCTGAGTGCGGAGCAGGAAAGATACAGAATCATGATTTCTGCAATACCTGATCTGATTTTTCGTCTGAGCAGGGATCTGAGATATCTAGACGTTCATGCACACGATTCTTCGGAACTGTATCTTCCCAGGGAGGAACTGATCGGAAAATCAGTCTACGATATTTTTCCGAAACGATTTATTGAAGCTGCGGAGATTCTTGTAAAGAAAGCGCTGGATACCGGAACTGAGCAGATCTATGAATATTCACTTGAACTTGCTTCCGGAATAAACTGGTTTGAACTCAGAATTGTCAGACTGAATTCTGAGGAAGTTCTCGCCGCAGCAAGAAATATTACGGAGAAGAAAAATTCTGAAATCAGAATTTTAAGAAGGGCAAATTTTCACAGGGTTCTGAATGAAATTTCTTCTGCATTTGCCGGGAGCAGTGCCAGAAATCTTTTCGACAGAATTGATTATCTGCTTGGAGCACTCGGACGACTGATCTCTGCTGAAAGAGCTTTTTTTTACGTAATGGCGGAAAACAGGAATGCACATGCCTCAAATATCTGGTTCCGTTCCAATGAAAACCAGGCAGCCGATTTTTCTGAGATGTTTAATATCAAAGTTGCTCAGGAATGTCAGGCAGAACTGGAGAAAAACGGTTTTGTCCTGATCCGGGAGGCTGATATGAAATCCGGCATTGACTGTCCGATCCGGAAGACATTCAAAGAAAATGTTAAATCATTATATTGTATTTCTATATTCGGTGCAGTCCATAAAATGTTCGGATTCCTCTGTTTTCAGTCTTATTCAGAGATTGATTTGATTGAAGAAGAGATTATTCTTCTGAATCTTCTGGCTTCTTCAATCTCTGAAACAGTGCAGAAGGCTGAAACTGAACTGGATCTTTTCAGAACGAACAATGAGCTTTTTCAGTTTGAATATGCCACGAATCAGGTAAGCATCATTTCGAGAACGGACAAAAAAGGCATAATCAGATTTGTGAATGACAATTTCACAAAAATCAGCGGCTATACTGCAGGCGAACTGATCGGTGCGAAACACAGTATAGTCAATTCAGGATTTCATCCAAAGGAGTTCTGGACTGAAATGTGGAGGACTGTCGCATCGGGAAGAGTCTGGAGAGAGGATATTCGCAACAGGACAAAAAAGGGAAGTTATTACTGGGTGGATTCATTCATTATTCCTATGATGGACATCAATGGAAGCATAACAGGATATCTTTCCATCCGTTATGATATTACCGGAAGAAAAATAATGGAACAGAATCTTGTCAGGGCTGTGGGCGACCTGAATGAGACCCAGAGACAGGCTAAGCTTGGAAGATGGGAACTGGATCTGGAAAATGACATTCTTCTCTGGTCATCCGGAATTTTCGATATGTTTGAAATTGATCCTGAACAGTTTCCGGCAACGTATGAGGGTTTTCTCCAATTTGTCCATCCTGAGGACAGAGAATATGTAAATAAAGCGTATTATAATTCACTTGAGACTAAAGAAAAGTATGAAATAGTCCACAGGCTTCTGATGAATGACGGGCGCATCAAATGGGTGAGAGAGGAATGCAGCACCAGTTTTGATGAATCAGGAAAACCACTTCGTTCGATAGGAACAATTCAGGACATTACCTCGCTTAAGCAGGCTGAACTTCTTCTGAAAGCTGCCAAGGAAAAAGCAGAAGCTGCCAGCAGAGCTAAAAGTGAATTCGTAGCAAATATGAGTCATGAAATAAGAGCCCCTCTGAACGGAGTGATCGGTTTTAATGAACTTCTTTCCCTTACGCATCTTGATCCGATTCAGAAGCAGTATGCTGAAAATATAAATACATCCGCCGTTTCTCTGTTAGGCATCATCAACGATATTCTGGATTTTTCCAAAATTGAAGCTGGAAGACTGGAACTTGACGAAATCAGAATTAATATACGGGAACTTCTTGAGGAGTCCTGTGACATAGTGAAACTTTCTGCGGGAAGAAAAAAAATCGAAATTATTCTGAATATCCCGCCCGACGTTCCAGATTACATAACGGCTGACCCAGTCCGACTTAGACAGGTGATTGTGAATCTTCTCGGAAATGCTGTCAAATTTACAGAAAAGGGCGAGATTGAAATAAGTCTGAAATTTCAGGAACTGTTCAGACAGGGAGAAGGGGTATTTCATTTTTCGGTTTCAGATACAGGTATCGGAATTTCAGAAGAACAGAAGAAGAGGCTTTTTGAATCTTTTGTTCAGGCTGATTCTTCGATCGGCAGAAAATTCGGTGGCACAGGCCTTGGGCTTTCCATTTCAAAAGGTCTGATTTCTGAAATGGGCGGAAATCTGGAACTCGAAAGCATTATAGGAGAGGGAAGCAGATTCTTTTTTTCTCTGAAAAGAAATTTTGACAGGCTGGAACGTAATGATGCTTTTATCGGTTTTGGAAAGGTGCTTATCTGCATTCAGAATGCAAAAATTGCAGAAATGATCCGCAGAATGCTCGAAAGAATAAATGTATTCTGTGAAATTGAATACTCTGCTCATTCAGCAGTTTCAAGACTCTCGGAGGACAGGAACTTTGACTGTCTTATTCTCGATTTTGATTTTCCTGAAATTGGAGGGGCTGAAATGCTGAAAGTCATCAGAAAAAGACTGTCTATCCCGGCACAGAAACTTCCAGTGATCCTCCTTCATTTTGCAGGTCAGGATGCGGTCATATCTGAGTCAGGAATCGATTCAGATATTCATTACAGAATATCCAAACCTGTGAAAGAATCTGATCTCTGCAGAATCTTTGAAAACTTTTCCGGCGACAGGCGGAAAGCGGATATTTCGGAAAATCCTCTTGAGATATCCGGAAACCCGATCAGTATACTGATAGCCGATGACGTTGAACTCAACCGAATGCTTCTATCTCAGGTCTTAATGAAAATCTATCCCAAAACAGAGATTTATGAGGCAAGGACAGGAAAGGATGCTGTAAACGAATTTCTGATTCACTCTCCTGATCTCATTTTTATGGATGTAAATATGCCTGGTCTCGACGGATATCAGGCCTCAGAGAAAATTCGTGAATTCGAAGTATCTTCTTTGGGAGCGGTCAAGATTATTGCTTTGACTGCAAATGCTGCAAATGATGAGAGAGACAGATGCATTGCCTCGGGTATGGATGATTTTCTGTCCAAGCCTTTCAGAATAAGAGAACTGAAAAGTATGCTCGAAAAACATCTGATTCTCTGAGTCTGTTTCTGCTTGACTTGGACTGACCGGAAAATTATATAAGAAGATATGGAACCGAATATGCAGGATATGATGGAAATGCAGCTCCATTCACTTTATGCTGAAAAAGAACTGCTCGAAAAAGAACTGGGAACCTCTGATCCTATTCAGATTGCTGAGATGGTCAAGAGTATGCAGACTCAGCTCGAAGATCTGTACGCATGGAAGGAAAATTATGAAACAGAGGATGTCTCTGTTCTGAAAATTTACGGAAACAAAAAAGTATTCATTAAAAGAAAAGAAAAAGAATCCTGAACAGCAGGAACTTACGGAAGGAGATTATGGAAGAACTTGTCAAAAGAATGCAGGAACAGGCATCAATGTGGGCGGAATCAGGGATGCGATTTGTGTCTCAGGAAATCTGCGAGAAAATTCCCAAACTGAGTCCGTCGGAGCTTGATGAATTTGATTTTGGAATAGTCAAGCTTGACGATAACGGGATCATCAGAATATACAATCGGACAGAATCTGAGAAAGCCAATGTTCCCAAACTGAACGCAGTCGGTAAAAATTTTTTTACTGCTGTAGCTCCCTGTACGAACAATTCACTTTTTATGGGAAGTTTTAAAAGAGGTGTGGAAAATAAGGAAATGAATTTTATATTTCCTTATACGTTCACATATAAAATGAAACCTACCCCTGTCAAGGTGCATCTTTACAGAGATCCGGCAACTCAGACAAACTGGATTTTTGTGAAATTTTGAAAAGGAACAATTGAGTTTCAGAGAAGAGATTTACGAAAGACTTCAGGGGCGGCCGTACCCTCTGTTCATCTCAACTGAGCATGTAATATCAGCTGCATCTCTGTGGGCATATGTCAGACAGTGGACTCTGTTTTTCAGAGAAAACGGTCTGTCGGGCGGAGGCTGTGTATATACAGAATATACCGGAGCCGTTTTTCCTGCAATACTGATTGCAGCCCTCAGAGAAAGACTGAATCTGTTCATCGGCAGAAAAGAAAGTTATCTTCGGTTCTCTGATAAAGTTCGTGCGGTTCATATTTCAGACAGTCTGAATCCAGAACAGATTCATATCGGTTCGGATCTGCTTCCTTCGGCAGAGGATGATTTTTCTGGCAGATTCAGTTCTCTCGGGACAGAGGGGATCTGGCTTATGACTTCCGGAAGTGCAGGATTTCCCAGATGGATAAATCTCACAGAAAAAAATATTTTCACAGTGATTGTATCCCACAGTAAGGCAATGGGCATTCGGGAGGGTGAAAAAATTCTTTCGGTTCTGCCTTGGTCGCATGTGTTCGGTCTTGTCATTGATCTGATGATCGGTCTTTTCAGCGGAGCGGAGATTTTCAGAATTCCCGGTCTGAAAAGTCCTGAAGCGGTTTCTGAAA
>JBPOJG010000414.1:0-2351 GCA_052033835.1 Spirochaetota bacterium
CCTGGAGATGATGAGACAGGTGTGGTATCCTATGGAATTTTTTAAACTGTCTTTTGGAAAGCTGGACAGTTTTACCAAACTCTCAGAACAGATCAAACTTTTAGAATTTAAATCACCTGGCAAAAATGACATTGTCCTGGAAATGTCATTTGATGAACAGCTCAAGAAGCATTACAGTGAGATGGAAAAGAAAAAGATCGATTCATTAATTTATCAGACGCTGAAAAAAAATGTCCCGTTCCGATTTCTTGCACCTTTTCTGCGAAATTTCCTTCCGGAAAAAAAAGGATCTTTTGAAAGGCAGATTGTCATACTGTCTAATGAACATTTCGGGAAACAGGCAAAGCCGATATACAGACTCATTTCGGACAGTATTGAAATAGATAAAGACTGGATTATTTATTTTATAGAAAATTCTGAGATAATAAAAGGATTCATATATTGGCATCTTGTAAAATTCCTGCAGAAGCGTAATGAGAATGTAACAGGAATTTCCGAAAAACTGTTCAAGCCGGAATCAAGAGACTTAAAAACAGCTCGGATTTTCTGGAAAGAATATCTGAACAAGAAGAAAGACTTTCGGTGCATTTACTCAGGTGAAAAAGTAAACTTGGAGAATATTTCCTTGGATCATTTCATTCCCTGGAGATATACAGTTCATGACAAACTTTGGAACATCATTCCAACGACTCCAAGTGTAAACTCTCAAAAAAGCGACAAACTTCCAAAAATTGAAACTTTTTTTCAGCCTTTTGTTGATATACAATATAATGCTTTATACACAGTTCTCGAAAACAGCAATTCAGAAACCAGAAAACTTACTTCAGATTACAGTGATCTGTTTTTAAATGAAAACCTTCTAAAATTCAAAATTGAAAAAGACCAATTTACTGAAAAGCTGAAAGATACAATTGTTCCAATGAGAATGACTGCTCATAAAATGGGATTTAAAGACTTGGATACAGTCAGAGACTCTTACGAGATAAGAAAAAAATATTCATGACAAGGAATTATTCCTTCTCCAGCTCAAAAAGCATCACAGTCCAGGAAAATCCTCTTCCCAGTCCGTCCGAAGTTCCTTTTTCCTCAATAAACCTGAATCCTGCTCTTTCTAGGAAAGTTTGAATATAAGCAGGCTTATAATCAGAGAAAAGTCTTCCTTGCTTATCTCTTTCATTGATTACATCATTTCTTCCCAAAGGAAGGGAAATAACAAGTCTGCCGTTCTCCTGCATTCGATTTTTAATGAAATAGACTGCATCAAAAAGATGTGCTCGGGGAATATGCATAAGTACTGCAGACATTAAAATACCATCGTATTTTCTCGAAAGAACGGGATGACTTGCATTTTTTTCAGGGATATATGAATGAACAAGTCTCTCAAAAAGTTCAGGATTTGACGCCACAGCCTTTTCCACAAGTTTGAGACTTCCGTCAATTCCATAAACATCATATCCCTTCTGAAGCAGAAACCGCATATCTCTTCCTGAGCCTGCACCAATATCCAGTATTGCAGAGTTCTTTTCGGGAAAAGCTTTCAGAAGATATTCATGCAGCTCTGAAAGAACTGCTTTATCGTAATTATGATACACTATATCATAATTATTTTCATAATAATTTACAGTATCATTATCATACATAAATTTGGCGTTCCCCCATTTGCTCTGCTCTGAAACAGATTCTCTCAGAAAAGCCGTTTTTCTGACACCGTAAATTTATAGATCCTGCACCTTTTTTTAAATGTCGCCAAGCCAGACTTTTTTTATTTTGCTGTTTTTGGAACAGTCTAATTTGAGTAATCGGAATGATTCCAAAGGATAAACTATGAAAAAACTCAAGATAATTTTCTCATTATTGACCGTACTTGCATTTTCAGTCAATGCAGACGACAGACAGAAAGGACAGGGAAAAAACCCATGTAAAGACGATGCTGCAAAACTCTGCTCAGGAGTGGAGAAAGGCGGCGGCAAGATATGGAGATGTCTGAATGAGAAAAAAAGCAAGGTTTCCAAGGACTGTAGAGTTCAGCTGGACAAAGCTGCCGATATGATGAAAAAACACGGTGCAAAAATAAAAGAAGCCTGCGGAAGTGATGCCAAAAAACTCTGCTCTAAAGCGCCAAGAGAAAAAGGCGGTGTATTTAAATGTCTGAAGCAGAATGAATCAAAACTGTCTTCATCATGCAAGGAAGCCATGACTCCTCCTTGGAAGAAAAACAAAGGAAAAGACGACGATGATGACAGCAATGATGCTGACCAGCCGGACTATGATTGAAATTTAAGTAGATATTAAATAGCATAGCACTTCAAGCACAGAGCGTAATACTGAGCATATGACCCGCCGATAACTGT
>JBPOJG010000170.1:0-9423 GCA_052033835.1 Spirochaetota bacterium
CTGAACGTAGAGAAAGCAAGACTCGACAAGATCCTTTCCAATGATGAAATTCGCACATTGATCTCCGCGATGGGAACAGGAATCGGCGAGGACGAGTTTAATGTAGAAAAAATACGTTATCATAAGATTATCATTATGACAGATGCGGACATTGACGGTTCGCATATCCGTACACTTCTTCTCACTTTCTTTTATCGGTATATGAGAAAGGTCATCGAAAAAGGATATCTTTATATTGCACAGCCTCCTCTGTATCTTCTGCGAAGCGGCAAGGAAGCAGTGTATGCCTATTCAGACAGAGAGAAGGAACAGGTGGTGAAACGATTCGGACCGGATGCAAAAATTGTCATTCAGAGATACAAGGGTCTCGGGGAAATGAATCCGGAGCAGCTCTGGGACACTACAATGGACCCGAAATTTCGTGTGATCCTGCAGGTTCGTCTGGATGATCTGGTGGAAGCAGAAGATACATTCAATATTCTGATGGGCGACGAGGTTGCACCTAGAAGAAAGTTCATTGAAGAAAATGCAACCAAAGTGATGAATCTGGATCTGTAATGAAAAGAAGTTTCGCATCCTGGAGATTTTTCGGACTTCCACTGCTTCATCCGGTAAGCATCACCATTATTCTGAACTGCATCATTTTTCTGATTCAGCTGTATTATATGGAGCAGGGAAATTATTATATCGAAAATGTATTCGGTCTGAATTCCAGAAGATTCCTCGCAGGTTTCTACTGGCAGATATTCACATACGGATTTCTGCACGGATCATTTTCCCATATTATGCTGAATATGTTCGCTCTCTATGTGTTCGGAAAATTTCTGACTAGAGAAATCGGCACCTGGAAGTTTATGTCATTGTACTTCGTGTCCATTCTGACAGGCGGAATTGCAGTCATTCTCTTTGATGTTGTGATTGTGAAATTTTTTTCGGACACGGCAGCTCCTGTCTTTTCCATGACGATCGGTGCAAGCGGGGGAATATTCGGACTCTTGTACCTTTGGGGCCTCGTCTATCCGGAAGCAGAGATGCTCCTTCTTTTTATTATCCCGGTTAAATCCAAGTACATTGCAGCAGTTTCCATTCTTCTAGGTGTAGTTCTGGAAAGATTTTTTCATATCCCTCTCAGCAATACTGGGCATATCGGTGGACTTCTCGGGGGAATTGTATTCTGTCATCTGTTTTACACCAATATTCATATTCGCGGTACAATCATAGACAGACTCATTTCAGACCGACCCGAATCAGAAAAAGTCCAGACCTCAAATGACGATGCAGTCAATCTGAAAATCATCGCTGATCTGAATAAGATGAAAACTGCCGAAGAAATGGAAGCCTATCTGATTACCAGGCAGGTGCAGAATGCAAATATCTGTCCTCCCGGAACATTCAATGTAGAGGACAGTTACTGTCTCAAATGCGACTGGTTTTCCAACTGTATGCTGAACAAAGTCAGAGGAAAGGACTGAATTTATCAGTCCGGACAATTTTTTCAGTCAGTATTTATAAATTCGGACGACATCTTTTCTAAACCAGTGTATAATGGTAATCAGAAAATGGAGGAAATATGAATCTGTCTCAACTGGAACTCAGTCTGGAAACACTATTAAAGGTCTTTTCCGTAAATATCGCATTTCTTACAATCAGATATATTATTATCGCGGGACTAGCATACTATATCTTCTGGAAGCTTCTGAAGGATAAATTCCAGAGTTTTCGGATTCAGGAAAAATTCCCGGACAGAGAAAAGATCCTTACAGAAATCAAATATTGTCTCTCTACTTTTGTGATTTTCTCTCTAGTCGGTGTAGGTGTTTTTGTTTTGAGAAAGGCCGGATATACTAAAATCTACTCTAATATTTCCGACTATGGCTGGGCATATGCCATTTTCAGTTTTGTTCTGCTAGTCCTTGTCCACGATACGTACTTTTACTGGGCACACAGACTGATGCACCATAAACTTCTTTTTAAAAGAGTGCATCAAGTGCACCATTACTCCACAAACCCTTCTCCGTGGGCGTCCTTTTCATTTCATCCGTATGAGGCAGTTCTCGAAGCAGCAATCATCCCTGCTTTCCTTTTGACAGTTCCTACACATCCTGGAGTGATACTGACCTTTATAATTGCAATGACAATTATGAATGTGCTCGGCCATCTCGGATATGAATTCTGGGCAAAAGGATTTACCAGAAATCCTTGGACGGGATGGAACAATACTTCCACCCACCACAATATGCATCATCAAAAATTCAACTGCAACTATTCACTCTACTTCAACTGGTGGGATAAAATCTGCGGAACAAATCATGAAGAATACCACAATGAATATGACAGAGTGACTGCCAAAAGAACAACTGCACTCAAGGAAAAAGACCGTGCAGAAAAACCGTCGGTAAACATCAGTCACGCCTGAGGCGGCCTGACGGCCGCCTAAGGCGGCCGAAATGAACTGAATCATTTCTTCCTATTCCAGTTCTTTCTTGACCCTTCTAGCTACCATACCTAAAAACCCAATCGCAATTAAATAAATACAGGAACCTATCCCAACCGCAGAAACTATTGCCAGCCATAAGGGAATTGTTATCATATCATCAAGTTTCTGCTTTTTCTCAGCTTTGTCAAGAAGGATAAACAGTTTCGAAATCAGTTCTCTTAAGATTTTATATTCTGCTTTATATTAGAACGTCTGCCTGAAATTTCAAACTTGACTTCTGCTTGGGTGCTTTTACTGTTTAGAAGCGGCAGGAGTTTTCCATGAAAATATTAAGTATCATCCTCGGGACAGTGACTATTTGCGTGCAGCTGTCTGCACAGACAGAATCCGGGAAAATTTTGTATAAGGGAATACAGTCCAAGGACAAAAATTCCTCTCAGATTGCAGAAAAATTTTCTGCTTCACTGAAAAGTAAACTCGAAGAGAAAACGGCAAAAAAGAATCAGACTCTGGCAATGCCGGAAAATATGCAGACAGAAGAACTTGCCTGTGAAACCGATGTCTGTCTGAAAAAAATTCTGGAAAATGCAAATACAGAAGAAATGATCCTCGGTTTTATGAACAGGGAAAAGGACAGGGTCCGTCTGAAGATGAAGTCTGTTCGACTTCAGAATGGCTTCTTGAGAACAAAGTCTGAATTCAATGAAATGTTTACAGATATCGAACTTCTGAACATACATTATGCAAATGAGACTGCAGAAAAACTTCTGAACCCGGCCTACAGAATCAAAAGAATCAATCTGGCCGAACCTGCTGATGAAAAGAATATTAAAAAGCTGGAAACGAAATCAGAAACTTCGGGTCTGAAAGTGCCGAACTACGGCGGAGGAGATGACAGGATCGCAAGACTGGTTTCTGTGCTTGAGCCTGATCTCGAAAAGGCGGATGCACTTTATAATGAAGAGAAATACGATGCCGCTATTGATGCCTATACCGATATTCTTCTCAAAATTGCGGGCAGACTGCCAAATGACAGGCTTCCTCAGATGAGAAATTACGCGGACAGTGTGAGTAAAAAACTGGAAGCTTCCTACAGAATTATTCTGAGACAGCATGTGGAATATCTGGACATAAGAATGGACGAATGCAGACCGCTGAAAAACTGTGATATCGCAGAACTGAATGAGTGGGTGGACTCCGGATTTAAATGGAAGGCATCTGCACCTTCTCATATGCAGGACAGATTGAAGACTTTCATTCCTCTCTTGAACTCCAGACGGGATGCACTTCAGCTCTGGGGGACAGATCTTCTGGAGACAGAAGGAAATGAACTTTATAATAAAAAAGAATATGAAAATGCAATACTGAAATTTGAACAGGCAGATAAGGAACTTTCCGCAGTTTCAGACAAGGTTCTCAGAAAAAAATACTCAGACAGATTTCGTCATAAGGTAAAACTGTCGAATGAATACGGACGCAAGGACCTCTGCGCAAAAATTCAAAGTCTTGCAGACGAGGCCGAGGAACTGAATCTGGTAAAAAAGGAAGAAGAAGCAAGAGGTAAAATGAATACTGCATCATCTCTATTGACTTCATCTGGATTTCAGTCTCCGGAGGCATATCGTATATACAATAAAATTGCTGCAGTGATGAACCTTCCTGCACTTGTCCAAAATGCAAAAGCGGCCAAAGACACATCCGGAAAGAAAGCAGCACCGAACCGCACAAAAAAGAAAAAGAGATAATATGATGAAGAAGATAGGAATTTTCGGAGGCACCGGACTGATCGGAAAGTCTCTCTCAGAAAAACTTTCAGAGAATTTTGATGTAACTGTTTTTTCGAGAGGAAAATCAGACACAAATAATCATGAGAAAAAAATACATTATGTTCAATATGATACTCCTGAAAAAATGCCTCTGGGCAATTATCAGATTCTGATCAACCTGGCAGGTGAACCGATTCTCGGAGGACGATGGACTGAAGAGAAGAAAAGAAAAATCAGCGAGTCGCGAAAGAATTTTACTCAGAGAATTTCACAGACGCTGCTGAAATCTGATCAAAAACCTGAACTGTTCATCTGTGCCTCGGCTGTAGGCTATTACGGAATGTATGAGGAAGGGCCTGAATTTACCGAGAATTCAAATTCAGGAAATGATTTTCTTTCTTTGACCTGCAGAGAATGGGAAGCAGCTGCAGATACCGGTGCTGACCAAATCAGAACAGTCAATGCCAGAATCGGGATTGTATTGTCCGATAAAGGCGGAGCTTTATCTCAGATGCTCACGCCGTTCAAACTTTTTGCCGGAGGACCGGTCGGTTCAGGAAAACAGTTTATGAGCTGGATTCATATTACTGATATTGTAAATGCGTTCCTTTTTCTCATCGAAAATTCAGAAATTCAAGGACCTGTAAATCTGACTTCACCGAACCCTTCTTCAAACTCAGAATTCAGCAGAATCCTGGGAAAGGTTCTTCACAGACCATCCTGGCTTCCTGTGCCGGAAGCTGCACTGAAAATCCTTTTTGGAGACGGTGCAGAGATTGTCCTGAAAGGACAAAAAGTCATTCCTAAAAAACTTCTGGATTGCGGTTTTCATTTTCAATTTTCCAATCTGGAATCGGCACTGAAAAATCTTTTAGGATGAAAAAAATAATTTGACCTGATGAAGATTTATGAATTAAAATTTCTTTTGGAAATATTCAGATGAGGGCGATACTTACAAATCCATATACCAAAAAGGAAGATGTTCTCAACCTGGGTCCTGGACAGGAAGAGTCCTGTGCTCTGCTAGGTCTTCCAGAAAGACAGGCCTATGAGAAAATGGAGCCTAAACTCTATGAATACCTCGACAGTTTTTTCAGTGATCCCTCAAAGATTTCAAAATTCGGAGAGAGACGGGTACTTGCCATATACAGACTGGGCAATAAAGTAATTCAGAGAGGTTTGTGCAGCCTTCTCCGTATTCAGTACAAATACAAGGCCGAAATTCAAAAAAACGAACTTCTTCCATTTTTCTTCGGTCTTCATTCCATGAATCTGAAAGGTCTGCTTTTTCTGGCTGACAACTATCCGCTTCAGTGGTCCGAAATGGACTTCAGAAAGGAAGAAAATGAAGAGATCTTTGAAGATTCCATTCTTCTATTTTATCTTCTTGAAGAACAGAATCCCGCCGTAAATCTGCTGGACAGAATGAAAGGTGAAACAAGACCGCTGGACTTTATTTTCAGAGAAGAGATAAAGAAATGGAAAGACAATGCAAAACCGATAGATTCAGACTCTTCTGAAATGATGGAATCTTATAAAACTAGAAAACTGAAAGAAAGCACAATGATCATTTTTACTCAGGAAGATAAAAAAAGACTTTATCTGGAAGTATATCAAAAGATCGCAATTCACTGGAGGTATCTGGTCGACCGGCCGCTTCAGCCGTTGAAATTTGACTTTGACATCCGATAATTTTTTCCTTGCATCTTTTCTGAAAAATTGAATTCTTAGAAATTCGTAACTAACTGGAGTTCCTATGAAAATTTTCTACCTTTTCTTATTTTCCATCTTTCCCGTTTTTTCGGAAAGCATCTACGACTGCATAGACAGCAAAAACCTGAACTGCCTGATTGGAGTTTTGGAAAAAAACCCAAGGTCAAAAGATCAGATCAGTCCTGACGGATATTCGCCTCTTCAAAAAACAGTTTTGTCCGAATGGATTCCCGGAATGAAGCAGATCCTCAGCGTCAAACCGAATCTGAATTACCAGTCTAAAACAGAAAAAGGAACGGCTGTGCTGTTTGCTGCACTGAAAGGCAAAAATGAAATCATCGCCCCGATACTGGAAGCGGGAGCTAATCCGAACATCATCTCAAACCATGATTTTCTTCCATTTGCATCAGCCGTAGAAAAAAACTGCTCCGATGAGACTATTGAACTGTTTGAAAAATTTAAAGCTGAACTCAATCCGAAAAAAGGTGAAACGGCTCTTGGGGCTGCAGTCAAAAAAAAGGACTGGAAATGTACAGAGAAACTTATTGATAAAGGGGCTGATATTAAGCTAGTTCCAGCAGCATTTCATCATGCAATTGCTGACAGAAACACGGATATGGTAAAACTCTTTCTGAAGAAAGGTGCAAATCCGAATCTTCCAGGAAGAATCAATAATGCTTTTTTCATGGCATTGATGAGCAAGAATCAGGGGATCATTGATGTGCTTATGGATTCGGCTAAACCTGATTTGAAAGTTCAGGATGAAGGTGAAACTCTTCTGCATTCCGCTCTAAAGACGGGAAATGAAAAATTTGCCGATTATTTTGTAGAGAACTCTCCTCTGCCGACAGGAAAAACAAAAGTGACTAAGGAAAGTCTCCTTCACTTTGCAGCAAAAGGCGGAAATCTGAAATATTGCAAGTATCTTCTGGAAAAAGGATTGAAAGTAAATGAGGGGGATTTTGAAGGAAGTACTCCTTTTCTGCTCCTCGCTTCGTCAGGACCGAAAGATCTGGACACTGAGGTCATCGAGGAATTTCTGAAATATAAACCAAATCTGGACGTTGCTTACAAGGATACAAAGCAGACTGCGATGCATTATTTTATGAGTAAAAAAAATAAAAATGCAGTTAAACTTCTTCTTAAAAACGGAGCAAATCCTGATCTTAGAGATAATAACGGACAGACAGTCAGAGCCTTTTATACGAAAGAAAGAGACAATGGCATTCTCGAACTGATGAAACGGTAATAGAACAGATGAAAAGAGAATTGCTGGAGTCAATTGCATTCAAATCTGCAGGAATTCTTCTTTTTGTATTCGGGCTGGATAAACTTCAGCCCTTTCTTCCGCACCCGGAGGCGGCTGAACCTGCCGCCGCTTTTAAGAAAGCGATGTTTGATACTTGGTATTTTTTGAAACTTGTAGGATTGACGGAGATGTCCATAGGTGCAATGTTTATAAGCGGATATTTTATCAGGCTGGCTCTTGTAATCCTCGCACCTCTCAGCATAAATTTTATTTTTTATCATCTGTTTCTGGATATCATGAATCTTCCTGCCGCACTTTTAATTTTTGTATTTAATATTTATTTTGCCTGGAAATACAGGAATTCTTATAAAGAAATTCTTAAAATTCACAAATGAGTTTAGGCAATTATGTACTGGCTGTCAATATGGCAATAACAATTGACGGCAAAACAGCAAGACCTGACGGCCGGTGGTATGGACTGTCGTCCAGGAATGATAAAATCAGAATGGATCATTACAGATCTGAAGCGGATGCGCTTATCCTTGGAAAAAATTCACTTTTAAATGATAATCCCGTAATTAAAATACGATATAGAGAAAATGCGAATGACCCTGTTCCTGTAATCCTTCTAAGAAAAGGAAACATATCAGACGGCCTTCGGGTCTTCGAATCACCCAAAAAACCTATTATCATTTGTACAGATAATAATTATTCAGATCTAAAAAACATATCTGCAAAAGCTGAGATTGTTTCATTTGGAAATGAAATCAGCCCAGGCAAAGTAATCAATCTTCTCATTGAAAGAAAACTGAATCGCATTCTTCTGGAAGGGGGACCTGTTCTTAATGCTGCTTTCTTCAATGAAGATCTTGTAACACGAATTTATATTACTCTCGTACCTTTTATTGTCGGAATGAGTTCTCTTCCTTCTATTGTTGACCAGCCATCAGCACTGCCAAATTTTGATTCCAGGAAATGGGAAGTCGAATCATCCGAAACTGTGGAAAATGAAGTTTTTCTGAAATACAGGAGAATTCGTGAAAAAAATTAAGACTCTGATTCTAGGTCTAGGCAGAATTGCGACTCTCCTGGAAAAAGATGAATTTCGATATCATCCCTGCACTCATTCTGGAGTTCTTTTGCGTTCTGTCCTTTCGGATCGCTTTGAAGTCATTGGCGCTTATGACCCAGATCCTGATCGGACAATGGAGTTCCTACGAGATTGGGATCTGGATATCAGCACAAACCTTTCAGAATTGGAAAAAAAGCAGTTTGATCTATGTGTCATTGCGTCAAGCTCAGAAGCTCATTTCGAAAATTTTAAAATCGCGGCTAGGATAGGAATTAAAAGAATACTTATTGAGAAACCTGTCTGCATAAATTATAAAGATCTTCTTAAATTGAAAAGAACTGCAGAATCAAAGAAGATTTCCGTCTGGGTTAACCATGAGAGACGTTACCACCCTGTTTACAATTATGCCAGAGATCTTCTGCTTTCCGGTAAAGCTGGGAAAATTAAAACTGTTCGTGCTGCTGTGTTGACTTCCTACAGAGACCCCGGCCGTGCATTTAAAACTCAGTCCGGCGGTCCGTTGCTTCATGATGGAACTCATGCAATCGATTTTTTGGATTTCCTTCTAGGAAATGCAAAAAGGGTGCATTTCAAACGAATAGAAAGGCCAAAACGTAATTGTCCGGAAAAAACAGCACTGGCTGTTATTGAATATCCGGGCAATATTTTTGTATTTCTTGAGACTGGCGGAGAAAGAAATTATTTCCAGTTTGAAATAGACATTGAAACGACTGAAAAAAGAATTATACTCAGCAATGACGGTCATAAAATTTACAGCACAGCAGAATCACGTTTGTACAAGGGATTCAAAAGTCTCACAGAAGATAAATTTCCAGAGTTTGAAGATATGAACCCATGGCGTTTCCTTTATCAGGAAATTATTGATCATTTTGACCATAAGTCCGTTCAGATCAAGGGATCTCTGTCAGCCAATCAACGTATACTGAAATTGATCAAAAAACTTTATTCCTAAAGTCTCCTTGGACTGAAACCGCGAATACACTCTCCTGAATCTCTGTCAACGCCGAAGATGGCGCAGAGTTCCCACTTTCTTTTATTGGAGAAAGGCTCATTGACAGCAACACCGGCCTTTTTTAGAACGGAGCCGAATTTAGCCATATCAAAGATCAGCAGAAGGACAAAGAGAAGACATCTGCTTCTGCCGGAAGCGACGGAAAAAGTGCCG
>JBPOJG010000259.1:0-4594 GCA_052033835.1 Spirochaetota bacterium
CTATAGACAGACTGTATAAAATGAAGACAATCAGTTCTTCTGAAAAAGAATCCTATGAAGAATACTTCAGTAAGCTGGAAGAATATATCAATTGGATCGATTTGGATTCAAACATACTGAACAAAGCTGGAAGATCATTTACTGTTTCTATCGGAACACTGGATGCAATCCATCTGATCAGTGCCTATCTTTATCAGGAAGAATTTGAAACAGGAAAGTTTTTTCTGCTCACTCACGATAAAGAACTGGGAGCAGCAGCTGAAACCATGGGACTGGATGTAAAAGGAATCAGTTGATTGCAGTTACTTCTTCTGAGAGAATAGCCCATTTTTCCTGGTAAAGAAAGTAAATTCTATGCTTTTGCGAGACCTAAGTTACAGAGTGAATCCGAGGCAGCAGATCCAGGAAATTAAAAAATCTTGTAAAAATATGGAAATATGGGTCATGGAAGACAACAGTTGAAATTCCCGATGACCTTTTTGTTCAAGTGAAGACTGCAGCAGGGGTGCGCAGGATGACGTTCCGTGACATACTGATTCACAGCCTGGAAGCAATAGCGGGCATATTCTCATTTGCCGAAAGATACAGTAGTATACGTCCCACTCAGCTCATGGAGGAAAGTCGCCTCTTGAAATTTGCATCGTGCGACAAATAGTCTTTCACATTTTAAGATATTAGAGAGAATTTCGCATTCATGGGAAACCAAGTGACAAACATCACTTGGTTAAAATGAAATAAAAAAAGATATTTTTCATTCCTTTAAATTTTGATGTCCTAAATGGATTTTCATCTTTGGAAATCTTTTCGCAAGACTTTGAAGAGAGTTCAAGCTTTTCTTATTTTGTTCTTTGTCATCAGAAAACTCTCCTGGCGGAACATTGTTTTCCCAGCCAAACTTGGAATGACAGGTATCACCGAGTAAAAGCTGCAACCCATCTTTACTATGAATTAAAAATGCCAAGCTTCCGGGAGTATGGCCTGGACTATGAAAAACAAGAAATGATTTATCTCCAAAAAAATCCAGAATGGACAGGCCTAGATCAGAATTTGGTTCTGAAAAATCTAATTCTTGAATTGTTTTGCCTTTTAAAAATTCATCCGTGTTTCCCTGCACCATCATATTCATTACAGATTTGAAAGTGGATTCTTTTGGTCCCGCATAGAGCGGAGTTTCGGGGCTTATATCATTGGTCCCCATGATATGGTCCAAATGCAAATGAGTAAAGAATACTCCGTTTATTTTTCCTGGATTTTTGGAAATCCATTCACCGGTAGTAGTTTTAATCTTGAGTGAATCTGTACCCATTCCTTTCTTCACGAGCCACCTAAACGGCCATTCAGATTTATCCTTTTTAAATACATCACCCATACCAGTATCAATCAAAAATCTTCCATGTACTGGATGATCCAGTACATAAAAATTTACTTGGATTGGTTCTTTGCCATCTTTTAGTCCTTTATCTATAGAAATAGGATCCTTCAGATCGATGAGCCCGCTTCGGTCTACTTCCCAGTCCGCTCCAGAAATTTTTTGTAATTGTACAACGCCATTGGGATTGGAATAAAACTTCTCATCCAACACGGAGGCAGTTCCTTTCTGAACCAGTTTTGAAGGAAGTGAAGTCACCCTGCAATTCGACAAAAGCAAAACACTGATTGAAAATACTAAAAAGTAAATTTTACTTTTAGCAGTAAATAATTTATTCATAAAAACCTCCGTTGGTTTTATTGTTTGAATTTGTAATTTTGTAAAAGCGAAATAATGATAGCTCGCAGATTTATGTGGTGCCAGAAATTTTGTAATTACTTTATCTTGACAACTTGTTTACCTGGTAAGCGCTGTCTGAGCCGCATGGATTCAATTGCTTCTGGCACTTCATCGAGAGTCAAGGTGCGGCTGATGAAAGGCTTCACCTTTCCTTCACTGACAAGGTTAGCCAAATGCTCACCATCAGAACCCGAATACTTGACTACAATCATCCCAACTTTCTGTCCAAAAAGAGGAGCAAATAACTTGCCTAAGAGCGCGCCCGGCCCGGGAAGAGTTGTAATGTAAACGCCGCCTCTGGCAAGTACGGAACGCGCATGAAAGAAAGAAGATGTTCCGGGACAATCCAAAACTACGTCAAATCTACCGAACAAGGACGCGTAATCAGTTGTATTATGATCTATGCATACATCTGCGCCTAATTGTCGCAGCAGGTTCGTATTCGCAGTTCCTGCAGTGGCCGTTACATGTGCGCCTAGGGCCTTCCCTATCTGAACAGCAAGTGATCCGACGCCTCCACTGCCTCCGATTACGAGCAGACGTTGACCGGATTTTAAACCTGCCTGTTGGGTAAGCGCTTGCCATGCAGTCAAACCTGCCATTGGGAGAGCAGCAGCTTGTTCATGAGATAGATTGCCTGGTTTCCGACTCAGAGCAAGAGCTGGCACTGTACAAAACTCAGCATGGCTTCCATGCGAATTTGTAAACATGTCAACACAGCCAAAGACCTCATCACCGACAGTAAATCCTTTCACGTCTTTGCCAAGTGCTGAGATCGTTCCGCTAAAATCACCGCCAACTACCTTCGGAAATTTTGCTTTCATAAAGGGTTTCAATTCTCCTGTTCGCGCCTTGTAGTCAAGAGGATTCAAACTGCTGGCAACCACGGAAACTTGCACTTCTGCGAAGGCAGGTTCAGGAATTGGCATGGATTCAACACGCGCAACGCCAGCACCTCCATATGCACGAACAGCGACAGCCCTCATGGTATTGTTTAATTCACTCATATATTTTTATTTATCCCTCCATATTGCTGTAAGGTATCATATATTCCAAGTCTGTCAATGGCACTCGTTACAAGAATTATGACATTTAACGAAATGATAAAAAAAAATTTTTGACATAACCCATATTTTAAATAAGTTCATATTATGAACTCAGTTCAGATAAATTCAAAAATAAAGATTTCTGCATCTCTCGTTATTCAAATGCTGCGTTATGCATCTTCCTTGGAAATTGATATATCTTATATTTTAGAAAAATTTCACATTGGAAATAATATTACTGATTTTTCAGATGAAAAAATTCCCCTTGAAAAGTATCTGAAAATTGAAGAGGAATTAGTTCGGGTGACAGGAGATATTTATTTCGGTCTTCATATGGGAGAGTATGTTGAACCCGGAAGCTGGTCTATTCTTGGTTATATAATGATGAACTGTGATTCTATTGAAGAATCGATTCTGAAACTTCAAAGGTATTCTTCAGTCGTGGGCAATCTTTTTAAAATAGATATTAAAAACAGGAATGATATAACTGAGATAGACTTATTGACAGCCACAGGAAAATCCGTCATGTCCCGTCATTGTGCGGAAGCTGCACTTTCCAGCTTAATATGCATTATTCACTGTCTTGCGGATGAAAAAATTTTTCCAGTTCAGGCAGAATTAGCGTTTGAGCAGCCGGAGAAAGTTGATGAATATCAAAGAATATTTCAATGCCCAGTTCATTTCAATACAAAAGAAACAAAAATATTTTTTCTCTACAAAGATCTCCGTAAAAAAATTAACCATTCCAATCAGTCACTCCTAAATTATTTCGAAAAATATGCCGAGGATGCATTAAACTCTCTTGAGTCTTCCAGTAAATTGATAAAAGAAGTTACAGAACTTGTCCTGAAGAAATTGGAAGAAGATTTATCCATTCACAGCATCGCAGAAGAGATGGGTATAAGTGGTCGTACACTTCAGCTTCGACTTAAAAAAGAGGGAAAAAACTTTATCAATATAGTAAAAGAAGCCAGAGAGTCTCTGTCTAAAAAATATCTTGCTGATAATTATCCGGTTGATGAAATATCTTATCTTATAGGATTTTCAGAACCAAGTATTTTCCGGAGGGCATTTAAAAAATGGACAGGACTTACACCCAGAGAATTCAAAAGAAAGAACACATAGTTACATATTTTTCTTTCTGCTGCCCATGATAAAGAACTCGGCACAGCTGCTGAAACGACCGGAATTGATGTAAAAGGAGTCAGCTGACCGCACTCACCTCTTCTGAAAGCATTGCCCATTTTTCTGTAATATTATCTATCTGCAGTTTCAGGTTTTCGTAATGTTCCAGTTCTGATTTGTAATCTTTTGTCTGATAGAATTCCGGGTCAGCCATTTTGATTTCCAGTGACTTTTTCTGCTTTTCCAGTTCATTCAGTTCTGACTCCAGTTTCTCCAGATCTTTCTGAATCTTCTTCTGTCTGTTTCTTTCCTGATTTCGTTCCTGATAATTTGCAGAAGTCTTTTCCTTTACAAAGAGTTTTTCCTGTTCGTAAACACCTTCTTTATGATACTGCATATAGTCTTCGAAGCTGCAGTTCAGGTCCTTCAGTTTTCCGCCGGAAAGTTCAAAAGTCCTAGTGCATAGAAGTTTCAGAAAATCAGGATCATGACTGATGATGACAACTGCTCCGGGAAAATCGGCAAGAGATCTTTTCAATGCATCTCTTGTCACCATATCCAGATGATTTGTAGGTTCATCCATCAAAAGAAGACTGCAGGGCTGCTGCACAAGAAGTGCCATTCTGAGCCTGCTCTGTTCTCCTCCTGACAGAAG
>JBPOJG010000103.1:0-6240 GCA_052033835.1 Spirochaetota bacterium
GATGAGGCAGCCTGGCCGGATCTCGCCGGAATGAGAAGAGAACTTCTGACTCTGAACCGTCTGATTCTGCTTGGAAAAAATATCAAGGAAGACAGAAAATCTCAGAAGCTGAAAGATACACTGCTGAAACTGAAAAGAGAAGGTCATAAAAAATTTATTATATTCACTCAGTTCAGGACAACTCAGGATTATCTGACAGCACTTCTTGAAACTGATTTCACCGTCACTTCATTTCACGGTTCTCTCAGTATGGAAGCCAAAGAGGTTGCAATCCTTGAATTCAAAAACAGAACAGAGATTCTGATCTGCACTGAGGCAGGGGGAGAAGGGAGAAATCTTCAGTTTTCCAACATACTTTTTAATTATGATCTTCCCTGGAGTCCTCTCAAAATAGAGCAGAGAATCGGAAGGATTCACAGATTCGGTCAGAAAGACAATGTATACATTTTCAATTTTGCCTGCAAGGATACCGTTGCAGAAAGGGTTCTGGAAGTTCTTACAAACAAGATCCGTCTGTTTGAAGAATCCATCGGTGCATCGGACGCACTTCTCGGAACAATAGAAGATGAACTGGATTTTAATTCTTCTTTAATGAAATTTGTAACAGGTGTGAAAACAAAGGTAGAGATTGAACAGGAGATTGATTCGAGAATCAAAGTGGCGGAGGCAGGTTTTAAAAGACTCGACTCTCTTGTCACTCCGAAACTGGTGGATTTTAATCTTCAGGACTATTACAGTTTTACTCTGGATGAAAGACAGTATCAGAATACTCATCTGGAAGAATTCGTTCTGGCGTTTGACCGGAATTATCCTGAGATTTCTGGAATCGACATTGAACCTGCTGAAAAGAATATCTACAGAATCAGAACTGGAAAGGACTGGAAGCTCGCGACTTTTGATTCCGAGCTTGCACTGAAAGACGACACTCTCGACTTTCTTGCATTCGGTCATCCAATCGTGGAAAATGCAATTCATTATTTTCAGGAACTTCGCGCGGGGTACAAGAGAAAAAATCTCTCAGATTACAGATTTGCAGGAAAGATATATTTTGTATTTCTCGCTCATTTTGATTTTGATCTGAAGAGGACTGAAATATTCTATTATGAATTTGACAGAATTTACGGAAGAACAGTTTCAATCGAAAAAATCCCTGCAGAGGCAGTGTCATCCGAAAATGCACCAATCAGTTCCGGAAGATTTCCTTCTGAAGCGGAACTGGAATATGCCTTAATTAAAACCTCAGAAGCATTGAAGATTGATTCAGAAAAAAGAAAAGATGAGATTCATAAAGAAACTGTATCCCTTTTCAGAAAGGAAGAATACAAACTCGAAAAATCTGAAGAAAAAGCTATTCGGCAGCTTGAGGAAAAACTGGACAGGCAGGAAGCGGTGTCGAAGTGGAATCCTTCTGCAGACAGAGGACATGTGATCAGCAGAACCAAAAATGAAATACTGAAAACAAAAGAAAGTTTTGAGAAAGAACTAAGAAAAATCAGATCGGGAAGCAATATCAGAATCAGTCTGGAACTCTTTCAGGTGTACTGCGGAACAGTTTCCTGATCTGAAAAAGACTTTTCAGAATTCCCTTTACAGAAATTCTGAATCTGTCCCTATGAAAAGACTTCCGATCGGCATTCAGACATTTTCTAAACTCATTGAAGATGAGCATTATTATGTGGATAAGACTAACTATGTTAAAAAATTAGCGGATATAGGCACATACTTTTTTCTATCCCGACCAAGACGTTTCGGAAAGAGTTCTTTTTTGGATACACTCAAGGAAGCCTATGAAGGAAACGAAAGACTGTTCAAGGGTCTGTATCTGGAAAAAAACTGGGACTGGTCGAAAAAATATCCTGTCATCAAAATCAGCTTCGGCGGAGGCCAGATAACGAATCTCGAGGATTTCAAAATTCATCTTCAGGATCTGTTTCTGGCTTTTGAAATGCAGTTTAAGTTTAGACTCAGAAGTCAGTCCAGACAGGGAAAATTCAAAGAGTTAATCATCTCCCTTTTCGAAATGACAAAACAGAAAGTTGTCATCCTGATTGATGAATATGATAAACCGATACTGGATGTCATTGAAAAAGAAGAGACTGCAATTTCCGTGAGAGATGAGCTGAAGAATCTATACTCTGTAATTAAGGATTCAGATGCGTACGTCAAATTTGTGTTCATTACCGGAGTCAGCAAATTTTCACGAGTAAGCCTTTTCTCTGGACTCAATAATTTATTCGATATTACGCTGGACTCCCGCTTCGGGGCAGTCTGCGGTTATACTCAGGATGAGCTGCAGAATATCTTTCAGGAAAGACTGGACGGTGTACCTCTGGCTGAACTGAAAGAGTGGTATAACGGATATAATTTCTGCGGAGAGAAAGTATATAATCCTTATGATATTTTGCATTATCTGGATAAAAAAGATTTTCAGAACTACTGGTTTGCCACCGGAACTCCAAGCTTCCTGATCAAACTCATTGAAAAATATCGATACCCAATCCCGAATCTGGAAAACATACGTCTTTCAGGTGAACAGTTGGAGAGCTTTGATGTCCGCGCCATTGAATTCGAAACACTGCTGTTTCAGACGGGATATCTTACAATTGATAAAATTGAAAGAAAAGGTGATCTGATTCTTTATCATTTGATATATCCCAATAAGGAAGTTCGACTCAGCCTGAACAATTCTATCCTGAAATTTCTTTCTGATCTGACGACTGAAAAAGAAAATAATAAAATGAAGCTGTATGATCTGCTCTTCTCGGGAAATATTACAGAGCTGAAAGATTTGTTTCACGCTTTCTTTGCTTCCATTCCTTATCAATGGTATACAAACAATACAATTTCTAATTATGAAGGATACTACGCCTCAGTTTTTTATACTTATTTTGCCGCCTCAGGAATTGAGGTCCGAGTGGAAGACAGCACAAATCTGGGACGAATGGATATGGCTGCGTTTCTGAATGGAAGATGCTTTATTATGGAATTCAAAGTCAATGAGATGACTTCATCAGGAAACGCTTTAGAGCAGCTTAAGAAAAAAAAATACCATGAAAAATATACAGACTATTCCGGTACACAGATCAGCTCCGGATCAGTCAAAGAGATTTATCTCATTGGAGTGGAATTCAATAAAACGGACAGAAATATCACTGCATTTGACTGGGAGAAAGTATAACGGACCCAATGAGACAATAATTTATCGAATCCTCCTCTTCTCAGTATTTGCATACTCGTTCATTGAGGAAAACTTTAGTTGACAAAATACCCGCCTGAAAAAAAATTACCTCTATGAGATTTGCTGATTTAAAAGTTCGCACTGCTATTCAAAGAATCTTGGAAAATGATGAAAAAAAAGCTGCTTCTTTTTTATAAAGGGAAACAGACAGACCAACTGCAAATCTTAAATCCAACTGAAACCACTCAACATAATCTTAAATAGACAAGGATATGAATATCATACTAAAATTAACTATTCTGGCAGCCCTTTTTCCTATACTGCAAAGTTGTACTTCCATTCAAAAAAATCAAATCGCCCGCATTTATGCACAGGAAATCAATGATGGTTCTTCTTTGAACCGTCCGAAAAAAGTAAAAATGCTCCCAGTCCAGCATAACGGAAAATGCGGTTTCATTGATGAAAACGGCCGTATGCTTATTGAACCAAAATATCAGGAATGCACTTACGGGGAAAATTTTGCCGGCGTCAGTAACGGCAAAAAACAATTTATAGTTCTTTCTGACGGAACAGAAACTCCATTTTCAAGCATTGATCCTTTTTACGATGGGATCGCAGTGGCCAAAAAATCTGAAAATGATTACGATGTTCTAATTGATGAAAGTTTGAATATCGTTTCCAAACTGGACTATGAATATCTGGCAAGACTTTCCAGAAACAATGTGTACGCATATGAAATCGGCGGAAGATACAGTCTAATGGATTCCAGCGAAGACAGTATAACGGCTGAGCAGTTTGACAGCATCTTTTTCCCGGCAAATGATGAAAATGCGGATATCTTTCGAGTAAAACGAGATGACAGATATTCTTTTATCAGAGAGAATGGAAAACTTTTCCCGGAATTTTATGAATTCGCTTATGATTTTTCGAATGATCTGGCATTGGTCAAAATATCTGAAAATAATTATCAATTCATTAATAGAAAGGGCAAACCTGCTTTTAAGGATAAAAATTTCTTCTATGCAGAAAGTTTTCAGAACGGTACTGCAAAAGTTTTTCTAGAATCCGGAAAGAACTGCGGTTTTTTAAAAACTGACGGGAATTATATTCTTGAACCTGTCAAAAATACATCTTCCTGCAAACTGCTCGGAGAAAATATTTTCTACAGAATGGAGACTGATCAGGAAAAAAATGATCCAAACAGAGAATCTGGTTTTCACAGATATTATTCTGCTGACGGAAAACTTTTCGCTGAATCAAAGTTCATCACTGAAAAAATTGCGAGGTCGAACGGAAGAGTCGAAGTAAGACGGACAAATGCATTTGAGCTGAGTGCTCCTTCTGATTCACCGAATCCTTCACTTGTCTTCTATCATAAAAATCAGAAGATGGGCATTTACTCTGTCAGCCCTTTTCAGGAAATCATTTCCCCAGTGTATGATCATATCAGTTATCTGACAAAAGACAGAATCTTGGGAAAGAAGAACCAATGGTCACAGACTCAAATGGATGTTCTGGATCTTCAGGGAAAGCAGATATCCTCTTTTACTTTCAGAAAAAAATGCGGTGACTTGTCCACTGTTTATGAGATGGATAATGATTATGTATTTCATTGTGTGTCTGATGAAAAGAAGGGCAGTGAAACAGTATACAGTATAATGATAGCAAAAAACTCAAAACTGCAGGGGACTTTTGAAAAAGAAAGCTCATTTGAGGGACTGATCAAGGTGAAGAATCCGGATGCATACATAAACCTGAAAGGCGAATATATCTGGAAAAATTTAGGAACAAAGACATTCTCAGGAAAATCAGGAGAGTCATTCTTTATAAAAGATTCAGCCATAGTCATTGACTCCAGCATAAACCGATACTTTCCGGCAAAGGCAAAACAGGCAGGAATATCCAACAGAACAGTCATTCTTTCAGTGGAGATAGATGAAAAGGGAAATATGAAAAAGCCCGAAATTGTATCCGGAAAAGCCGGATATGGTTTTGATGAGGCTGCCCTTGATCTGATCCAAAAAGTAAAATGGGAACCGGGAACAAAGGACGGAAAACCCGAAGCAATGAAAGTGGCGGTTCCTGTCTATTTCAAACTGAACTGATGATTAAGTTGTTGAAATCTAATTTTTCAACAACTCCATTTTGCACTGTGCTGTCTTAATGCGACTTTGTCAGATCGCATTAATTTGACAGCATTGGCCGCAAGCCTCGAAGCCGCCTAAACCTCCCGATAGTAAACAAACTTTTCTTGCTTTTTAAAACAATAATATTAAATTGAATGATAATTGTAACTGCGATGCAGACTGAAACTGGCTTGTTCAGCTAAAAGTATTTACAAATGGGTTAAAACCGATATGCGAGGTGAATCTTTATGAAAATATGGCTTATTATCATTTCACTTATAAATTACTGCGCTCCTCTAAGCAAGGAAAGTGTAAGAACTAAGATTGATTCAGAGTTTCAGGATGTGGTCAGGAACAATTCTGAAATTATCAAAGGCGGAAGTCTTCTGGTTCATTCAAAAAAATGGGACATTCATTGGAAATATGCAGCTGGAACAACAGAAAAAAACGGTGTCAGGAAAAATACTGTTGAAGACCAGCCTTTTCATACTGCGAGTATAGGGAAAACTTTTACTGCAGCAGTCATATTTCAGCTCATCCAGGAGAAAAAACTTTCTCTTTCCGATAAAATTGAAAAGTTCTTTCCAAAAGAATATTTAAAAGGACTTTTTAATTATGACAGAACAGACTGGTCGCCTGAAGTGACTGTGGAGCAGCTCCTGAATCATACATCCGGCGTGGCTGATTATTTCGGAGACTACAAGGAAATGCCGACTTTGATGAAGTCTTTCATTGATGAACCTGACCGTTTCTGGACTCCTGCCGAGCTTGTGGAATTTACCAGAAAGAATCAGAAGGCATTCTCTAAACCCGGAGAAAAATTTCATTATACGGATACAGGTTATATCCTTCTTGGAATGATTGTGGAAAAAATCACTTCGAAAACTTTTGAGAAGAATCTGGAAGAACGGTTCTTTGTTCCGCTTCAGATGAAAA
>JBPOJG010000152.1:0-8461 GCA_052033835.1 Spirochaetota bacterium
AAAATGTATCTCCTATGATTTTCTTAAATCCCTTTGCGAACTTTTCTATCCGATTGTTGACTAAATGGTCGGCTGTTTCCTGCAGAATCGATCTTGTAGTCTGAACTTCTATTTCAAACCAATCCAGAAGAATGTTTTTATATATCAGTTTTATTTCATAGTTTGGAATTCTAAGTTTATATATCTGATTCCCAGAACTTCTTTCTGTCGTTAAATATCCGCTGAACGTCAAAAGAGTCCAGATTAAATCCTTCTTCTTATCCAATTCCGGAAAGGCAAAATTCTCATCCAATGCCCTTTCTATCGTATCTCCATTGATCAGCTTAAGGAAGAGTTCCCTTACATTGGATTCATTTTTATGATTTATGCGTTCTCTCAGCAGATCATTCGAACTCGTGTTTGCCCAATATGCTTTGAATCCCTCTTTGTAATCAACTGCATAATTCAAAAAAGAAATATTTCAGCATCAGCAGATTCATCGTCTTTCCAAATCTGCGAGGGCGGGGAATCAGGATCACCTGTTTCTGTATATCCCGCAGAATACCCACTTCTGCGGCAATGTCCCTCTTGAGTTCGGAAAGCGGACGTTTCAGAAAACCTTACAATGAAAATTTATATACTACATCATTCAGAACTCCCGAATTGGGATCAGGTTTTGCGATAACGTAGTATTCTGTACCGGCATTGTTGGCAAAAACAAATTTCCCGTTCGTCTTATAGGAAACTCCTCCCGAAACATAACAAGGAAGTGTTTTCTTGGAAATAAAGCTGAGATTTGACAGATTATAAAGATGTATATATTCACTGGAATCACCGATATCCCAGGAAGCGAAAACAGTCGGGATCAGATAAATTTTAGATGAGTCAGTATCCAGATGAACAATTTTTGTCAGGCCGTTTATCTTCCCGGCATAATTGATGTCTGACGCCTGAACCGCACTGACTGTAAACGTATTCAGGCAGGCAGTGAAAAGACGGCTTGCATCTTTTGCAATCCAGATGGGACTGCACATACTGTAATCTCCATGATAGAAAGAATCATAAAGATATGCGGGCGGATTTGACGTAATGTTGAACTTCACAATGTCCGCAGGCGACAGTCCGTTGCTGACTGCATAAATCGAATTCCCGGCAGAATTCAAAACCATGTTCAGAGGATAGTTTGTTGTCCCCGTCTGGTTGGATACAGTTCCATCTGAAAATGTAATGCTTTTGATCACGTTCCAGGAATATGCTGCATTGGATACATAAGCATACGTATTGTTCATTACGATGTCTCTTGCTGTAACAGCAGTACTCACTTCTCTGGCAATGGTAGCTGCAGGAAGATTGATCAATGTGACTTTTGTATCGTGTCCCACTGCAGCCTTTGTCCCGTCCGGACTGACGGTGACATTCAAAGGTGAAAAATTCAAATTAAGAGAAGTATCTGAATTGGCCGAGGGATTGTAATAATGAAAACGGCTTGCAGAATCAATGATCACCATTCTGTCAGCAGTTCTGCTGTATTCTGCATCTGCCACTGAAAATGCCAAGTCATATTTAACTGCATCAGCTGCTCCTGAAGTTGTGCAGGCAGGAGGGGAAACTCCAGTTCCAGTACCAGTGAAAGTACCGGTAGATGTGCCTGTAGATGTATTTCCTGCCGAGGTGGAGGTAGAAGTGGAAGATGGACTGGTACCTGAGAAATTCAGCAGGAATGCCAATAATTTATTGGTTTTTGCCTTTTTCCCTCCTCCGATTTCAAGAGGTCCGATATCAACTAGTCCTGCTTCCTGAATATTACAGCTGGGAATTGTCATTGAACTGCCTAAAACCAGCCCAGCGATGGAAGCGATTTTCTTTTCGCAGTCTTTTACTGAGTCCTCGTCATAGTTTTTCCCCTCTTCTATACTGATCAGTGCAGGCACGATCATACTGTTCAGCATATCCGCAAGTGGAGCATACTCTGCACCGACAAATGCAGCAAGAATCACACGGTCAGTTTTGTTTGCTGCGTCCATCACCCTTTTTTTAGCCTCAACTCCGGTAATAGTGCCAAAACCGGGAAAAATCATACAGTTGGAAAATAACAAAATCAATAAAATCACTTTTTTCATTTCACTTTGCCTCTTCTGACACTTATGAATTAGAATCACTGCCTGTAAAGCTTTTTTTAAAAGGAAATCTCGTAAATAAATGCTTTTTGCAGTCAGAAATACTGCACAATGGAGACACACTGCACTATACTGCAGTGCCCAATGACCCAAAACAGGTTCCGCAAAACCTCTGACCTGCACTTTGAGCAAACCCGACAGCAATGGCTATGCATCCAAGGGATATGAGGGTCAAGTAATACCGAAAGAAACAGAGCTGTCTGTCATTGCCAGAACGAAGACCAAGGTCAAGGTACAGAAATGGGAAAACTACTGGTACTATGTAGAAAAAAGATCGCACAACCTTGTGGCAGACTGGATAACATCCTGCGGGCCTGGCTGGGTGTATGGGGAATTCATTACTTTAAAATGATTCACTCACCTTACGCACTTCGTGTGTAGGTGAGTTTATAAAAGAGAAGTATTATCCCTGCCACTTTGCCTTGTTTTCTTTTGCATATTCCTCAAAACTCAGAGGAGTCTTTCCGGTAAGCTTCTGCACACTGTCTAGAACTGCAGAACTGTATCCTGCCTTGAGAGCACCTGCAATCATCACAAGAAAATCGGAATAGTCTTCAGGAAGTCCTGCACTTAAGAGTCCTGATTTGAAAGCTTCGGAAGTAATGTCGTCATACTCAATAGAAAGTCCTGTTGAGGAGGAAAGAATTTTTGCGACATCAGAATGGGTCAGTGCTTCCTTTCCTGTCAGATTATATGCGGTATTATTAAATGTGTCCGATTCCAGAACAGCAAGTGCAGATGCAGAAATATCATGAGAATGGATGAAGCTTGTTTTTGCATCTCCTCCTGGAAAATAAATTTTCTTATCTTTCAGAATTCCCGAAATCCAGAATGTATGAAAATTCTGCATGAACCAGTTCGGTCTGAGAATCACATATTTGAGTCCGCTTGATTCGAGATAGAGCTCAAGTTTTCTCATTGGAGCCTCAGGAGGCGCAGAATCCACACCCATCGCAGTCATCAGCACAACTTTCTTCACTCCGTGTTTTTTGGCAGAATCAATCCAGGGTTTCAGAATATCATACTGATTTGTATATCCGGGAGGAGAGAATAAAAATACTGCATCAGCACCTTTCAGTCCATCCTGGCCGAGTTCGGGTTTGAATGCATCCGTCTGCACCCAATCAATTTTGTCTGTCTTTTTCTGTGCAGAAGGATTTCTCGATCCTGCAGTCACTGAATGACCCTTTTTTAAAAGCAGTTCAATGAGTCCGCTGCTCACAAGTCCCGTTCCGCCGTAAACAAATACTTTCATAATTTTCTCCAATTCTTTAATGCGTCTTTTCTGTTATTAGAGTTTTGAAAAATTAGTTTTCAACAACTCTATTACTGAAAAGACCTTTCTGTCTTGTTATTAATTCCATAAATTTAGAATCAAGAAGTATTTTTATACTATTATATCCAAAATAACAAAAAACATGTCTATTAGTATAAATAGATAGACTTTTGGATTGGATATCGGAGAATTGGCCTATGGATGTACTTTCTGAAATCATCAGTTCCTCCGGCCTGCAGGGTTCAATTCTTGCCAGACATTCCTTTTACAGAAACTGGGGATTTCGTTTTCCCTGCGAAAGAAGTTTTGGATTTCATATTGTTTCTCAGGGAAGCTGTTATCTGAGATACAAAAATACTCAGAAACATCTGGAAAAAGGAGACATCGCATTCATTGCAAAAGGATGCAGTCATGAACTGGCTTCTTCTGTTCATGAAAAAACAAAGGATATAAAATATCTCATTTCCGATTCAGAAAAACATTTCAGGTCAAATCAGACTCCAAACTGCACAATGATCAGTGTCCGGTATGAACCGACGGACACTGTGCATCCTTTCTTTCGCGAACTTCCTGATTTCATTCTTGTTCAGAATCAGGATATCCCGTCCCACCACCCTATTCATTCCGCACTCGTTCTTATATCAAGTGAAATGGATTCCGGAGAAAGCTCAGAGCTTATACTGCACAGACTTTCTGATATTTTATTATATTATATTTTAAAATACTGGGCAGACAGAAATGAATCTTCAAAACCGGGCTGGATCAGAACACTCAAGGATGAGAAAATTCTGTATGTGCTCGACCTTCTTCACAAAGATATAACACGGGACTGGACACTTGATTCGATTTCTGACTCAGTAGGAATTTCGAGAGCATCACTTGCAAATAAATTCAGAGAATCCCTCGGCATCACACCTCTCGACTATCTCTCCCGCGTGAGAATTGAAAGGGGTCGAAAACTTCTGGAAGAGAAAAACTGCACAATCGAAGAAGCAGCAAGGAAAGTCGGCTACTCAAATGCTTTTTCATTTTCCAAGGCATACAAGAGGATAAGAGGGGTATCTCCAAAGATGGAGAAAGCATAGACTGAAAATAACACTTCACAGCCTCAGATTTCTCGGAAACTGTGAAGTTTTTAATGAAATTATATTTTCCCTTTAGGGATTTTAATCAACGGGTCTTTCTTTCGTACCAGTCGTCGTTTGGATTCGGAGTATTTCTGCCTTCTACCTGAACCCAATAGTAAGTATTTCCCATCATTTCTTTTACTCTGGCATCAGGAGTGTTTGCATAAGTCGTAATTTTTCCTGTAGCTGTTCTTGTTGTCCCGCTGATTGTGCATTCTTTCGGGAATCCGCTGGATGTCTGAACTGACTTGGACCAGAAATAAAGGAAACGTGCCCACACATGTTTGTTTGTCTGATCAGTGGAATTCAGCCAGTAAGAAGCAGGATTTTCAAGTGCAACAATGGATTCAAGCGGAGTGTTCTGATCGCCTACCCAAAGGTCAAAGATGGCGGATGTCTTGTACCAAGTGACCAGAAGATTGTTTTTGCTGATCATATTGTATATATAGCATCTGACGACTTCAGCATTCCAGTCCAGTTTTCCGTCTTTTGTTCCATTGCAGCTGGAGTAAGCACTTCCGTATTTGTCACCCAGATAGGATTTTCCATCCTTGCTCCAATAGGGATCCAGAAGCTCAAGACGTTTTGGCATCAGCTTGATCTTGCTTGTGTTCACTGCAACATAGTCACTGACCAGTTTAGCGAGATTTGTTGCCAGCTGACTTCCAAGAGAGTGACCGGCGAAACGCACTTCAGAACCTGTATAATTTGCCATCATTGCGATGTACTGATCGAGTGCAAGGGCTGCAACGCTTTTTGTCGGCTTGTATGCAGTTCCGTAGGTTCCATCACTCAGTCTGTAACGCATACCCTGAGGGCCTGCTGTACTCCAAATCTTCGCTTCAGCATTTTTGACTTCATCTTCGTCCGCCATCTGATTCCAATAAAAAATGGCCACATTCCATCCGTCTGCTTTCCACTGCGCGATTGTGTCCACGCTTGCATTGTTTGTCGGATCAGTGTACATGAATGTTTCTCTGGAATACCCTTTTGCAGAAGTGCCCTTCTGCCATCCGTGAAAATAGAGGACAGTCGGTTTACTTGGATCATAGAAAGATGTACTCACTGCATTTGCTGTTCCGTTTGCTGCAACGGCATCCGCTTTCTGGTTGTTTGCCCCGAACCAGTAAAATCCGTAATCATGCGTGTCAGTCACTGCGTGAAGTTTAGAAGAGCCGTTCAATCCGGCGAGAACCGCACCCAATACCAGGGCGAGCTGAATATTTTTTCTCATATGCATATCCTTGTCTGTTTATTTTTCAGACCCATCCTGACCGAAACTGAACTGAAATACAAAATAATGACAGTGTATTTTTAAATCTTTCAATTCATTCCTGCTGCAGAACAGTCTGAAGCCTAATTGAAAAGGTTACCGTTAAAATCAAAAATGTCAATAATCATTTTTCCAAAGGATCAAAATAGTTATTGACAAATGTCAAATTTTCGTAACTACGCAGCCTAGCGGCTTCGTAGTTACTGCTTTATTTGACCCTACCGGGGGTTTTAAGGGCTTCGCCCTTAAAAATCCCAGCTTTTACATCATTTTATATTTATGCTTAGTAGTTACAAAATTTCTTCACTGAAGGAGGAATTCCGGCTTCTGTGTGAAGCGGTTGATTCCCCTTTTTTCTTCTTCTTCGATTTCATCAGCAGTCTCTTTTCCAAAATACGTTTCTTTCAGCTTTTTTACTTCCTGAGAATATTCCTCAGCGCTGAGATCCGATTTTTCCTTGAGAGTGCTGACTTCTTTTAAATACTGCTGTCCTTTTTCCCAGACAGATACCCTGCTTCTGTCCCATTCCTCAAGCTGATTCAGACGACTCTCCGGTACGCCGGATGACTGTCTGACTGCTCTCAATGTTTTGTACCGGTCTTCCGGCGACATAGCTCTTAAACTCGCCTGCACTTCCGGTGAAGTCAGAAAGATTTCTCCGAACTGAATGAATTCTTCACCGACTGAATCCTGCTGATTCTGCAGTGCTCTTATATTGGCTATTTCATCCTGAAGAAAACGGATCTTCTCATCGATGCTTTTTTTACTGGATGTATGTGCACTTATCTTCTGTTCCAGATTTTTCAGATACTTTTCACTGGCATACAACTCTTCGGCCGCATCCACTCCAAACAGCTCATGCCTTTTTCGCCAGAGGGCATCTTCCCGTTCTTTTTGATTTTTAGAATCACCGGCACTGGACTCAGATTCCAGAAACGTTCTGTACTGAATCAGATTTCTGAAATAAAGCATAATCTGCTCAAGCCTGTCCGGAAAGGCGATCTTTACCATTTCTTCAAAACAGCTCATAAATAAAACTTCATTAAAAGAGTTCGGATTATTTTGAGCGACCATCTGTCGGCAGTAGCCTTCAATTCGGGATGTCGCTGAATGAATTCCTGTATGACTGTGGATTGTCCTTGACTCTTCTTCCTGAAGCATCAGTATGAATTTCAGAACCTGGTCGGGGGTATAGGCTTCATCATCTGTGAGCTGCAGACTGATGAATGCAGAAACTGTATTTTTTTTGTCAGATTCAGAATATTCAGTTTTTTGATGATAATCTTTTTTATGTTTTTTTTTCTTTTTGGAACAGCTCTCATCATTCAGAACAAAAACAGCAGAAATCAAAACCAGAACTGCTGGAAGAAAAAGAGCGGCTGTTCCTTTCATATTAATCAATCGGCCTATGCTCTGCTGCGAGTTCCGGGTTTACGATTTTTGACAGAATAAACTTTTTCAGCTCTGTCTTTCAGAAGTACTGACCCTTCGAGACTGAATTCGGAAAAACTGCCGAGATTTTTTTGAACAGTCTCAGAAATATATATTCCGTCTTTCTTTCCAAAGTATGCAATTTTTAATGATGAGATAATGCTGTTCTGCATTGGAACACAGGTTTTATCCGATTCCGAATCTTCTACTGCACTGATATTTTCCAGACTGATCCCTATTCTTACTTTGACAGTCCGATGGCTCTTTCCTTTCTTACTGCGGTTTATATCTGCAGCATAGGAATAAATCTTCCTAGCAGCCTGAAGAGCAGCATTCAGATCAGCCGGACTCTTCTTTTTACTTACACGACATACGACAAAAAAATCAGATTCATGAACGATAAATTTCATATTATATTCTATAATAACAGAATTTATAAATCGGGAAATATCCGCAGCAGATTCCTCATCCATATCTCCTGTCCGGACTTCCTGATCCAGACTGACTGTCATTACAGGAGAAACTTCGGATTCAATGTAAGTTCCCCTATGTATTTTTTCGACTGTCTCCGCAGAAAAAATCTTTTTTAAAATCAGATGCAGCAGAGAACTTTCCTTTTCAGCTTCTGTGCGGCCAGTATCGGCAGCAGCAGAAGCACCATGCACAGCCGACCAGACAAAAAAGGACACTCCTGCATTGAGTGCCGCCGCCTGAACAACAAGACTCCAGGAATGGGGCCGGTAATTGATTTTCCAAATATCCGAAAATGGAAGGACACCAGTCTGCACTAAAATCAGCATCAGTGTGAGTCCGACAGCACCTGCAATTCCGGTAAAGGCACCTCTCCAAAGAAGCGGATCGGAAGCGGAAATGGCAGTGATGAATGTCAGAGAAAGTATCCAGCTGGAATATGCAGAACCGGTTACATAAATAATCATGAGACAGTTCAGAACATCCAGACTTGCAGGAACAAGCCAGAACAGCGGGCGTCTGCTTTGGAAAAGAGGATATTTTTCACTGAGAGCCATCCAGGAAACAGAGATAAGCAAATGGAAACTCATAAGAATATTGACTACGGCAATATTTCTGCTGATGACGAGTACTAATATGCTGAAAAATATCCGGGCAATATCAGCAGACCGATACTTTTCTCTTTCTTCCCGTTCGAGTTCTTTTTCATTTACCATCAGAATCTGCC
>JBPOJG010000096.1:0-21081 GCA_052033835.1 Spirochaetota bacterium
GATTACAATTTGCCAGTCCAAACAAAAACAGGCAGGCAAGTGCAAAAGGCAGTATTGAATTCTTAGCCATAGTATTGCTTCCTTTTTTCATGTCGTTGTACTCTTACTATCATTACAGAATAAAAAAAGAAACCTTTTTTTACAAGTAAATTTCAATCAGATTGAGATGTGTCCGTAAAAACCCTTGGACAGAAGACTGCTTCTGCTGCTGTCCAATTTAAGACCGGACACCCAGCTCTTAAATCCGGACTCATCCACACCCGCTTTCTTAAGTCCCTCTCCAATTCCGAGGTAGGTCTCTCTTTTGTCCTGCCAGTTCAAAAATCCATGCCCCTGAGAAATCAGATTCAGCTCAGAAGCGAAGTCCAGGTTCTGACCGTTTTTTACAGACAGAAACGTCAGATCTCTCACATCTCTGTGGTACAGTGCAGATGCAGATGCCTTTTTTGAGGATGATCCGCTGATCGATCCGACTGAATTGGAAATACTTGAAACAGAATCAAAAGCTCTCGAAATGGAATTAACAGATGTGGAAATGGAATTCAAAGATTGAGACGCATTTGAAATGGAATTCAATGTAGAACATTGAGCAAGAATGAATAAGGTCATTATGGAAAGTTTTTGCAGCACAGATTTCTCCTGAAGTTTCAGATCATTCTGAAAACTGTCTCTTATTTTCGCAGACTCACGGAAAAGTCAATTAAATTTGATTTTGAAAAGGATTTTTCTTGTAGTTTTACTGCTGCTGTTACGCTTGACAGTATGCAGGGCGAGAAAGAACTCCTAGATGCCGCAAAAAAAGGCGAAGCAAGACGAGTAAAGTATTACATAGAAGACGGTGTGGATATTAACTGCAGGGATACAGAAACACAGGTAACGCCGCTGATCGCAGCAGTTGACAAAGGCCAAACCGAAACCGTAAAACTCCTGCTCGAAAACAGAGCCAACGTGTATTTAGTGGACTATTATGGATGGACTCCTCTTTTTTATGCAGTGGACAGGGGAAATTTGGAAATTGTACGTCTTCTTCTGGAAAAAAACTCAGATGTAAACACAAAGGATCAGGACAGAACGACTCCCCTGATGAAAGCCGCCATAAAAGGCTTCACTGAGATTGCAGAACTTCTCGTTCGAAACAAACCTGATTTGAATGCAAAAGACAAAGACGGCGAGACTGCTCTGATCCATGCTTCAGCCAAGGGCCATCTGGATATTGTCAGACTGCTCGTGGAAAACAATGCAGATATCAATGCTGAAAACAAAAATCACAATACTGCTCTGATCTACGCCAATTACAAAAAATTCACGGAAATCGCTGATTACCTGAAATCCAAAGGGTCTAAATGACAATAAAATTCAAGGATGGTTTATGACAAAAATCTTATCATTGCTCAGTGCATTCATACTGTTCGCTAACTGCGGCGGTTACAACAAAATTCAGGAAAACGATGAAAAGGTAAATTCTGCCTGGGCAGAAGTTCTCAATCAGTACAAAAGAAGAACTGACCTGATTCCCGCTCTCGTAAAAACTGTACAAGGTGCAGCTGATTTTGAAAAATCAGTTCTCACAGATGTCACTCGTGCGAGAAGCAATGTTGGCGGAATCCAAGTCACTCCTGAAATTCTGAAAAATCCGGATGAACTCCAGAAATTTATGACAGCTCAGACTCAGCTCTCCGGTGCACTGCAGAGACTTCTGGTTGTCGCTGAAAAATATCCTGACCTGAAATCAAATGAAAACTTCTTAAGCCTCCAGTCCCAAATCGAAGGAACAGAAAACAGACTGGCAGTTTCGAGAACAAGATATATCAAAGCTGTAGAAGAATACAATCTGAGCATCAGACAGATCCCCGGAAACATTTATGCTTCCATCTTCGGATACAAACCAAAAGCATCGTTCACAATCGAAAACGCTGATGCCATCAAAAAAATGGATGAGTCAGTTGCAGAACCGCCCAAAGTAGATTTTGGAAAATAAACCCCAAGGCGAGGTTTCGAAACCTCGCCTTACATTCCGTCGAAAGCAACGTGTTAAAACGTCGCACGATATGAAAATCTTTTCACAACCCAGGCTTCATCCTAAGCGAAAAAATCCCACAATTTGCTGAAGTGTTTCTGCCTGACTCGTGAGTTCTTCCGCTGTAGCAGCAAGTTCTTCTGATGAGGATGCATTCTGCTGAGTGACAGTATCGAGTTGTGCGACTGCTTTACTGATCTGATCAACGCCAGCTGTCTGCTCAGTGGAAGAGATGCTGATTTCCTTGACCAAATTCGCCGTCTCATTGACAGAAAGAACAATCTCTGAAATTAAATGTCCGGTCTTCTCGGCAATATCCACACTGCCCACTGCAAGGTCACGAATTTCGTTTGCTGAGACCTGACTCCGTTCGGCAAGTTTACGGACCTCTGAGGCAACTACTGCAAATCCTTTTCCATGTTCACCGGCACGGGCAGCTTCGATTGCCGCATTTAGCGCCAGTAAATTTGTCTGATAAGCTATATCTTCAATGATCTTAATTTTTTCTGCTATCTGTTTCATTGCCTTTACTGTCTCACTGACAGCTTCTCCGCCCTGTCTGGCATTGACAGATGTCAGGGAGGCAGTTTTATCAGTCTTCCTTGCACTTTCTGCATTTTGAGCTATTGCCGCACTCATTTCCTCTAAAGACGCACTGGTTTCCTCTACATTCGCTGCCTGTTCACTCGAAGAACTGCTGAGAGCCTGAGCAGTTCTGCTTACCTGTTCAGAGGCATTAAGAAGATTGGCCGCACTGGTCATAATTTCCAGTAAAATATTTTTTAATTTATTTAAAGTGTTATTTAATGATGTTTTTAACTGACTGAATCCGGCTCCGTATTCACTGTTGAGAGACTGAGTCAAGTCACCTTTTTCCAGTGCACTTAGAGAATGAACCATATCCTTGATGATTTTTTCCATCTCCAGGGCCAGGTGTTTCTGTGCAGTTGTTTCCACTGCATATTTCACAATCTTAAAAGGTGTCCCGTTCAGATCAAAAATTGGGCTGTAGGTTGCCTGAAGCCAGACTTCTCTTCCGCCCTTTCCTATTCTTCTGAATTCCGCTTTCTGGTATTCTCCGCTGTTCAGTCTTCTCCAGAACTCTCTGTATTCCTCACTCTGTTCATATCCTGGAACAGCGAACATACTGTGGTGACGATTCTGAATTTCAGATAAATCATATCCCATAACTGAGAGAAAAATATCATTTGCAGAAATTACAGTGCCGTCCATTCGGAACTCAATGACTGCCTGAGACTTCTGAATTGCAGAAATCTGTCCTGCAAAATCGGCACTTTTCAGCTTTTGTTCAGTAACGTCAGCGGCATATTTCACTACCTTGAACGGATTTCCATTCAGATCAAAGACTGGGTTATAGGATGCCTGTATCCATACCTCCTTGCCTCCTTTGCCGATTCTCCTGTATTCGGCAGATCTGTATTCTCCCCGATTTAAATCCTGCCAGAACTGTCTGTAATCTTCCGTTTCTGCATAGGAACGTTCCACTAGAAAACTGTGGTGACGCCCCTTTATTTCATTTAAAGTATAGTTCATTATTTTAAGAAAATTTTCATTTGCAGTCAGTATTGTCCCGTCCATTTTGAATTCAATGACAGCCTGCGATTTCCCAATTGCAGAAATCTGTCCCTCAAAATCAGCATTCTTCAGCTTCTGAGAAGTGACATCAACGGCAGACTTGATGACTTTCCAAGGCTTCCCGTCTGAACCAATGACTGGGCTGTAGACTGCCTGAAGCCAGATGACTCTGCCCCCTTTCCCAATCCTTTTGAATTCAGCTGACTGAAACTTCCCCTCATTCAGCGTTTTCCAAAACTGTCTGTATTCCTCAGTCTGTGCATACGAAGATTCAGCAAAAATACGGTGGCTCTGACCCTTGATCTCATCCAAGGTGTATCCCATAATATTTAAAAACATATCATTTGCAGTAATGATTGTACCATCCATTTCGAATTCAATCATCGCCTGAGTCCGACGAAACGCATCAGTTTCAGCCTTATAATTTTCTATCTGATTAGACTTTTGAATTCTTTCTGCAATGAACTCTTCTTCCGCTTTCAGATCAAACAGCTCCAAAACATAACCGTATCTGTTTTCTTTATCAATGAAAAGAGGATTGTGTACAGATCTGTATTTCTGATCTCCAAATTCCAGCGTCACTGCATTTTCATAAAATGATTTTACTGAGAACTGACTCTGTTCCGTTTCCCGGCGAAGAATATTAAGACCCGCATCTGCCAATGATATGCCCTGTTTCAGTTTCTCAGCTTGAATGCCAGTGCCTGTAAGCAGCATGGTCATTGCATTGTTTAAATAAAAAATATTCTGTTCCTCATCGACAGCGATGAAATTAGAAGTCAGACCTTCCAGAATAGACTTGTATTTCAAACTTTCGATTCTGAAATCCTCCCTCTCTGCCAGAGTCTTTCTGATTTTTGACCAGCTGAAAAGAAACAAAAGGAAAACTGCGAGGTTCAGACAGAGCAGAAAATACTCTGCATTCAGTATAGCTGAAATATCCGGAATGCCGCTTTTTATTTTTTCATCCAAAGCTAGAACATTCAGGGATTCCGCGACTGCTTTCTGTATTTCTCCAAATATGTGAATCCGCCAAAATGCCCCTGACATTAAAGCCAAAAGGAAGAACAGAGAAAAACCGAACATTGCGTTGATGGGATATAAACCGGATTTTTTTGTCATACAGACCTCTGCCAAGTGCAGTACATAGAATTTTTCATTATCTTCTGCATATAAACTATAACTTGTATAGCAGTCTTTCAACCGCACCGGCAGTACAACTGTCCAGACAGGAAACCTTCTGTCAAGAGGATGGTGCATTCTCACAGCAGTAATGATATAAAATCTGAAGCCAGAGTTCCGCTCAGTTACATTCACCTCGCAGTGCAAATTCATATTAGGAGCATAAAAAAGGGGTCTTAGCAGTTTTCAAGTGTGCGGCAGCTGCGACGCAAACATTGAAGGTGCTGCGGTTACGCTGAGCAGTTACAGATTAATTATTTGAGAATTATAACAGTGCTCAAAATCTGGAATATGACAAAGTCGCACTTTTTTATGCAAGATATCACCTTATTAGGCAAGAGATAATGCCGATTCTTCAAAAAATATCTGATCTTAATTATTAGTTTTTGGTCAGTATTTTTTTATTATGTTTGCAGGATTCTGATCATTCAAGCAGAACCTGTCTACAGATTTTTACAGAGATTAATTCCAGACTACTGCCCCCGACTGGATTCGAACCAGTGACCCTTTGTTTAGGAAACAAATGCTCTATCCACCTGAGCTACGGGAGCGTACTAAAATTACTTTTCTTTTCTTTTTTGTGTAACTGTTCTTTGGAATTCCTGAATGTTTCTGACAACAATTTTGTCTGCAAATACATCCAATTTTCCCGACTTTTTATACTGAGCCACTACTTTCTGAACTTCCACTACAGGCTGTCCGCACCAATGTGCAACATCATCCACAGTGATTTTCAGTGTAATTTCTTTCATCATTTCGTGAGGGTTCTGTTTTTCTGCAAGCATCACAAAAACATCAGCCACTTTTCCAGTCATATCATCCAAAAGGAGAATTTGAAGACGTCTTTTCTGATCATAAATTCTGGTAGAAAAAATTGTTAGGACTCGAAGAGCCAGTTGCGGATTTTTAGTCATCAGAAGTTCAAAGTTGGCCCTGTTAAAATTCAGTGCCTTCACTTCATCCATTGCAACCGCAGTCGCGGAACGAGGCTGTTCCTCAAGTATCGCCATTTCTCCAAAAATGTCTCCAGTTTCGAGAATATCCAAGGTCTTGATAGAATTTCCTACCGTTTTAGTGATTTTGACCTGTCCTTCCTGGATCAAATAAAAGTCATTTCCAGGTTCATACTCACAGAAAATAATCTGATTGGGCTGAAAAACCTTTCCGAACTTTCCAAACATTGCTTCAAGCATCATATCTTTAACCCTTTAAAGCCGCGATTTTATTTCTCGCATCAGCAGTGACAGAATCTTCTGGAGGAAGTCCCAAAATCTTATTGTAGAGCATAACAGCTTTTTCTTTCTCACCTTTTTTCTCGGAAATCATTCCAAGATGAAGAATCGATTCCTTTACTTTGCTGCCTTTTCCGTACTTTTTTACATAACCGGAAAGAGTTGCATATGCTTCATCGAGCTTACCCAGCCATTCCTGAGAAAGTCCAAGTGAATGAAGTGCCAATTCGATGATTTTATCATCATCGGAACCCTTGGAATCTTTTGTATCTGAAAGATTTTTGTAAATTGCAGCCGCCTCAGCGTATTTTCCATTTTTAAAATGTTCATCAGCTTTCGTCTGCAGTTCTTTCAGTGCTTTGGTAGGTCCTGTTTCAGGAACGGGAGCATATCCCCCTGCAGCATGTTTCTTTTCCATTTCATATGAAAGTTCAGGCATATTGACAGGAAACATAGAACTCCTTTTCGCCAATGCCAGAAGTTCCTTTGCTCTGCCGACATAAGCCCCAGTCTGATAGTGGGCTAAATATCTTTCGTATGCATAAATTGCATGTTCGTAATTTCCATTTCGATGAAAAACTTCCGCAACATTCATCAGTTCAAAAGCAGCCGATTTCATATCGCCGAACTGGCCGAGCTGTTCTCTTACCTTGTGGTGTATCTGCCTGAGCTGACTGGAAAAAACCTTCATCATTTTTAAAATCAAATGGGTTTTCTGCGCAACGAATAATTCAAAATCAGCCATCTTGAATACTAAAACAGTTGCACCACCTAAAACTTGAGCAGTTTCTTCCCTGGGATATCGTCCTAATGACGATTTTACCCCAAAAAATTCACCGAGTTTGACATCTTCCTTAATCTCAGTTTTCCCGTCAGCAGACAAATACGTAAGAATGATTCTTCCGTTCTGAAGAACGAAAATATCATCCGCTTTGTCTTTCTCAAAGTAAACTATGGAGCCTGCTTTATATGTTCTTATGATTGGGCCAGCCAAAATAGATCCCTCTATTCATGAAATATTAAAGATGCTAAAAAAATCCAGTTTTTTTTTCAATCCTGTTTTTTCTTTAGAATCTGCAGAGGATCAAATGTTTTATGCCCTCTGGAAACCTGAAAATAGAGATTTTTCTGAGGAATTACCCTTCCTACCCCAGCCCCGATGGAGACAGTCTGCCCCTCTGCAACATGAATTTTATCCAAATGAGCATAGACGGAATAAACATCCTCCTTATGCTGCACGATTACAAAATTATCATAACCGTCCATATACCCCACCATCATCACTTTTCCAGTCTTTGCAGAGAGTGCGGTATCGGAATTTTGTTCCATTTTGACTGCAATTCCATGAAAAGGCTCACTTAAACTGTCTGAGTATGTTTTAGTGATATCCATTTTGTTCTGGACCGGATTCTGAAAACCCGTGAGCGGCGAATTGCCATTCTGTATCGGATGAGTAAAAGTCACTCCCTCGGACGCTTTCTTTTTCGGAAGTTCAGTGACCGGGTTTTCTTTCTTGGATTCATGACGGATAATGACTTTTTCTTCCTTTTTTTCAGGTCTCTCTTTTTCAGCAGAGGCCTTCGGAAGAAATTCTATCATTTCAGCAGAAATGCTTAATGAGGAAAAAATGATAAAGAGAATCAATAACTTATTTTGCATCCGTATGACCTTCGCATTGAGAATTACGGACAGAACGTCCATAAAATTACAGCACTTTGATATATAAAAAATCATGCAAGTAAATTTCAATTTACGAAAGAAAATTTGAAATTATTACATCAAAATTTTTTCTTAGGTGTTTTCCTGTAAAAAAGTAAGGCTCTCGACAGAGCAGGTTCGTGGACTGAGAATCAGTAACTCACCTTACGCCTTCGGCTGCAGGTCGGGCGTTTTTGGAGTTTTGCCTGCAGGCGGCCCTAAGGTCTCGCAAACTTGGAAACTGCTGCACGCTGTGAAGCTGCTAGATTTTCCTAATGCATTTATGAAATTACAATTACAGATTCTAGGCCTCATATCCTATTTGCGTAAGGTGAGTCAGTAAGGTATTTGAGTATATTAGATTTTCATAATGTTTAATAGACGAAATTTCCGAGGTGCAATTATTTTAGAAGGATTTGACCGGAGTGAATCGAATCAATCATCGAGCTCATTCAAAGGGAGTTCAAATCCAGGGAGAAAGTCTTCACCGGAGATGCTGGCTTCAAATCCTTCATACACTCTGACTTTCATAAATGATTTATAAATATAAACCTTCTTTTCGAACGGATCTATCAGCCAAGCAAGCCTGCATCCATTTTCCATCCACTCATCCATTTTTTTCTTAGTCTGAACAAGACCGTCAGATTCAAAGAGAAGTTCGATTACGAAATCAGGACAGAGAGGAGGAAATTTTCTTTTTTCTTCAGCAGTAAGACTGTCCACCTGTCTATTGAAATCCACGCTGTATCCGAAAGAGCGCATTGCTTTATTGGGCAGGGCACACCGCTGGAAGAATCGAAAGAAGGGGTGCAATAGTTCCTGCATAGACTTAAAAAAATCTTGCTAGTTTTTAGAATCATTCCAAACTGTGTAATTGAGGTGAAACTATGGAACATAAATTACCGGAACTGCCATATGCAAAAGACGCTTTGGCACCAGTCATTTCAGCAGAAACATTGGAATATCATCACGGAAAACACCATAATGCCTATGTTGTCAATCTGAACAAACTGATACCAGGAACAGAGTTTGAAAATATGAGTTTAGAGGAAATTGTAAAGAAATCCTCGGGCGGAATTTTCAACAACGCCGCTCAGATTTGGAATCATACCTTTTACTGGCATTGCCTGTCTCCAAAAGGGGGCGGTGAACCTGCAGGAACTTTGGCTGAAGCAATCACCAAGTCTTTCGGTTCATTTGCTTCTTTCAAGGAAAAGTTTTCAGCGGCGGCTATAGGGACTTTCGGATCAGGCTGGGCATGGCTTGTGAAGAATTCTGACGGAAGTCTTTCCATCGAAAGCACAACTGGTGCAGGAACACCGTTCAAAGACGGCAAAAAATGTCTCCTGACCTGCGATGTATGGGAACATGCCTATTATATTGACTACAGAAATGCAAGACCGAATTATGTAGAAGCATTCTGGAAACTTGTAAACTGGGAATTCGTCGCAGAGAATTTCAAAGGCTGATGTCCAAAATCCTCACAGGGAGTGCGTAAAACTCGAGCTTTTACACAGGCCCGTGAGGAAATTTCCGGCCTCAATCAAAAAAACCTTCATTATGAATCTTCTCGTTTATAATGAATTTGTCATTGTAGTATATTTTATTCTCGATCAGCACCTGAATAAATCTGTTCAGCCTTTCGCTGTCTCCCATTCCCTGAAAAATTCTGCAGATCAGATTGGTATTTTCATCTTTTCGTACATGTCTGTAATGCAGTCGAAATGCATATTCAAGTGCTTTTTCGTAATTCCCCAATTTATAAAACGAATACGCTGTAATGAAAAGAATACCGTTGTCGCCAGGATTTTCATAAAAAACCTCTTCGGCAAAAAAAGCAGCTTCTCTATAAAGCTTTTCTGAAAAAAGTCTTTTCACCAGAATTTTTTTTAAGGAGACTGTGTTCCCGAAATTTTCGAGATGAATCTTCAGTTTTTCGGGAAAGTCATTATTCCTGCTGTCCTTTGGCAGATCCAATTCCTTGAGGAATTCACCTTCCAGAATGCGTCCCAAGTTCTCCTCTTCTTTTCGAACAGTCATAAAACTAATTTTCAGAAGGGATATATCATCAGTCTGCGTTCCATTCTCAAGAATCAGTTTATGAATTTCTTCCAGACTGCCTCTGCCTCTGATGACACTTTCCAGGAAGAGATTTTCATCCATATTGATAAAATATTCTCCATTCTCATTTTTCATCTGAACATCGTCTCTTCCATCAGATCCGAGAATTACAGTATCCCCCGTGCAGAACTGAAACTGCTCAAAACAGAGTTCATTTACATTCAGCTGAGAACCGAGCTTTCTGCTGAAGGATCTGACCGGAAGAAACTGTGCTGTTCCGTCTCTGAAGAGCACTGCTTCGGGATGTTCTGCTCCATTGTACAGTGCAAATCCGGTTCTTTCGTGAATGAGAAACACAAAATAGGAAACAAGCATACTGCCGTCAAAACTCAGAAAAAGCCTGTGAATCTCATCGAAAAGATTTTTCAGCCATATCTCAGGAGTCTGTCTTTTCAGTTCCGGAGAAACCTTAGTCCTGTCAATGACTGCTCGCAGAACCGCACCGAATACAAGAATTCCCCCTGCTCCCTGCATTGACTTCCCCATTGCATCTGCATTTACAGCCAGTGTGTACAATTCATCCTGAAGATGGATCTGCATACAGAAATTAATGTCACCTCCGAGCTGTTTTTCCCATCCACGAAATACAAAATGTTTTTTCTGGGATATAAAAGATTCCACTTCCAGAACGGAAGAACTGACTTCAATCAGATTCAAGGGTTCGAGAAGCAGCGTTGTGAGAAAATAGTCCCCGTCCTGCTGCTCTTTCAGTTTCGTGATCGTTTCCATTTTGGACAGAACTTCAGCAGTCCTGAGAGCCACTTTTTCTTCCAGCCCCGCATTCAGATCTTCAACTTCCTGACTCACTCTTACAAATCTGTTCGCGAGAATCACTGTTATTCCCAAAATAAAGAAAATGAAAATATATCCCGTAATTCTCGGAAATACAATAATGCTTCTGGAACTGAGTGAATCTACCGTGATGCTGACGAGAAGAACAGAAAAGACTCCGAAAAGAATGAAGGCGTCTCTTTCGTTTTCCTTTATTTTTTTGATAAGAAAATATACAATAAAACCGGAATAAAAAAGCCAGAGAGGCTGGACAAAATTGCTGAAAAGATCATTTAAAAAATTGATATCATTGCAGAATGAAGCATATACAGCAAGACTGATGACTGTAATATCCAGCAACTTGAAAACCTTTCTCCATTGAAAATGAAAATATCTCCTGATGAAATTGGAAAGCGCAGGCATAAGGAGGTACAGAAGAGTATACTCAATCCTCTTCAGCACAATAAGGTCAGTCCCGAATTCATACTTCAGCTGATTTCGCATAAACTGATAGATGACAAGAATCACAGTGAAAACAGAAAAATAAAAATTTTCAGTCTCCTTTCTTCTTCTGATAAAGAGAAAAAGAAAATACATCGATGCGGAAAAATAAACGGCAAGAATCAAAAGCTTCAGATATTCCTCATGCAGAATTGCAGAATGAATTTTCTGAGAAGGTCCGATTTCAGTCCTGTCCTGATCAAGACCGAGTTCATCTCTGAAATATCCTTCCACTTCAATCACAAGAACATTATCCATTCCGTATTTGAGCACTCCTTTCGGGATATCATAAATTCTGATTCTGTCATATGCCTGAGGAATATCTGAACCGAAAGTTCCAGTATTTCCAATGAGAACTCCGTTCAGATAAGTTCTGTCCCGATCACTGATTGTACCGAGGCGAAAGGAAAGAGGTTTTTCCTGGTCAGAGAAAGGAACAGAAAATATTTTCAGAAGCCGGATCGTCTTTAATTCTGTATTCTTCTTGAAGTATGCAGAAGGAATCGGATGGGCACTCCAGTCTCCGGCGCCCGAAATACTTTCAACGGAGACTGGAACATATCCGGAATGTTCTGAAAGATACCATTTGCCTTCTTTATTATCAGAATTAAGAGAATTTATGATGCTCAAGTTTTCCAGTTTCTGCACTTCAAAACTGACCTCAGAAAATAAAGGCATTGATAATATAAAAATCAAATAAACAGATCTGAGGGAAAAAGAAAACATCGCCTTCCTGGTTTTTTGAAAGAACATACGAAAATTATCCGTAAATAGACAGTCCCTCATTTCACTTATTTATTGGGATCGGGATCAGGAATCAAGTTACTTTTTACACAGCCCATCTGCAGTTTTTATTTTAGAAGGAATGTCACTCGCCTGTTTTTCTTTTTTTCTTCCTCGTTTGTATTTGGAGACGCAGGGACAGCTGCACCGTAACCCTTGATTTCCAGTTTTTCTGCTTGAATTCCTCTCGAAACCAAATACTTATGAACCGATTTAGCCCTTGCTTCACTCAAACGGAGATTTTCTTTCTCAGTTCCTCCTGCTGCACGAAGACTGCATTTTATTCACTCACCTTACTCCTTCGGCTGCAGGTGGGGCGTTTTTGGAGTTTTGCCTAGATTCGACAGACTCACTACGAGTGTCGGCGGCATTTCTTGGGGTTCCACCCCAAACCCCATTTTTACTTGTCTATTCGATTTTCCTAATGCATTTATAAAATTACAGATTCTAGACCTCATATCCTATTTGCGTAAGGTGAGTTAAATGATGAAACCGTAGATCCTTTTCCCGAGCACAGCTTGAATTCCAAATCATAGATACCCTGCTGTACTCCGTTCCCGAAATCAATAGTATGTACGACTGTATTTGATTCAATTGTATGAGCGATCATCTGTTCTTTCGAGACTGTTGAAGAATTCTCTGTACCGTCAGTAAAAGTAATGACAGAACAAGCTTTTTATTTTCGCAACAGCCAAAGCTCTTTTTTTGCAGTTTTCATAATTCGCCCCAAGAAAAATTCTTCACAAACTAAAAACCCGAGTCTAAATTGACAGATGGTCAGGTTGCAGAACAAATGAAGCATATATTTTTCTTAGTTTTATTATCATCAATTTCAATTTATCCCTACTCCCCGGGAAAATGGTCTCCTATGGACAAATACAGTTTTGGCACGGGAAAAAACGGTCCTAAGTCGGAAACTGTCACAAATAAAGACGGAAACATAATTTATACTGCCGATTACGAATATGATGAAAATGGAAAACTGATTCGTGAAAAATATAAAAACGGATCAGGCACAGATGACGGATATACAGTATATAAATATGACAAAAATCGACTCGTACAGGAAGAACTTCATTCTTCAAAAGGAATGGAAGAATCCAAGATATTCAAATACAAGGACCCGTCCGGGGAACTTAAGACTGTCAGTCTGCTGAATGCTGAATCAAAGGAGATTTTCCGTTGCAAGGTGATTGGAATGTGGAATGAATGGATCACAGAAGGGGAAATTTACTGGCTGGAAGCAAAAGAGACAGAGATTTTCAGCACATCGCACGATCCCGGAAATCCAAAACAATGGAATCAGGAAATCTACGACGAAAAGAAAAAGAGCCTAGCTCAAATTCAGGTTTTTTTCGATGAAAAAGGAAAAATCATCAGAAGAGAAAATCATCAGAGTTCCGGGAAAAAAATGAGTGAACTGAAATACGATGAAAATGGCCGAATTTCTGAAATGATTTTCTCAGTGTTTACTGAAAATAAATGGGTTCCGGTCAAAACCCACAAATTTTCCTATTAATGAGAATTGATATGGGCTAAAACTTCGGTATTTCCAATTCTATCGTCTTTTACCGTCGGCATTTCGGATGTGGTCACTTCCTTTTTTCTTTTTGTATCCAGAAGGACGAGCATCCCTTCCGCAGAAAGTTTCAGTCCATTCAGTTTCTCTCTAAGATCATCATAATTCAGATCTTTTTTTGCCAAATGCAGATGAAGATACATAGCAGCCTCATTGTAGTTCTGATGAAGATTGAATACAGCCTGTTCAAATGTCTCCGGATTCGGAAGTTTCTTTTTCCTATACTGTTTTTTGGCATACTGAACCAAATACCCCAGAAAAGCGAATCCGTATGCGGTGAGCAGGAGCGCCCCGCCGGAAAAAAGGAACTGCAGATGTCTCGATTTCTGTAAAACCATCTGACTGCCGAAAACACAGAGCCCGGTGCTCATTGCGACTGAAATCAGAAAACTCAAAGAACTTCCCTTTTTCGATACACTGTTCAATACCATCAGAAAACCTAAGGAAAGGAACAGAATGACAAAAAATTCTGCCGGGATATATTCAAATAGCTTTCCAAGAAAATCAGTTATTTTTGAATAGTTTCTCAGGAATGATTTAATGGACTTCTCTAAAGTCTGGTAATCACTCTTTAAGATATTGATGAACTCTTTATTCGGCATAGCTATCCCCCGCTCTATTATGTACTTAATCGGCAAGGTTTCGAAAAAGTATTATGAACTAAGTTTTTTCAAAAAAACTCTTTTTGGATATTTTTTTGCAAGTCTGCTGTTTTTCTACTTCCATGAGGACCATCTGCCGCTCGGGATCATTTTTCTGCTTGTCGTTCCCGTTTCATTGGGTTCGCTGATTTTCGCTGCACTGGAATTGCAGATATTGGCAGTAGTGATTCGAAATGAGGAAAGAATCTGGCCTGAGATGCTGTTTCTGCTTTTCAGCCTTTGCACTGTCTTTTTTACCGGACTTCTCGAAAACAGGGCAGGCTGGGTGTTTTTATTCTTTGCTTCTGCGATCTATATTTTTTCCGTTACGCTTAAACAGAAACTGCTTCGGCAGATTCTTCTCTTGGGTCTCTCTCTGTTTATCTGCGGAATCATTTCATTTAAGGGTCTTCAGTCAATGGAATTCTATGTTTTCAAATACAATCATCAGAAAAAATACAATTCAATCGAAATCGACTTAAGTGCATGGAAAACAGATGAGTCCAAAAGAGTATTTACTCATCCGGAAATTCCGTTAAAACTGGAACTTCCTGAAGGCTTTTTCTTTCATAATCCGAAAAATCTTTCCTCCAAAGACGAGACAGGTACAGGTCAGATTGCGGGAATCATTTCCCCAAGTGAAAAAGACACAACACCCTATCCGAATATCAGATTGTTTCTTGTCTCATCACTCGTAAATCTGAGCGACGAAAATTTAAAGACAGAATACCAGGAATTCCTGGATTTTCAAGTGAAACAGGGTGAAATTGAATCGCTGAGTTTTGAGAAGGAAAATATTAATGAACCTCAAAAATGGAAAGGTCAGTTTTGGAAATTTTATGATATTCTTCGTCCGAGAGATGCCCGTTCCGGTTATTATCTGATTCCGCTCGGCTCAGGACACAAACTGATCCTCGACATCAGAGAAAATCTGACACAGGACAAGGAATTTCACAGTAAGGAAATCAGTCAGATTCTAGAAAAGATTAAACTGAACACTGATTAAGAACGCTCATTCATAATTTTCAGAATCCAGCTTTTCAGTTCAGGTGAATTCATCACGGAAAAATGATTGTACCCTGAAAGGATCAAGCTTCTCGACTCGCCGTTTTTCTTTAAAAATACCCTGTCTCGTAAATACACTACACTTGGCTTTTCAATGATTCCGTCACCGACCAAGGACAAAGGATCATCTTCTTCATAAATCAGAGAAGCAATTTGATAAGCGTTAATATCATCGAGTTCACCGAAATAATTCTCTCTGAAATATCGGCTGACCTGATGCTCCTTCCAGTCCTCTTCGCGAATATTGCCGTGAGAGAGATCCTTGATCCCGTCGCTTCTCAGATTTCCAGTAACTCCTAAAAGACGGACAGCCGTATTTGGATAAAACTGCAGTAAAAAACCGAGCCAGTAACCGAATTTTTCGAGATAAGATCCATTATCAGGAGAACTGATAAAAATAACCTTTCCCAGTTTTTTTCTGAGCTCGGATTCTCCGAGCATATAATATAATGCACTTCTGAGAACAAGACCGCCCTGACTGTAGGAAATAATATTCAGTTCACCGTCCTGAAAGAAAGGCAGAAGTTTTCTAAGCAGATCAGCCATCATCTTTCCATTTTCAGAAATGTGAAGCCCCTGATTGTATCTCATATGGATTGGATAAAATCCTGATCTGGCCATATCGTCAGCCAGTCCGGGAGAAAATATTTCTGCTCCAGGCGTTTCAATACTGGAATCCTGCCAGAGCATTTCATCACATAAAAGACCAGGGATATACAGGATCGGAGAATGACCTGCAGATTCTCTGAAGTTTTTCACAACTTCTTCAGGCTGAATGTCCTTCTTAAGGTCTCTGAGACTCAGTCGTACATGAGACAGACTGATCATATTATGATGAGAACTTCCAAGTATGCTTGACAGCACCTTGTTTCCGTACACGGCCTCTTTGACGGAGTCTTTGGCATATTCAAGAGAAGTGTTGGCTTTTCTGAATGCAATCTTTACATTTAGATCCGCTTTGTGAAATGTTTCATTTACATTTTCACGGGCATCTTTGACTGCACTTGAAGAATTTTCAAGTGCCTCACTCCAGGATTCGATTTCAGCAAAAATATGCGACAGACGTTTCAGTTGGGCCGACGTCATATTCAGAGCACCTGAAGTAATAAAACTTGCAATATTCAGAGCAGAAAGAGATATAAACCCTCCTGCATCGAGTGAAAGTCTTCCAGTCTTAAAAAATAATTCTATAAAATCAGGTATCTTCAATGATTTCAATAAATTTGCGTTTGTCTTTAGACTGTTCAGGATAATTCAGGGAATAAAGCTGAATGGACATCTTGAACTCTCTTTTGGGGTAAGGAAACTTCCCAAGCTCTTTTCTGATCCAGTTGAAAAAATCGGTATTTTCAGATTCACCTTTTTTATTTCTTAAAATGACTGCATATTTGCCCTGCCCAAGTCTGGACAGATGATCTTCCTGCCCTATTCCAGACTGAAGGATGGATGTAATAAAATTGGAATATTCAGTAAGGAATTCCTGACCCAGCTGATTCAGAATCCGAGCCACATTTCGCACTTTCAGAATCATCAGAGTAAAGCTGCTTTCTTCCTTTTGTGCAATCTGCATTTCTTTATCGAGAAGTTCTTCAATTCTGTTGAATGGGAATTCCAGAATAAAACTCTGCTCTCTCTGAAGAATCAGACTTGCGAGTACAGGAGAAATAAAATTGGCAACCGAAATCAGAGACTGCTTTTGCTCCGGTGTCCAGTTTTTCTCACTCTGATTATGAATCAGAAGCAGACCGAACAGTCTGTCCAGCTGGATCAGAGGAAAAATATCGAGTTCAGTATCTTCATTCACTGCATCTTTCAGCTCAGGGTACGAATCAGGATTTTCAATTCTGTACAGACCTGCTACTTTAGAAACAAGAGCGATTGTTTTTGAATCTGGATTCAGATAAAATGATTCCAGTGTTTCTCCATTGAAAAAACTGGAGTAATGAATTTCATATCTTCTGCTTTCAGGATTCAGAATCATCAATGTAAATTCAGAAATATCAAAGTCTTTCTCGAGCTCAGCACCCAAGGCTCTGCAAAGTTCATCGTAATTTCTGCAATGATAAAGTGATTCTGCAAATTGAGTCAGACTCTGTTTTAAATTCAGTGTTTCACTCAGTCTGTCAATTTCTTTCGTATTCTTCAGCATCTGAAACATTTTTACAGTCAAAGATCCTGCGATTTCTCCGATCATTCTTAAAAACTCAAAATCATCAGAAGCGTATTCAGATACAGATACACTTTTCCCTGCGACAAAGAATCCTGTAATCTGATCCTCATATACAATCGGTGCTATAATTTCAGAATTTGGATGAGAAAGAAATACTTTGTCTCTTTCTTCCACTTCATTCAGATACTTCTTTGCATAGAAAGGTTCCTTCAGCTTATCAAGAAGAGAGACTAGAGAAGAGTCTTTAAAGAAGGAAATAGAAGGTTCCACATCCAGTCCATCGTATGCCACCACTTCAAATTCCTGAAATTCTGAATTCCTAGACGAAAACAGAACTAAGGTTTCAGGACCGAGCTGACTGACTACATGATAGAGAAGATTGTCAAAAAATTCATCGGGAGTGACTGATTTCAAAAGTTCCTTGGTAATTTCCACAAGAACATGATATGTTTCTACTTTTCGTTCTTCTGCACTGTCAGGGACATTAAAATCGTTTTTAGTCTCCTGTCTGCTTTCGAATGGATGAAATTCCTCAACAGGATCGATCTGACCGGAAATTTCTTTTTCCCACTCTGCAAGCTCAGCAGCGGATTCATCATTGATTTCAAACTCTGTAGCAGGAGGAATAGAATCCTGAATTTCAGAACCGGTACCGATTCCTTTTTCAGTGATGGATATTGTGCTTGAATCGCCCGAAAAATCATCAATCGCATCCATTTTGAAAGTAGTTTCAGACGGATCATCGGATTTTGATTCTAAGAACTCCCTTTCTTCAGCAATTGCATCCAGATCAATGAGCTCTGTATCCTCATAGATATTGACAACTTCTTCCTTTGGCTCAAATTCTGAAATCTCAACCGCTTTCTTCAGCAGTCCATTTTTTTTTTTTGCTTGAGCGGAATCAGTATTTACCGGCCGTCTGACCGGGTTAAAGTTCTTAATTATTTCAAGAGCCTTGGCAAATAAGCTCATTTACTGCTCCAGTTCTTCCATAAGTTTTTTATAGAGATCAAAATACTCAGACTGCGCGAACTCTTCTACAAATTCCTCAGGCAGAGTTCCTAACATTTCATCCAGATAATGGAGCAGCTTTTTGGCCTCGGGCTTGGAAATAGATGAGAATCTGAATCCTCCGTCTCCAAAAGAGGAAAGATCAGATTCCTCAATATGAGCTTCACCAGACTCAATCAAATGAGAAAGTTCATCACCTGAAAGTGAGATTTCGTCAGTTTCTTCGGCCAAATTTTCCTGAACTGCAGACTGCTCGTCTCCTATGATATTGTCCAGTTCATCTATAGAGAGTGCTACAGACTCATCTTCCTGTTCGTCAGAAGTATCTCCTACAATATTTCCCAGTTCATCACCGGACAGTGTAATTGACTCATCCTCTTCCAGTTCAGGATTAAAATCTTCTGCAATAAAATCCTCTCCTTCCAGTTCAGGGTTAATTTCAGAAACAGTGAATTCTTCCTCTTCTCCGACTATGTTGCCGAGTTCGTCGCCCGACAGTGTGATTGAATCGTCCTCTTCTTCCAGCTCGGGCGTAAATTCAGAAGCAGTGAATTCTTCCTCTTCTCCGACTATGTTGCCGAGTTCATCGCCGGACAGTGTGATTGAATCGTCCTCTTCTTCCAGCTCGGGCGTAAATTCAGGGACAGAGAATTCTTCCTCTTCTCCGACTATGTTGCCGAGTTCATCGCCCGACAGTGTGATTGAATCGTCCTCTTCGTCCAGTTCAGGCGTAAATTCCGGAACAGTGAATTCTTCCTCTTCTCCGACTATATTGCCGAGTTCGTCGCCGGACAGTGTGATTGAATCGTCCTCTTCGTCCAGTTCAGGCGTAAATTCAGGGACAGAGAATTCTTCCTCTTCTCCCACTATATTGCCGAGTTCGTCGCCCGACAGTGTGATCGAATCATCCTCTTCGTCCAGTTCAGGCGTAAATTCAGGGACAGAGAATTCTTCCTCTTCTCCCATTATATTGCCGAGTTCGTCGCCTGAGAGCGTGATGTTCTCTTCCGATTCATCATCACTGAATTTTGGCTGGAACTCCTCATCTTCGCCAATGATATTCCCCAGCTCATCACCGGACAGCGTAATTGAGTCATCCGAATCATCCAGCTCAGGGATAAATTCAGGGACAGAGAATTCTTCCTCTTCCCCTGCTATATTGCCAAGTTCATCGCCGGAAAGAGTGATGGAATCTTCCTCACTGTCCAGATCCGGTGTAATTTCAGGAAGAGAAAACTCTTCTTCTTCACCCGTAATATTTCCCAATTCGTCAGGTGAAAGAGTAATGGAATCATCTCCGCTCTCAAGTTCAGGACTGAACTCTTCTGACTCGCCAAAGGGTTCTTCTTCCCCAGTTATATTGCCAAGTTCATCCGGAGACAGTGTGATCGAATCCTCTGCAGAGTCCATATCAGTGATAAACTCACCTTCTCCGTCAAATGATTCTTCTTCTCCAGTTATATTGCCAAGTTCGTCAGAAGACAGAGTGATCGAATCACTTTCCTCTTCATCATCCACATCAAATTCCAGATCAGGAAGCTCAGCATCATCTGAATCAAAAAAAGATTTCCCATATTCTTCATCTTCTTCGCTGTAATCTTCAGATTCCAGAATATGGTCAAGTTCAGCCCCGGAAAGAGAAACATTTTCCTCATCCAAAGGATCATCATCCCCTAGGCTGACTTCAGGCGAAGTTTCCAATCCTTCCATTTCCACTTCCAGATTGTCTTCATCAGGAGCAGAATAATCAACAAGCATCTCCTCGCCGGAATGTGCAATTGGGAGCTCAGGTTCAGCTTCAAGGATATGATCAAGCTCGGAGGTATCCAATGTAATATCGGAATCATCTTTATCCGATATCTGATCGGCAAAATGACGGTCTATATTTGTGTCAGAATCCACAAAGGCATATGGATCCTCGGATTCAATTTTTAAGAGTTCTTCGGTGGAAAGGGAAATGTCAGAATCGTTATCTGTATCAAATTTATCAAAACTGGATTTTTGTCCTACAAGAGGAGTACTGAGAATGTCCTCCAGGTCGTCTTCTGACAGATCATCTTTATCTTCATTGATGTAAATATCAGGCACCCTTGCACCAAGCAGATGGTCTTCATCGTCCTGCGAATTTCCGACCGTACGGTCTACAATTTCATCCAGATGAGAATCCTCTTCATCATCAAAATCCATCAGAAGTTCGCCTGAATCGGAAAGACCCAGTTCTTCATTCAGCTCTGCCAGATCTTCCAAGGTAAAATCAAAATCAAGATATTCTTCCAGTTCACTGCTGTCCTGAATGGGATTCAATCTGTTCCTTGTTTTCATCTCAGGCCCTGTTTTTTGCGAAATTTTCCCTTGATCAGTCATTTACTTCCCCATTCCAATCCTGACTATTTGGCCATCAAAAAGACTCGATTCCATCTGTATTTCTTTTGGATTCACTGAATCTGCGTTTCCAGACAATTCCAGAAGATCCTGAAGGTCTGCTCCTGCCGGAATCTGATATATTCCTGACCTTGAGACATTTCCCTGCAAAAATACAGTTACAGTCCCAGGCATATATATCTTCTTCAGCAGATCACGCCTGTCTTTAAAATAGACCCATGTTGCAACGCTAATACAAAGAGTCAAAACCACAACTAGTTTTTTCGTTTCCAAAAGAATGCCTCAGATTAATTTTCGGAAAGCCTGATCCAAAACTCAAGATTTTCAGAGTG
>JBPOJG010000214.1:0-27336 GCA_052033835.1 Spirochaetota bacterium
CTTGACGGAAAATATAACCGAAAAATATTGGCTGTAGGCGTACATTCCCTTTTAGCTCAGTCGGTAGAGCAAGTGACTGTTAATCACTGGGTCGCTGGTTCGAGCCCAGCAGAGGGAGCCAACGCCTTTTTATTTCCGTGTATTTCCCCCAATTTCTAAAAATCACAATCCTCTTAATTCTGTCTTCCTGTATCGATGGCAATCAGATCAGTGCTTGGGAAAGCACAAAAAGACTGTTTCCAATCGTAGAAGCAAAATCAGAACAATGCGGAAACCGACCCTCTTATCCTCTTCTTTTTATCCGTAAAAGCAGCAAGTCAGAGATCGAGCAGTGTGAAAGAGAAATGCTCGCAGCCAGATGCCCGTTCAGAGCATATCCTTGGAGCTGTCAGAGACTTTTGTTTTGATTGCGAATAATCAGTAAAATCAGTCTTTTTTACGTCCTGAACTCCATATCCCCTTGATTTTATTGAATAATCTCGAAAAAAGTAAAAAAAAACCCTGATTTTATTGGCTAAAATAAATATTTTTCTTTTCATTTTTTTCCTATTACCGATTGTAAAAACAAATAGACCGTTAAGGAAAGAAAGCATGGCAGCATCCAAAGCAACACCCATCAAAAAATCACAGATCATTTCTGAACTTGCAGAAAAACTCGAAATGCAGAAAAAGGACGTCAATGCATTTCTTGATGCACTGACTGAACTTGCATACAAGGAAACTAAAAAGAATGGAGCATTTGTATTTCCAGGAATCGGCAAGCTGATTCTCAGAAAAACTAAAAAGAGAAAAGGAAGAAATCCTGCGACTGGTCAGGAAATTGAAATTCCGGCAAAAACAGTTGTAAAATTTTCTGTTTTTAAAGCCTGCAAAGAATCAATTGTTCCTCCCAAAAAATAATCAGCTTTAAAAAAAAGCAGATATGATCAGATCTGTGCGAAAAATATTGACTGATATTTACCTTGCACAGATCTCCCCTTCCTTTTTTACTTATCGAGTATGACGAAAACACCATATCCTTTTCTTCCGTTTCAGGACAGTCTTCTAGGACAGATTCTGTTTCAAATGCATTCCGAAAAAGGAGAACTTCAGAAACTGAAAGACTCATTGAATGTTTATTTTCAGAATGAGAATGAAACATTTGTATTTACATCCAGACCTGAAAAGCAGATATATTTTGAGACGTTTCCTCCAAAGGCAAGAAAATGGATCGAGAACAGAGATGCAGAAAGTTTTCATCTGGAGTTTCAGAATCTTTTGAAAAGAAGAGGGGACCTTGCAGGGAGAATGGATATTGTTCTGGAGATTATGGACTGGCTGATTTCTGGATTTGACGAAGACAGTATGTGTGCAGATCTTTTAAGCAGATCAGTTTTTCCTGATCTGAATCTTCATTCTGAAGATATTTCTGAAATTCGAAAAAGATATTTTTCTATATAATATTTCCCAGATTTCTGATCGAGCTTGCGCTCGATCAGAAATCTGGGAAGCGTTTGGAGTCCTGCCGGACAGGCCCAAAGGGGTTTTGCAAACCCCTTTGGAATCCCCGCTTTTAACGCATTTTTCTATAAAATCTCTGACAATATATTTCCACTGAGTAGTCGCTAAGAACGCAGGCGTTCATTCTAAAGGAAGAAACTGACTTCTAAGGAAGTTGTTTCTTAGAAGTTACCTTATTTCTTGATCTGTTATTTTTCTTTAAGAAGAGGCAGATAGACTAGAAATGATGTGCCTTCTCCGACTTTGCTGTTTACTGTGATGATTCCGCCGATTCTGTTCAGAAGTTCTTCTACAATTGCAAGTCCAAGACCAGTACCGCCGATTCTTTTGTTGGACTCTCCCGGAACTCTGAAAAATCTTTCAAAAATGGAATGCTGATATTTTTTCGGAATTCCGATTCCTGTATCTTCAACTTTAATCATACATACATTCTTTGATTCCTGCATCATAGTCACTTTGATGTGACCCTTTTCAGTATACTTGATCGCATTGCCTACAAGATTGGATATGATCTGAGAAAAATCAATTTTGACTGTTTCTATGATAAGCCCGGACATCAGAGATTTACGAATGGAAAGTCCTTTTCCTTTTGCAAGAGGTTCATTGATCATAATGATTTCTTCGATAACTGATGCAGGATCAAATTTTTCAATGATCTTTGTTTCGAGCAGTCTGTCTTTCTTGTCCAGTTGAAGAAGATTGTCAATCAGTGCAATCATCTTCAGAATGTTTTTTTCAATGATGGTCAGTACGTTTCTGTGTTCATCATTAAAATTAAGATTTGCATCAGTGGAAATCAGTTCAAAAAAACCTCTGATGCTTGTCATAGGTGATCTTAATTCATGACTGATGTTTGAAATGAATTCATGCCGAAGTCTCATTGCTTCCTTGTTTTCAGAATTATTGATGAAAACGCATAAATAGAATACCTTTTCTGCAAACACCAGCGGGCTGATATAGAGATCGGCAGACAGATCATGTCTGTTTTTATGTATCAGTTCCAGATTTGATATGTAATTTGTTTCTCCAGCCTTCTGCATAAATGAATGGAGAGGATGATTTTCATCACAGTCTTTAATAATGTCATATATTGTAAGTCTTTCTATTTCGTCCGAATAACCGAGTTCTTCCTTGAAACGTGTATTTGCATCAACGATTCTTCCGGTTTTTCTGTCAAAAAAAAGCATAAGCTCCGATGCATCACTGAACAGTGCCTTGTAAAAACTGTATCCGAAATTTCTTATATATTTTCCGTATTTTTTTTCAAAATAACTGAACTCATCTTTTTCCTCATTCGTTTCAGTTATTTTTTGTACCGGAACTTTCTTTATCAGGCGCTGCACAGGTACAGACTGATCCAGAATATTATCCATTATCAGAATTATAGAACGAGTCAGATTTTTGATGTTCTTATTTTCGGGCTGTTCCTGGCCGAGAAGGAATATCATATCTTCAATGCAGAAGTCCGGCATTTCAAAACAGAAAAATTCTGGAAATTTTTCTCTGAGAAGTTTTGTATCCGCCTTCTGCAGATAAGGGATCTGGTATTTCTGAATTATTCCCAGAAAGAAACTTTCATTGATTGGATTGCTGTTGGAAAGCAGTGTAATTGATTTTTTTACTGCTTCTATGATCTGTACAACTTTTTCTCTGTTCTGCAGAATGAATCTGTCACTGAAGCAGAGTACAGAACCAGGGACCTTGTCCACTTCTTTCAGTCTGTGAATATGGGGAGGGGAGGATATGAAAGGAAATATCAGATTATCTGCAACAAGTCCAAAACAATGCTCAGAGGAATAAACCTGCTCATACATATGATAAGGCATTTCCATAATGGAAACAGGTGCTTCGCCCGAATCTCCGAAAAATTTTCGGATCATTGTCTTTGCATAAAGACTGCAGGGAGAACCTTCATGAGGGACAGGAAGGATCATTTTGGGTGTATAGTCTTTTGACTGTTTCAGCAGATTTTTATCTGTGTAAAAAACCAGCTCTGACAGATTCAGGAACATTGCCGGAAAATAGAGAAGATTTTGAGAGCCGACTGAATTTGCTTTCAGCAGATAAGAACTGAAGAAAAACTCTCCGGCATCAGCTCTTCCATCGAGCAGTGCAGCTTCTATACTGTTGTAACTGTCGATTATTTTTATCTCAGCATTGATTCCATGATCGCGGAAATATCCTGCCTCAAATGCCCAGAGCACAGGAAGAGCAGAAACACATCTGCTTAGATAAAATCTCATAATTCCATCTAAATTTTTTTCGATGACTGTGCAAGTTTTAACTGAATTTCTTGGTAAGAAATCCGAAAATAGTACTGTGGAATTGGAAGGATTTTCATCATTTCAGACAGCGATGGTTCGTATGCAGGAGATTTCCGGTATGGTGGATCATATGGAAAAAGAAAGTTCCGACAAATTTCTCGGGCAGAAGACGGAATTTCTGAAAGAACTCGAAAGAAACGTAAAGGAAATCCATAAAAACGCTGAAATTCGTGAAAAAAGAGAAATGCCTCTTCCAAAAACAGAATTTCTAAAACCGGAAATCATCACGGAAAAAGTTTCCAAGCTGGAGAATTTTTTTCCTGCAAAACCGGCAAAACAGCTGAATTATCTCGAAAAAATTATCCACAATGAATCTAAGTCAAAAGGTCTTGATCCGGACTGGGTGAAGGCTGTTGTAAAGACAGAGTCCAATTTTAATCCCAAGGCAGTTTCTCATAAGGGTGCTCAAGGACTGATGCAGCTGATGCCTGAAACAGCAGAATCTCTTGGAGTAGAAGATCCTTTTGATCCTGAAGAAAATATCAAGGGCGGAACTGATTATCTCAAAAATCTGCTGGGTAAATTCAAAGACAAAGATCTGGCACTTGCTGCTTACAATGCAGGACCCGGTGCAGTCAAAAAATATGGTGGAATTCCGCCTTACTCTGAAACTCAGAACTACGTAAAAAAAGTAAACAATTACTACAAAAACAGCAAAATCTAAATTAACAGCATCGCATCTCCAAAAGAATAAAATCTGAATTTTTCTTCTATTGCTTTTCTGTATGCAGACAGAACAAAATCCTTGTCGGCGAAACAGGAAACGAGCAGAAGAAGACTGCTTTCCGGCAGATGAAAGTTTGTAATTAACCCATCTATAGAAAATATCTCATCTCCCGGCTTTAAGAAAATATCCGTTTCCGAGTCGGCAGGCAGATATTCTCTATTTTTTCTGTCATAGCAGGATTCCAGTGCCCTAAGCGAAGTAGTTCCCACAGAAATGACTCGGTTCCCTTGATTTCTGGTTTTATTGCAGAGTTCAGCTGTTTTTTCAGAAATGGAAAAATGTTCTGAATGCAGTTTTCCGGAAAGGATCTGTTCCTCAGTCAGAGGAGCAAATGTTCCGTACCCTACGTGAAGACATACATCGGCAAAGATAATCCCCTGATTTTCGAGTTCAGTTTTCAGTCTTTCTGTGAAATGCAGTCCTGCAGTCGGTGCTGCCGCAGATCCGGCATTTTCTGCAAATATGGTCTGATATCTTTCATTGTCAGATTCTTCCGCCCTTCTTTTCAGATAGGGGGGAATTGGAACTGTGCCGTCCTTTTCAAAGAAATCTTCTGTAACTTTTTCATTCGGAATCAGAAATGATTTTCCATTCAGGTTTCTATACTGAAATTCCTTTCCTGAAACTGAGAACAGTTTATGATTCTCTTTCAGTTTGGCAGAATTTCTAATCAGACAGTGCCAGCCTGAATTTTCTTCCGCGAGGAACATACATTCGTGCTGTCTTCCGGTTTCTGTTCTGAGAAAAACCCTTCTTCTGCTGACCTTTGTTCTGTTGAATACAAGCAGATCGCCTCGTTTCAGAAATTTTCCCAGATTATAAAAAAAACAATCAGTCTGAAAAGTCCTGTCTTTTCTGTCTGCAATAAACAGTCTGGAATGATCTCTTTTTTCTGCAGGATAAACTGCAATCAGTTCATCCGGCAGGTCAAAACTGTATTCGGAAAGATCGATCCTCATAGGAAATTGCGCATTTTCAAAATGCAATACATTGTATTGATATGAGGCAGTTCCAGTCCGGCCTGTTCTGCAAAATTTAATGTATTTCCCAGAATAACGTCGATCTCCATTGGACGTCGGTTTTCATAATCCAGAAGCATACTGGTTTTGTAAGGTTTCATTTTAAATGTCATTTCTATGAATTCATCCGGTTGAGAACTTTTGAGAGGGACATTCAGTCTGTGCGCAGTGTGCAATACTTCCTGCATTATTTTTCTTGTGAGGTCAAGTGTGTAAGGGTTATCCAGAATTTCTTTTGTGCTTGCACCGCCGCAAAGAACAGAAAGCGGATTGAACGGAACATTCCACATCAGCTTTTTCCATCTCGAAAGCCTGTAGTCAGGACTGATTTCAGAAGGCACTCCTGATTCTTTAAAAAGTTCATATATTTTTTCAGCCAGATTCATATCAAATGACTGATGAGGACTTACTGTGATCTGTCCGTAGTCCAGATGATTTACATAACCCGGGCTGTGTCTGTTAGAGCATACAAATGCAAGTCCTGCAAATACAGGATTTGCAGGAAAGAGTCGGGAAAACTCTTCTTCCAGACCGATTCCATTTTGAAGAAGAAGCACAGGTATCTTTTCAGGAAGACCTTTCAGTATCTGTTCAAGTCTGATTTCAGGAAGGGCCTTCAGTGAGTTAATGATCAGATCGGGTCTGTACCTGGAAAAGTCAAGTTCAGTGAATACATTTTCGGGAATGAAAAAATGATTTCCCCAGACAGAGTCTACCTGAATCCCGGAGGAAATTTCAGCAGAATTCCTTCTGACATAAAGGCTTACCGATCTGCCGTTTCTCTGCATCATACTTCCGTACAGAGACGCGATTCCTCCGCTTCCCAGGATCAGAATATTTTTCAATCAGTTTTCTCCAGATATTTTTTCATTATTTTATACATAAGACTGGGCTGTATCGGCTTGACAATAAAATCATTCATCCCTGAGGTAAATATCCTTTCCTTTATTTCCGAAATATTGGCGGCAGTAAATGCGAGAATCGGGCAGTTGATATTTCTGCTTCTCATAATTTCAGCAGCCTCGAACCCGTCCATCTCCGGCATCTGAATATCCATCAGGATCAGATCAAACAGAATTGTATCTGCAATTTTTAATGCTTCTTTTCCGTTCAGTGCATGTTCAGTGATCAGATTCCATTTTTTCATATATTTGCAGGCAAGCCACGCATTTGTCTGATCGTCTTCCACAAGGAGAATATGATAGGGCTGAGAAAACACATCGACAGTCTTTTTTTCTCCGGCATAAATTTTAAAAGGGCACTGAAAAGTAAATGATGAACCTTGATTCAGAGCGCTTTCCACCTGTATCGTCCCGCCTAAAAGATCTATGATCTTTTTGGTAATAGCGAGTCCCAGACCTGTCCCTTCAAATTTTCTGGAATATGTCTGTACTTCCTGAGTAAAACGTTCGAAGATTTTGTTCAGATTTTCTTCTGCAATTCCGATTCCTGTGTCTTTTACACAGGTTCTTACATAGATCAGTCCTTCCTGTTCTGTGATTTTCATATCTATCAGAACAGATCCGTTCTGAGTAAACTTCAGAGCATTGCTCAGAAGATTGGAAAGCACTTGCTGAAATTTCAATGCATCCCCGAATGATTTCTTTCCTGTATTGGAATCGATCGATATATTCAGGCTGATCTTTTTATCCTCAGCCTTCGCTGAGTAGTTCCTCAGTACATTTTGAGCGTATTCTGCAGGATCAAACTCCATCTCATTGATTCTGGCTTTTCCTGATTCCAGTTCACTGTAGTCCAGAATATCCGAAATCAGAGTGTGCAGGTTCTTGGCTGAGGTTTTGAGTATGCTCAGATTTTCTTCCTGATCCGGTCTCGGTTTTTCTTCCAGGAGAAGTGAGGTGACTCCAAGTATGGAGTTCAGAGGAGTTTTGATCTCGTGGCTGATAATCGAAAGAAATTCAGATTTGATTCTGTTGCCTTCATCGGCGGCTTTTTTTGCCGCATTCAGTTCTTCTTCCTGTATTTTCTTTTCTGTAATGTCTGCAAAAGAAATGACTGCTCCTGCAAACTGATCGTTTTCAAATATTGGTTCTGAATTGACATTGACCCAGAGAAGTCTCCCGTTTGGAAGTCTCAGTCCGATTACAATATCTTCATATCCGGTTCTGTTTCTGAGAACCATGGATACTGGATGATCTTCTATGCTTAGGAGGCTGCTGTCTGCTTTCATAAATTCTGTATCCTGAAAGAAAAAATGCCTTCCTTCCAGCTCCAGTGCATTCATTCCCAGAATCCTGCAGGCACTGATATTGCAGGATAAAATAATCCCATTCACGTCGGTCTGAACGACGCCTTCCTTCATTGAAGACACAATTGAATAATATCTGCTTTCAAGCTTGAGATGGCTCAGTCGATTTTTTTCTATTTCGTTAATTGCTGCTTCGTAAGTCAGTGCCAGTTTTCTGGCCTCAAAAAGATTGACTACCTGTTTTGAGAGAAGTAACAGGGATTCAATCTGATCAGCAGTCAGTCTTTTGGGAGAGTAGTCGATTGCACAGAGCGTGCCGATATTGTAACCGTCATTTGTGACAAGGGGAGCTCCCGCATAAAAACGGATTTTTGGATATTCTGTCACAAGCGGATTGTCCCGGAACCTTTCATCTTCAGCAGCATTTTCTATAATGAAAATAGATGTATCTAATATTGCATGTCCGCAGAAAGATATGTCTCTGGGCGTTTCGTTCATCCGCAAATTGATCTTTGACTTGAACCACTGTCGCTGTGAATCGACAAGTGAAATAAGTGCTGTAGGCACTTCGCAGATCAGCGAGACAAGTCTTGCAATTGAATCATATTCTTCTTCCGGAAAAGTATCGAGGATCTGAAAACTCTTCAGGTTTTCCAGTCTCTCAGGTTCATTTTCCGGAAGATAGGCGGGGGTCATATTATTTTCTGTTGTGCTTCAGCTTCTGGATTTCATCAAACTCAAGCCTCATCTGGTCTGTTTTCTGAGCAGAAGGAGCTGTTACTCCCAGATTTTTGTCATGTTCTAGTTTGTATGTATACTCAATCACCTTCGCCCTGCCTGCAGAACTTTCGCCTGACAGAGCAGTATCCCATCTGAGTATTCCCTTCGGCCTTTCATACTGCGTATACTGTTCGTCCCTGCTCAGCGAATTTGCCTTCAGGTCAAGAGTGATTCGTATATTTTCCTTTTCGTCTTCGGCGGGAATTCTGTCCAATACTCTCAGATCCATATTTTTCTTGTAAAAGTTTTCCAGAATGATTCTGACTTTAAATGTGATCTCTTTGTTGCCTCCAAGAATCTTTTCTTTCTTTTCTACAAGTTCTCTTTTGGCTTTGATCTGGGAATCGATTCCGAAACCCATAATGAAATTTTGACCTTTTGCAATATTTGATATCTCAGCCTTTCCTACGTATCTTTCATCCAGATAAACGTTGGCAGGGCCTTCCAGAAGAGTTTCCAAAGATTCATTCAGGATCTCTGCTTCCCGAAATACATAATTTGTGAGAAGGGGAGTCGCTACGTTGTAGAATTTTGCAGGCATTGTGAATTTTTCCACTTTCACCAGCTGCTGTTCGTTTTTACTGGAAAGACTCAGTTTGCCTTTGAGCGGAAAACTTACACTGGGAGAACTCTGCTCTCCTTTCAGTTCTTTTTTCAGAAGATTCAGATCTTCGTCTTTGGCCATAATTTCCAGATTCTGGAATTCATTTGCGGCACTGTTCATTGCCCATCCGCTCTCTGCCGACTCATCCCAGTTCTGTGCCCCCATCTGTCTCTGAGTTGCTATGCTCATCTTTTTTGCAGCATTTTGAGTTGCTGCTCTCAGATCGCCGGTCACATATCCGGAAGGTCCTGTGGAAAGACTCAGACGGAACGGAGAAAGAGAAGGTGCTGCTGCACTGAGTGCAGGAGTTGCGTTTGAAAGTGTGATCTGCACATTCTCCCAGTTCTCTCCGCTGAACTGCTGGATCTTTGCATTAAATTCAGTGGTGACATTTTTTTCACCTGTTTTTGAATATATATTATATACAGGATTCCAGCCTGCATTCTGAACCAGGTAAAACAGTTTGATCTGTGCAGTTCCCTGTCCTGTCTTTTCTACGAAAACACTTGCTTCCAGAAGTCTTGGAGTTGTTTTTGCCAGCTGGTTTCTCTGTCTCTGCAGATGATCTTTTTCCTTGTTCAGTTTCTTCAGATCGGACTGAAGCTGAAATTCTTCGTTTGCAAGCTCTCTCTTCTGATCAAAATGAAAAAGAGTAATCTTTGCGACTACATCCGGATTTAAAACTCCCCTTGTCATTTCCTGTTTCTCTGTTGCAGCGGCAAAGTCTTCCTGTTTGGTCAGATAAACAACCTTGGACTGATTTACCTGAATCAGTCTGTTTATTCTGGAAATATCGGAACTGATTTTTTCTATTTTCTCATCCAGCTCTTTTACAGGTGCCTCAGGATCTTCTGAAAGTTCCTTAGTTTTCATTCTGGTGCCTCTGATTTCAGCCCCTGAACTCTCTGCATACAGGCTGCTCTGTATGATTTCCGATGGAAGGCGGCTCACGACGATTTCATGAATGCCGTCTTTCAGATCAACTTCAAGCGTTCTCATCACAAGAGCCTGATTTCTGTAGAGAATGACTTCCTGAAGTTTTCCTTCCTTAGTCACCGAATCTGCCCAGACAGCAGAATTGAATAATACAAACAGAAGAAGATAGAACCTCATATAGTTACCCCTTGGGAAATTTGTGTCAAAACAATTCTGATAATTTACTGTTTCAAAATTCACTCAAGCAAAAATAACATTTTCAGTATGAAAATGAGAAATCTTGGATGAAATCTTCATTTAAATTTTCAATGTCTATCCCTCTGTTTCTATAAAATTCCGAAATACAGGATAAATAAACTCTTTGTCAAATGATGACGGGCAAAAACTTCACGATTTCTTTTCTGAATTTTTGGATTTGGACGACAGCAGTAAAGAATAGTCTGCTTTCAAGTCAGAAGAATGAAGCGTTTGTATTAAGCACATTCTGTGCCAAGTAAAAACCCCTAATCATGATTATTGTCAGAAAATAGAAATTTTTATCATTAAATAATCTATATTATAGATCGGTATCAGGGGACATCTGATCAGTCCCGAAAAGGAAGCTGAAGGATCAGTCTTCCTGGAGATATGCAGTTGTCTTCCTCAGCAGGCGAGCCGACGGCAGTTTTCAGAGACTCCCATTATTTTTAATCTTACAAATTAATTTTATTGGACTGTATAATGATGTGTGTAATAATGTAACTGCTGATGGTTTGTACGGGATCTATATGTCAGATTTATTAAAGAACAGTTTCTTCGAACTGATACATCATGATGAAACTGTCTTTGAATTTGTTCTGAAGAACGGCAGTGCCGGTATCTGGTTTCTGGATTTACTGACCGGCGAAGAGTGGATGAACGGAACATTCTGGAAGTCCCTTGGCTATGAACCTGGTGAACTTCAGAATTCTCCCAATGTGCACAGAACTCTGATTTACGGGAAGGATATCAATTTTCATTTTTTCTCAAGAGCACCTGAAACGGCAGAACACTTGAATGAACAGATGCTCCGGTATGTGCACAAAAGCGGAGAAATCCTTTGGGTAAAAAGTAAAATCCGTCTTTTCAGAAACAAGGACGGTTTTCCTGAAAAAATTCTCGGAGCGAATACGGTTTTTAAAAATGCACAACAGAAGATTGAATATATACCTCCAGTGGAGAAATTTGAATCTGTTCTGGCTGGGCAGTTTATTTTTTTTCTAACCACCGATCTTCAGGGAAAATATACCTACGCAAATCGACACTACTGCAATATTTTTAATACGGAACTTTCTGAAATTTTGGGAATGAGCGGACTTGAACATATTATTCCTGAAGATCATGGCAAATGTCATGATACTGTAATTAAATGTGTAGAGAGCCCGAATCAGGTTTTCAGTGTAATTCTCAGAAAGCCCCTTCCTGACGGCAGTATTATGTATTCGGATTGGGATTTTACTGCAGTGACAGACAGCGAAGGATATCTGAGCAGGATTCAGTGTACAGGTCGGGATACAACTGAACGAGTCCTTGCAGAGGCGAAAATCATTGAAAAAAATCAGGAACTGAGTTCCATTCTGTCTGCTCTGGACAACAGTGCCCTTGTGACGATTGCTGATAAGGAAGGCAGGATCTTAAAGGCAAACCGGAAATTCTGCAGTCTTTTTGGATATGAAGAGTCGGAATTGATTGGAAAAGATCACAATATATTCAATTCAGGGTTTCATGGATATGAATTCTGGATGGAAATGTGGAATACGATCAGGCAGGGCAGAACCTGGAGAAATGAAATCAGAAACAGAGGCAGGGACGGACAGGAATTCTGGCTGGATACGACGATCAATCCGATTCTAGATATTCAAGGGAAAGTTTCCCAGTTTCTTTCGATCAGCACTGACATTACAAAAAGAAAAATCGCAGAAATTGAACTTCTGAAAGAGAAGGAAAAGATTGAAGCCATTATAAAAGCATTGCCTGATATTCTTTTTGTGATAGATTCTGAAGGTCATTACAGAGAGGTGCTGACGAATGATTCTGCGCGGCTGGCTGTTCCGGCGGAAGAAGTCCCGAGCCTCAGAGTGATGGATATCTTCGGTGACGAGGAGGGAGCCAGGCATATTGCAGAATACAAGGCTGCTCTTCGAACAGGAAAACTCCGTACATTTGAGTACAGTCTTCCGCTTGATGATTCAGAACGGCATTTTGAAGCACGAATTGTTCCGCTCGGAAAGACAGGGCTCGTCCTTGCCATTGTAAGAGAGATTACAGAGGAAAAAACGGCAAAGGAAATGCTGCTTTTCACCAAAGAACAGCTCGAACAGACAGGCAGAATTGCAAGAGTGGGCGGATGGGAATACAATATCATTAAGGATACTCTTTACTGGTCGGAGGTGACTAAGGAAATTCATGATATTGACTCTGATTCTTCTGTCGATGTAAGTTTTGCCGGTCATTTTATCATTGATGAGCAGGACAGAATCCGTATTCAGGAGAAGGTCAAAGAAAGTATTGAGAGCAGAAAATCCTGGGAAGATGAAATAAGAATCCGGACAGCCAAAAACCGCGAAATTTGGATTAAAACGATCGGGCAGATAAAATTTAAGGAAGATAGACCGGAACTTCTGTATGGAGTGATACAGGATATCACTGAGAAGAAAGAAGTTGAGCTGAATATCCTTCAGGCAAAACAGACTGCAGAGTCGGCAAACCGTGCCAAATCTGAATTTCTTGCAAATATGACTCATGAGATCAGGACGCCTTTGAACGGGATCATCGGATTTACGGATCTGCTTATGCAGACTGGTATGAACGATACGCAGAAAAAATATCTCTCTGCCGTCTATCAGTCAGGGAACTTTCTTCTGGAAATTGTAAATGATATATTAGATTTTTCTAAAATAGAGGCGGGCAAGCTGGAGCTTTCTGTTGAAAAGGCTGATCTGTATGAAATGTGCAGTCAGATTCGGGATATCGTCAGATTTCAGGCAGACAAAAAAAAGATAGAACTTTCTGTGATTATTCCTGAGGAAGCACCGCGATTCATTTATGCAGATGAGATCAGATTCAGACAGGTGCTGATCAATCTTCTGAGCAATGCAATTAAATTTACTTTTAAAGGCAAGGTTGAGCTGAAACTGCAGATTCTGGGCAGGCCTTCGCCTGAAAAAATTCTGTTCAGGTTTTCCGTTTCGGATACAGGAATAGGCATCGCACGTGAAAATCGGCAGAAAATATTCGAAGCTTTTTCGCAGGAAGACGCGTCTACGACAAAAAAGTTTGGCGGAACCGGACTGGGACTTACAATATCGAGCAGACTTCTTTCCCTGATGAACAGCAGTCTTCAGCTGGAGTCTGAACAGGGGAAGGGGTCAGTATTTTTCTTTGATATACTGCTCCACACGGAAGCAGGATTGCCGGAAGTGCCGCTGTACACTCAGAAATTTGGAACAGTTCTCATTGCAGACAGCCAGGCGGACAGCAGGCTTTTAATTCGGGATATGCTGTATTTGCAGAATATATCATCCGAGACAGTTTCGAGTTCAGGTGAAGTTTTTAATGTTCTGTCCTCAGGTAAAAGATTTGATGCACTTATTATGGACAGCGAGCTGCAGGAAACAGACGGGTTCACTTCTTTGATAAAGATCAGAAGTGAAATGAAAATACAGCCGTCAGAACTTCCAATTCTTATTATCTGCACTAATGAACCGGAAGAGGCTCTGAAAAGGAAAATTCAGAATGAAAGACTGGCTGACATTCTTTTGAAGCCGTTTCATATTCACGATCTGCTGGACGTTATGTTCAGGCTTAAGTTTCAGAACAGCTCGAATGAAGAAAGAAATACGGAAAAATTTAATGCACTGATTGTGGAAGACAACAGAACGAATATGCTTCTTCTTTCCAGACTCCTTTCAAGTCTTTTTCCTGAAGTGCGGGTAATGGAAGCATATACGGGTGAGGATGCACTGAAACTTCTGAATAAGGAGTCCTTAGATATTATATTTATGGATATTCAGATGCCTGACAAAAGCGGATACGAAACGGCAGAAGAAATCAGAAAACTTCAGAAATGGAAAGATATTCCGATCCTTGCCGTGACTGCAGGAAACAGCCCTGAGGAACAGGAAAAATGTTTTAAATCAGGAATGAACGATTTTCTTCCAAAACCTATTCAGAAGACAAGAATAGAGTCTTTGGTAAAACAATGGCTGAGATTATCAAAAAGTTCAAGTCCAATCGAGAACAAATCATAAGCAGATAGAATTTCGACAATACACGAAACCCGCGTCACTTCGACAACGGCAGAGTCGCAAGCTTTAGCGTGAGTCCCGCTGCCTCGGATGATCAGCTGTGCCGATTTTAAAGTAAACAGTTTTTGAAAATGCAGGATTCAGTTTTTGTCGACAATGATACTGGTATCTCTTTTTTTCTTTACCTTAAACCCGAAATCAAGGATACCGGTTATTTGTGAAAACCCTGTGGGAGGAAGCATGGCATTTGATATAGACATGATAAAAAACACTTATTCCAGAATGAAGGAACGAGTGGATGCGGCCAAAAAGGTTGTTGGCAAACCATTGACACTGACAGAAAAGATACTGTATTCCCATCTTTGGGATCAGAAAGACCTGAAAAACTTCAAACGCGGAGCCGATTATGTGGATTTCGCACCTGACAGAGTCGCTATGCAGGATGCAACTGCTCAGATGGCTCTTCTGCAGTTTATGCAGGCAGGAAGAAAGAAGGTTGCAGTTCCTTCTACAGTGCATTGTGATCACCTGATTCAGGCAAAAGAAGGTGCTAAAGCCGATCTGGATACAGCAAATGTCACAAACAAGGAAGTATACGATTTCCTCGGTTCTGTTTCCAATAAATATGGAATCGGATTCTGGAAACCGGGTGCAGGGATCATCCATCAGGTTATTCTCGAAAACTATGCATTCCCGGGCGGGATGATGATCGGAACAGATTCTCATACTGTAAATGCAGGCGGTCTTGGAATGATTGCAATCGGTGTGGGCGGTGCAGACGCAATGGACGTAATGGCAGGACTTGCCTGGGAGCTGAAATTTCCAAAACTCATCGGAATCAAGCTGACTGGAAAACTTTCCGGCTGGGCTTCTGCAAAAGACATTATTCTGAAAGTAGCGGGAATTCTGACTGTAAAAGGCGGGACAGGTGCGATTGTAGAATATTTCGGCGAAGGTGCTGATTCTCTTTCCTGCACAGGAAAAGGAACAATCTGCAATATGGGTGCAGAGATTGGTGCAACGACTTCCATTTTCAGTTATGATGAAAAAATGTCTGCCTATCTCAAATCATCTGGAAGGACCGACGTTGCAGCACTGGCTGACGGCATTAAAGATGTTCTTCGTGGTGATAAGGAAGTTTATGATAATCCGAAAGATTATTTTGATCAGGTGATTGAAATCAATCTTTCCGAACTTGAGCCTTATATCAATGGGCCGTTCACTCCTGATCTGGCTTGGCCTCTTTCCAAGTTTGCAGCTGCAGTCAAGGAAAACGGATATCCTCAGAAACTCGAAGTCGGCCTCATCGGTTCCTGTACAAACTCTTCTTATGAAGACATTACAAGAGCCGCAAGTGTGGTTCAGCAGGCAGTGGATAAAAAACTCAAAGCCAAGGCAGAATTTACAATCACTCCGGGTTCAGAGCAGGTGAGATACACTGTACACCGCGACGGACTTCTCGATACATTTGCAAAAATCGGGGGAGTTGTTCTTTCCAATGCCTGCGGGCCATGTATCGGTCAGTGGACTAGAAAGATAGACGATCCGAAAAGAAAGAATTCCATCATTACTTCATTCAACAGAAACTTTGCAAAAAGAAACGACGGTTTTGAAGGAACTCACGCATTTGTAGCTTCTCCTGAAATAGTGACTATGTTTGCAATCACTGGAGATCTCTGCTTCAACCCTCTGACAGATACAATCGTAAACGAAGAAGGAAAGGCAGTGAAGCTTGATCCTCCTTCAGGACTCGAACTTCCTCCAAAAGGTTTTGCAGTGGAAGATGCAGGTTTTGTTGCCCCTGTTGCAGACGGAAGCGGAGTTCAGGTAGCCGTGGATCCGAAGTCTGACAGACTTCAGCTTCTGGACAATTTTTCTGCCTGGGAAGGAACTGATCTCAAAGGTCTGAAACTTCTCATCAAGGCAAAAGGAAAATGTACAACAGACCATATCTCTATGGCAGGTCCTTGGCTCAAGTACAGAGGTCATCTGGACAATATTTCCAACAACCTTCTCATCGGTGCTGTCAACTTCTTCAATGAAAAGACTGACAATGTAAAAAATCAGCTGACTGGGGAATATGACGGAGTTCCGAAAGTGCAGAGAGCCTACAAGGCAAAAGGCATCGGTTCAATTGTAGTAGGGGATGAAAATTATGGTGAGGGATCATCCAGAGAACATGCGGCTATGGAACCGAGACATTTGGGAGTACGTGCAATTCTTGTGCGCTCATTTGCGAGAATCCATGAGACGAATCTCAAGAAGCAGGGAATGCTGGCTCTGACCTTTGCTGACAAGGAAGACTATAACAAAGTTCAGGAAGATGATTCCATCGACATCCTTGGACTGACTTCCTTCAAAGAAGGCGTGCCTTTGACTGTTGTTCTGAATCACAAAGACGGAAGCAAGGATGAGATCAAAGCAAACCACACATACAATTCCAACCAGATTGAATGGTTCAAGGCAGGCGGTGCACTTAATCTAATCAAGATGCAGCAGAAATAAGACCATTTTCTTGGCTGTTCTGAGAGATTCGAAAGACTCTATCAGAACAGCCTCCTTTTTTAAACTTGCTGTAATTTATCCTTGAAATTTCAAAGGTCATCACAGAGATTCAAGGATTCTGGGGTTTCACTATTTCAATTCTCTTCAAAGCAGTCAGGAAGTCCTTTCTTCTCCGAAACTGGTAGCTTCTTTACGAGGGGGTTGTCATTCCCAATATCATTCGTCTTTCAGGCATCCCTGAGAAGAATTTTTATTTCTGGAAAACACATTCAGGAAGTAAGTTGGATCTGTTCCCGGCAGTATCGAGGAAAAAATTATGGGGTGGAAATTTATCATCTCAGTGAAAAAATAACCGTGCGTCCGTTTTCTGAAGCTAAAAAGGAATTCTGCTTTCCGGAGCGGTGAAGAATTTAATGATAGGGTATATGAAAAAGTGAAAAATATAATCAAAAAAATTCTGGAATCTGCGGAATCGGAAATGAGAGAAGCAGTTCAGATTACGGATAGGGAGTTTCTTAAAATTTTTTCTGATCAGGTGAATCAGCTTCTGCTGGAAGATATTCAAATTGATTATTATGGAATGCAGAGTCCCATTCTGCATATTTCTCATTTCTCCATTCTGGACAGTACAGTTTCGACGGTTCAGCCCTTTGAAAAAAATATGACTGCTCAGATTGAAAAAAGTATTTCTGAATCGGATCAGGACATTCTGACAGAAATTAAAGGGGATAAAATATTTCTGAAACTGTCTCCCTTGACTGACGAGATTCGAAAGCGGAAAGCAGAAAAACGAGAGAAAGCCTGCGAAAAAGCAAAGAAAACAATCTTCTGCATTCAGGAAAGAATCCAAAAAAAACTTCAGGAGGAATCTCTTTCTGAAGATGACAGAAGTGCCTATGAACAGGAAGTTCTGAATATGACTGCAGAATACTGCGGACAGATATGTGATATGAATTCCATGTACTGCTGATAAAAATTGACTTGTTGGCGAATTACCACGAATGTCATCCTGAGCAGCAGTTTCCAAGTTTGCGTGTCGAAGAATGGTTCTGTCAAAAAATGAAATCCTATTCCAAAATTTCCAGAGTCTTTCTTTTCGCTTTTACTCCTTTTAGAAAACGGATATTTTCTTCTGAGATGCCCAGTCTCTCTGCGACGATGGATACGACAGATCTGTTGATGGCAGGGTCTTCCTTTGACTCTTTGACCATTACAAGCCATTCATCCTCTTTCAGTATAATGATGCCTGTTTTTGGACTGTCAGCCTTTGCTCTGATTTTCAGAAGTCTGGATTTCATATTCTTATGAGTTCATTTTATACAAGTATGATTCTGTCAAGTATTCGCCAGGCAGGACAGCCGTGGTGTAAGAAAAAAATCCGAGGGACTTGACTGATTTCGGAATAGGTGTTACATTGCCAAACAGGAGTCACGGAGTATTAAGATTTATGGGACGTTTTATGAAAAAAATTATAAATATATTGATAATGTTTCTTTTCGTTTGTCAAGTTCAGTATGTGCAGATTCGCGCTCAGGAAATCAAAGTTGAGTCGAAGTTTACACTGGATGGAAGAATCGTGACTGAAGCTGAGTTCAGCCAGTTCAAGGATTCACTGAAGGAAGTGAAAGGCACATGGTTCTGTGCGGAGACAAGTACCGGAGGAATCACCGGATATGATGCAAAAGATATAAATGGCATACTGTATGAGATTAGATTGATTTCGGACAATAAAATGGATGAGAATTCTATAAGCAGAAAGAACAGGTAGCCCGGCAGACTTCAAACTCTGAGACTGTGTAAAAGCTCAGTTTTAATGCCGATTTCAAAATCATTAAAAAAATGGATCAATAGCAAAGCGAAATCAGTGCTCCGCGAACCCCGCGTCACTTCGACAAACGCTCAGTGCAAGCTTTGCGTGAACCCGATTTTTTATGTTTTTAAACAGTCTCTGACAGTTCTCAAAATAATTCAGCTTTGCATTAGAAAAACAACTGTTACTGCATTATTTTCTGGTAATATACTTTCATTTTTAGAAGATAGGGATTCAAGGAAGATCAAAATGAAAAGAATCATTCTGCTTTTTTCAATCCTGCAGGCATCCTGTATTCGGCTCGAGCCGAGTCTGCTCGATACCTCAAAGAATCCTGCGGCACTGGCTGTGAGTATACTGCTTGCGTCAACGACTGGAGCTGGCGGCGGAAGCGGTATCTCATACACCGGTCAGACACAATGTTCCTATGCCAATGGCACCAATTGGATTATAGACACAAATTGTACGCAAACGTATACTGTGGGAAATTTTAATTTCCCTTATGGTCAGGATGCTCATTACTTGAGAAAACCTTATTCACGCAGTTTCACTGGACCGACTTTAGCGGGAACATCTGATTATATCACAACCGATAACGTAACAGGTCTTGTGTGGAAAACCTGCTCGGAAGGTTTGAGCGGTTCAAATTGCGGAACGGGCACAGCCAGTGTGTATAACTGGACTGCGGCAGTTTCTGCCTGTACAACACTGAACACTGGAGCAGGCTATGCAGGCAGAACAGATTGGCGTCTGCCGACAATCAAAGAGTTCAGAACTTTGCCCAATTACGGGAGCAGTCCTGCTTACGATAAAACCTATTTCCCAGGAGCTGTTTCCAACAATTATTGGACTTCTACAGTAAGAGCTGCTTTGACCACTAATGCGTACTATATGTCCTCTTCCGGCGGTGATTTTTTCGGTGTAAAAACAACAGCCACTTACAATGCACGCTGTGTATCCGGAACTGCCTCGAGCACACAGACTCTGACAGACAACGGAGACGGAACAGTTTCGGAAAGTACAACAGGACTCTTGTGGCAAAAATGCCTGTCCGGACAGAATGCATTGGATTGTTCCGGAACTGCTTCTTCCGTATATTGGTCAGATGCTGTTTCCGCCTGTGAAAATTTGAGTTTTGCAGGAAAGACAAACTGGAGACTGCCGGATGTCAATGAACTGAAGAATTTGCTCGTAGACACTCAGACTGGTCCTTACATTAACCTGACATTCTTTCCCAACCTGTCCAATTCCGACTGCTGGTCTTCTACTTCAGCTTTCACTGGTCCCGGCAGTGCCTGGACTGTGGATTTCTCTCAAGGTTTTGCAAGGACACGCGGCAAGACATTTGTTGTCACTTTTGGTTTTCGCTGTGTCTCAGGGCCTTAGGTATGGAAATGATGAAAAAATATAAAGAGAATACTATATTAATTTATATTAAATTCAGACAATAAAAATAGATGAGAATTCATTACGGGAAAAGAACCGGCAGCTTGGCTGCCAAGTCATTAAAGACGGCTCTGTCTGTTTGAAAGTTGGCTCGGCAAAAATGAAGATGCCTGCAATCCTCATTTTTTTAATCCCCGAAGGATAGAACCCAGAAGAGGTATTCCAACGTTGCGACCATATGTTATTAGAAATCCGAGGAGTCATTTAAGAATTATACTAGTTCTCAAAATCTGGAAAATGATAAAGCTGCATTGGAAAAACGCCCGTTAATGCATTATTTTCTGGTAATATATTTTCATTTTGAGAAGATAGGGATTCAAGGAAGATCATAATGAAAAAAATTTTTCTGCTTTTTTCAATTTTGGGGATATCCTGTATTCGGCTCGAACCCAGCCTGCTTGATACCTCTAAAAATCCGGCTGCACTGCTTGCGAGTTTTCTTCTGGCTTCCACCACAGGAGCTGCAGGGACTGGAACCGGCTCAGGAACTCTGGCAGCATCCAGCTTCATTACCCAACCGAATCCGTACTGGGCTGCAGTAAATCCATCTGCAAATCTTCTCTATGTCACAAGTGATAGTGCAAATAAGGTCACTGTTTTCAACGCCACAACGGGAGCGTATGCATTCTGATGATTCTGCAAAGTAGACATAGCAAATACAAATTAATTAAGGAGAAATGCAATATGCACCAAAGATCATACCTTCACTCCGGCGTCAGGCAGTCATACCTGATGCTGTTTTTCTGTGCCGTCTTTCTGACAGCGGCTTTTGCTCCGGCACAGGCAGAGGAGATTCTGCTTAAGACAGGTTCCGTTGTCCTGGGACGAGTTTCAAAGATCAGTGCAGACGCTGTATTTGTGACCACGGCTAAAGGGACTCAAAGTATACCGAAAAAAGACATCATCAGAATTCAGAATACTCCATTTACTGCAGAACAGAAAGCGAAGGCCGTCGAAGCTCAGCGAAAAAAGAAAGCTGCAATAGCACTTGAACAGGAGCAGATTCGGAATATCCAGGAAGCGAAAGAACGGAAAAGGCGCGAAGAAGAGCTTGAAGCCAAAATCCGCAAGGAGAAAGAAGAGGAAGCCCGTGCGGCTGCAGACAGGGCGGCAGCACTCCGTGAATTGGTGGACAAAGGACAGATGGAGAAACCCAAGGATGAACCTATCTCTTACAAGGACTTTGCCTGGCGTTCAATGGTTCTTCCCGGCTGGGGACATTTTTATCTGGAACGACCTTGGTTTGGTGCATTGTATGCCGGAGGAGCAGCTGCACTTCTGATGACTGTGTATGAAACGCGCAAAGAGGCGCTTGCTGCAAAAACGGAAAATCATCGGGATGCAGCGAGCAATTTTTTGTTTACTGCTGTGCCAAGTCCAATCAGCGCTGATATTCGAATAGCTTACGGTGTTTATGCCAATGCCAAAACCTTTACTTCAGATCAGCACAAGGTGGATCAGTACAATGGAGCCTTGTTTGCACTGGCTGCTTTTTACGGCGTGCAGGTGGTTCATATTCTTTATAATGGATTTGCATGGGAAAACGGTCTTTTAATTGTGGAAAACCAAAAAAAGGAACCGGGCACTATCCAGACTCATTTCAGTGCAGTGCCTGAATATCTGCCGAATACAGAAAGAAAATCTGGTGTTGCTTTTCATGGCGGTCTGACAGTGCTCTTCTGAGAAGAGCACATATTACTGTAAAAAGGGAGCAGAGAATGAATGTATCTAAAACGATAAAGAAGTTACTTTTTCGATTTTCCGTTTTTTCGGCTGAACGCCGATTCCTTCAGAGGCGCATTCTCCTGTCTTCAGTGATCCTCTGCGCTGCCTGCATACATTTAAAACCAAGTCCTTTGGACACATCAAAGAATCCTGCTGCCTTGGTCGCGAGTTTTCTTCTGAATGCAGCTGCCGGAACAGGAGCAGGAACTTCTCCCAATCTCACTACTGGAAGCGGTCCATGCTGTGCACTTGTGAATCCTTCGGCAAACCTGCTCTACATTGTAAACAGTGTGTCAAACACAGTCACATTCTATAATGCCGCAACAGTAGCATATATCAACCGAACCCTAGCTGCATCGAGCTTCACAACCGGCACCAACCCGTCCGGGATTGCGGTGAATCCTTCCGCAAACCTGCTCTACATTGTCAACAGCGGGTCAAACACAGTGACATTCTTTAGTGCCACTACGGGTGCCTATGCGAACGGAACCTTGGGTGCTTCCAGCTTCACGACTTTCAGCAGCCCGATCGGGGTTGCGGTGAATCCTGCGGCAAACCTGCTCTACGTTGTCAACTACGCGTCAAACAAAGTTACATTCTTTAATGCCGCTACGGGCGCCTATGCGAATGGAACGCTGGGTGCTTCCAGCTTCACAACCGGAACTTCACCGACTGCCGTTGTCGTGAACCCCACAGCGAATCTGCTCTACGTAGTGAACAGCTTTTCAAGTAATGTCACGTTCTTCAACGCCACAACAGGAGCGTATATCAACGGAACCTTGGGCGCTTCCAGTTTCACGACTGGTTTCAACTCATGGTATGTTGAATTGAACGCCTCAGCGAACCTAGTCTATGTCGCGAATGCTTCTGCAAACACGGTTACTTTCTTTAATGCGACTACGGGAGCTTATATGAACGGAACCTTGGCTCTTTCCAGCTTTGCGACCGGAGCCTATCCATACAAGATAGCAGTGAATTCCGGATCGAATCTGATTTACGTCACAAATTATAATGCAGACACCGTAACTTTTTTCAGTGCCACTACGGGGGCTTATATAAACGGAACCCTGGCAAATTCCAGCTTCACTGCAGGAGCCGCACCAATCGGGGTTGCCGTGAATCCGACTGCAAATCTGCTTTACACAGTAAATAACAGTGCGAGCACCCTCACGGTCTTCAACGCCACTACAGGAGCCAACTCATTTTGAACTGGATTAGATTCGGAATAGTGAATTGGCGGAAGCAGGTCTAACCCTTATTGAAGGAGTTTGAAAGAAATGACTGAAGAACTGAATTACGATATCGAGTTTGAGCTTTCCGGGTATTCAACGGAAGAAAGTCTGCACGCCATTCGTGAAGAATGGCCTGCTCTGCTTGCCGCTTCAGAAAAAAGTCTGCCTCTGTGCGGCTCTCTCTCGCTCTCGACTGTTCTCATCAAACAGCTGAGTAAACGAAACGTGACTCCGACAGAAATTGTAGAATCTATTATAAAATTTCTTACAGATTATCGCGCCGAGCTTCTGATCACACACACGTCACTGAGAGAAAGCGAATTGGGTGACACAGCTGCAGCTGCTCTGCTTGCATATCTGCTTTCTTTCGAAGGATCCGGGCAGACACTGACGGAACTGGACTTGTCGAGCCTGGGAGGAATTACAATGGCTGGCCATTATGCATATGGATTCGGGCCGAAATGCAGGTCTGTCCTTTTGAAAGCAAATACCCAGTGCCGAATCTTCAGATACTCTGTCTTTCAGGATGCCGCCTGGGACGAGAATACGTGCCGTTTGAAGAGCGAGGACACTCTCCTGACTTTCTTCCCGAAGAACCTGACTGTGCAATTGAGCTTGCTGCAGTCCTACGGGCACTTCCAAAACTCTGCATCCTCAAAATAGAAGGATGCAGTCTCAGTCCGGAAGAGAAAGCACTGTTTAAAGCAATGAACAGCAGTCATCTTACCGTCCAGACTTAAGCAGTTCTCGTTTCGTAAAAACGATATATTTTATTTACAGAATATTTTCTTTCAGTTTCGCGAGAAAAACTGCTTCATACTTGCTGACTGCCTTTCCAAATCCCAGGAATCCTTCCTTGACGGCATTTGCAAGATCATCGGCCAGCATATAGACCGCTTTCAGAAACTCTTTTGTTTCGGGGATCTGCTTTTTTTCCAGTATCATTTTAGCCACGATTGTAATAGAAAGATATACATCGCTCATTTTCCATGCTAAACGCTGATTATCTGCGTTTTTTATTATCTGATTCAGTTTAGGATTTGCGGCCAGACTCTTTTCTGCAATGGAGGCAATTTCTGCATAGACCGGATTTTTCCTGAGATTCAAGGTTGAATCATTATATCTTCCGTCTTTGTCCGTGGCTTCTTCGAGCAGCGGATAAAATACAAGGTTTAAGTCTTCTGTTTCCTGCCATTTAAAAGTTTCCTGTATCAGCAGATTAGAAGGGAAATTTTTGGGAATCTTCTCAAACAGGTCATACAGAGCTTCCAGTTCTCTGCGATCAACGTCAATATCCGCATTGACTATCGAGTAGGCAGCACCTAATGGTGCGCACTGTATTATTCTCCATTCCGCTTCCGTAAATTTTTTATTCATGTCACCCATATAAGACCTCCAATGTTTCATTTTGCAGATTATATTGAGGAAATATACTGTCAATGCTATGCTGTATTTTCTTCTTCCTGGAAATTTCTAAATATTTCGCAGCTGCTCAGCGTAACCGCAGCAGCTTCCAAATTTGAGTCGTAGTTACTTTTAAACCCACGTTTCACGTGGGATGTTGATGCCTGCCGGCGGTTTCGCAAGTATGGGCCGCCGCTAACGTGGAAGCCGCCGCTAACATGGAAGCCGCTATGGGACTGCGTTCCTTCGCCGGTTTGGAAGCTGGCTAAAATCCCGGCTTTCTCCTCACTTTTTATTTTGCTGAGTAGTGGACATATTTCTTAATTAAATTGTATATCAATTTCATTATCTCTGAAATAAACATCCAGTCTTTTGAGAAAGAATGAATGTAATTATAAAATATTTTCTTTTATCTTAGTCAGAAGTGCGGCCTCATTCTTGCTGACAGCATCTCCAATTCCAAACCAGCCTTCTTTTGCAACTTTTGCAGCTTCTTCCGCGCATTCGTAAACAGCCTTAAAGAATTCTTTGCTTTCAGTGTTCTTCTCTCTTTCCAGAATAGTCTTTGCAATAACCGTTACAATCAGGCATGAATAACTCAGTCTCTTCGTCATGCCTCCGGCATTGGCTTCCTCGACAAGTTTCTTTAACCGTTACAGAAGACTGCTTTTTGCAGACTTAGAGGTCGGCTGAACAAATTGCCGTGATCCCTGATTTTCAATAATCTGGATTTCATATCTTATGACAGTTCATTTTAGGTCTGCATATTCCTGTCAAGAAAATGAAATTTTCTGCATTCCGGGAAAAATTGCTCAGGAGTATATAATAAAAATCTTTATTTAATCGGCCTTTTGGAAGTCCGTTTTGCTCTTGACATTATCCGCAGTCGGTACTGAATGGATGCTCGATCGGATTGATTCTGCTGCTCAGGTATGAAAATCTGCAGATGCCGATTTCCGGAGGAAAGAAAATTGGGAAAGAATCCTGAATCAGTTAAAAAGTTGAATATTAAGATTGCTGCCGTGTTATTCTTTATTCTGTCCGCTGCCTTGGCCTGTGCACAGCCAGTGAAAACCTCTTCTGAAACAGAAATCCAGAATGATTCGTCAGCGAAAGACGAACCTGTTTTTAAGCCGGTTTCAAAAGCAGAATGTCAGGAAGTGCAGACAAAACTGGAAAAAGCCTTAAAAGCAAAGTTTCAATTGACTGCAGAGAAAACTTCTTCATTTCCGAAGGGAAGCGGCTGCTATCTGGAAACTAAGGGTAATGGACCCAAATTTGATATGGTGAAAACGTCGGCATACATTGAAAAAACCATCGGTTGGGAAAAGGATGACAGATATGCAGCCGGAGGACCGGTAGGTATGAATGGAGGTTTGAAAAAAGGGAAAAAGGTCATCGTTTACGGGATATTATTGGATGAAGAACTGGATGGAGGCTGTTCAGACAAGCCTGCTGCAGACTGTGTTTCTAAACCGGAAAAGCAGATGTATACAGTCAGTGCCTGGATAGGTCAGCAGGACTGAATTCAAAAAAGAAAAAAACGGTGTACTGATCAAATGGCGCCGGGGTGCAGACTGATTGTGGTTTATAAAATAATTATGTTATATTTTATACGTCATATGCTTTATTCCATACAAGCCCCATTGCCTCTTCAGGGTATTGGGAGCAGTCATTCGAGAAACTGTTCAATCCGATAAAAAAACGAAAGGGCAGTGGGTGCAGGTTAAAGCGCAGAATCAGAATGTCTGATTTTATTGGTTCAACGAGTCTAAGTATGCAGAGACGTTTGAAGATGAGTATATCATTCCTTTTTCAAAACGGAAAGAATCTCAGGAATGCTTTTAAACTTTTTGTCCGTAACCACTGCCGTCTTTTCCGAAACACCCCCGCATACAACGTCCGTTCCGTCACTGTGTCTGCTCCATTTGCGGGGAAAACGCGCCCAGGACAAAGTCAGCACTTCAGAGTTCAGCTGAACTTTGAAATTCGGCCATTTGGATTCAGGAACTTTCAGTATGGTAAAACTGGAAGGATATGTCTCGTGAAAGTCTGTTGGAGATTTTGCGATTTCCGGTCTGACAGGGAAAAGGAAGTCTTCTTCCTTCTGACAGAGTTTTGTGTATAATTTATTGAATGAAAGATCATCCTCTTTCTGAAGATCAAATATCTCCATAGATCTTTCATAAAAAAGATCATCTTCTGTAAGAGTTGTATAGATCATTCGTTCCAGAATGAATTCTGAGTTTTCAATAACTTTTTTCAGGGATAAAATGTCCATACCTTCCATACGCTCTTTTGGTTCCGTCCATTTCAGAGAACCGGAAAGAATATGTTCCATTGTGTGAGGGTAGGGCCAGTCATTCCATTCATCTTCAAAATGACGGAATACGAAACTGGATTCTGCAATACTGATCCAGAGTTCAGATGAACTGGGACTCTCCTTATTCTCCGACTGCTCTTGAAAATGCATCATAGACTCATAAATAATGCTTTTCTATTAAATGTCAAGATAAAAAAAGATGTTATGAATCGTCTCATTCAGGGTTGCTTTTTTTCTTTATTTCTGCTTTTCTCTGTATCCTGCATTCCTTTCGGGGGACAGTCAGAACGGGACAGATGCATTGATGACAGCTTCACCGGATTCGGGGCAAAGTCAAATGCAAATCCAAAAAACAGCTTCGGTACCCATATATACCCGCACCCTAATTTTTTTCAGAAGAAGATTTCCTGAAAAACTTCTGTCTCACATGGCTGCATGCTTTTGTATTTCATAATTGTTTCTTTTTCTGATTTCAAGATCAATGTCTGTGATACCGTATGAGCGTCTCTTCTGTGCATACAGGGAGA
>JBPOJG010000012.1:0-1822 GCA_052033835.1 Spirochaetota bacterium
GACCTGCTTCTCAAAAGAAATACTGGCTTGACGGTATGATATAGTCATGCAGTTTGTAAGTTCCAGAAAGCCAATATTGAAAGTGCTTTTGAAAGAGAAAAAAAGCAGACCATTTTTCTCAGAAATATACATTTTATTATTCGGCTCTGTTTCCTTTACTTTGTTTTTTGTTTTCGGAATTGTCCTGGATATTTTTATCCCATTACGGATTGTATTTGGTATATTTCATTTTGTCATACTCTTTTTATTCTATAAGTTTTTCAGCAAATCAAGAGCCGAAAAAACAGAATTGACTTCCCGCTTCAGAAAAATTAATCAGCAGATGAAACTGCTTTATCTGAAGACAACTGAAACATTCAATCAATTTGTGCCTAATGAGTATTTGACGCTTTTGAATAAAAAGCAGATGTGGGAAATAAAACTGGGCGATCAAGTCAATAAGAATATGACTGTTCTGTTTGCGGATATACGTTCATTCACCTCAATGGCGGAAAAAGTCTCTGCAAAAGAAATTTTTGAATTCCTGAATGAATTCTATTCTCATATGAATACAATCATCGAAAAGCACAATGGCATCATAGACAGATACATTGGGGATGCACTTCTGGCAATATTTCCCAATAATGTGCAGGATGCAGTTAACTGTGCTGTCGAAATGCAGCTGGAGATTCGAGAAAGAGTTTTTAAAATTAACAAGAAAGACAAGAAAATCGAAATTGGGATAGGAATTCATTATGGGGAAGTGCTGCTGGGCGTTCTTGGAGGCAGAAAAAGAATGCAGACAACTGTAATTTCCGATGTTGTCAATACTGCTTCCAGACTGGAATCATTGTCAAAATCCTACGGTGTTCCTATCATTATCAGCGAAGAAGTGATTCAGCACATTCTTGAGCCGGAGAAATATCATATTCGATTTTTGGACAATGCATATATTCGAGGAAAGGAAGAACAGACTTTTATCTGCGAAGTGTATAATGTTGATTATCCCGAGCAGATTGAATTGAAGGATAAGACAAAACAGCAGTTTGACAATGGAGTCATTATTTATCAAAGCGGGGAATACCAAAAGGCATGGGAAATATTTCTGCAGATACTGACAGTCAATCCAAGAGATAAAGCTGCTATGTTTTTTTTAAATCGAACTGCGACTTTTCTGGTAGAAGGATTTAAGATGACACCAGAAGCGAAAGTCGATTACATTGTCTGGGAAGATTCCTGGAATACGGATATTGATGTTGTGGATTATCAGCATAAGGTACTGTTCGGCGTAATCAATGATCTGGAACGAGCCATTCAGTTTAATATTGAAAGAGAAGCATTAAAAAGAATTATCAGTAATTTAAAAATATATACATATACACATTTTACAATGGAAGAAGAACTTATGCTGATGGCATCCTATCCGGATTATTCAAATCACAGGCTGGAGCATAAGAAATTCATTGAGAAGATTGAGACCGTAGAAGATGAACTTAAGACTGGTACTGCCAATGTAGGAAAGAAAACTCTTGAGTTTCTCTTTTTCTGGTTAAGATCCCATATTCTGAAGTCGGATAAAGAAGGATACGCCCCCCTCGTAAAAGAAATGATGATCAGTCAGAAAAGGATTTAGTGCCTGCTTAAATTATGTAAAAAATCTGCGGCACGCCTAATCTTTGATTCACAAACTGACTTTTGGAATTCACATTATTGAACCAAAGCATCCGTATCAGAATATACTTTCAGATATGATACATCAATATATAATTCATTCTTCAGAGTAAAGACGTCCATCAAATCGTAAACTGGTTTAAAATCCTGCAGTTTTACAGTTCCTTTGTCA
>JBPOJG010000454.1:0-36951 GCA_052033835.1 Spirochaetota bacterium
GGAACATTTTTCATTTCAGGAAATCGCCTTCAGTGAATTTGGCTGTCCGGTTGCCGCAAGAACAGCTCTCCAAAGGAAACTTCTTTCCGGCTTCAGCACTTTTCTTTCGCTTACTGCAATTTCAATCGGAATATTGATGAATACGTTATTCCAAGTCCCTACCACCATTCCAGTCTTTCCTGCCATACCGGCATGCACAGCGTTCTGCCCCAGAAATCCGCAAAACACAGAATCTTCAGTGTTTGCAGGAATACTTCTGATAATATAACTCGGATCAATATATTTCAGGTTGATTGGGACATTGATTGATTTAAAATACTTCGTAATTGTATCCTTCATAAAGACCCCAATGTCTCCCAGTTTCTGATTTCCGGAAGCATCTTTTTCATTTGTCTTTACAAATCTCTGACCTGCTCCTTCTGCAACGACAATGACAGCACTTTTCCGTCTTTCAATCCGAGTTCTCAATGTTTCCAGAAATCCACCGTTGCCTTCCAGATCAAAGTCCTGTTCCGGAATCAGCACAAAATTCACCTGTTTGGAAGCCAAAGCAGAATTCGCTGCAATAAACCCAGAGTGTCTTCCCATCAGCTTGACAATTCCAATCCCATTCGGTGCTCCTTTCGATTCCACATACGCAGAATTGATCGCATCCACAGCCTTTTCAAATGCAGTGGAAAAACCGAATGTTCTATGAATAAGATTGATATCATTGTCAATTGTCTTGGGTATTCCAATGACAGAAATATTCAAACCTCTTTTCTTAATCTCGTTCTGAATCGACTGTGCACCTCTCAAAGTACCGTCTCCTCCGATGCAGAACAGAATATTGACTCCATTTTTTACGAGAAAGTCAGTCATCTCAGCGGGATCCTGATTTCCTCTGGAGGAGGAAAGAAAAGAACCGCCTTCCTTATGGATATTGACTGTATTTTCCGGAACAAGCTCTATCGGCTTGTGACCGTATTTTTCTGTAAGACCTTCGTATCCGTATCGGAATCCAAGAACTTTTTTCACAGAATATCTGTAGTGAAGTTCCATATATATAGCCCGTATTACGTCATTGATTCCGGGACACAAGCCCCCACAGGTGACAATCCCTGCCACAACCTCGGACGGATTGAAATAAATCTTCTCCAAGGGGCCGGACTGTTCAAGGAAAACTCTGTCCGAAGCAGGCTGACTGAAAAATTCTTCCTTGCTTGGAAAAGCTGTCTGAAACATAACTACGCTTGTCTCTTTTGTATAAAACTCGTACCCTGCCGGGTTGCTGTATTTGCATTGACCTAATGTCTCAACTGTAGTATTCATTGCCATCTCAGTGGATTATCAAACAGAAACTTTTAGAAAGTTCAAGCAAATTTTTAGATCGGAATGGATAAAATATTTTACAATTTGGGCTTTCCGGATATTGTGCTTGTACAATGAGGGATTTTCTGAAATATCTTGCTGTTTTACTGCTTTTCCTGCAGTCACTGACAGTCACTGGGGAGACACCGAAAGAAACTCCTGTAATGCAGATGCAGTCTTTCCGTGAGCTTTGGACTGCTTCGGTCAATCCGGAAAATTCCGTTCTAGATTTAAAATTCTCTGCTATCCCTTTTCATTTTCCTTACGAAATTTCTCTTACACCTCAGTACCGCCCAGTAATACTTTCCATCGGATCGGATCTTCTCTATAGAACACCTGCAAACCAGACAATTTTTCGTTGGTCAGGTCCCGTTTTCGAAGGAAGTTTATCTGCATACGAAACAGCCCGTTTTCCATCAGACAGACTTCCTAGTTCATCAGGAAATGACTCATTAAGGGTACCGGCACCCTGGATGCCTATTCCTGCATCCTCATACAGATCTCCCGGAATCGTATTTGTTTATATGAAAAAAAATCTGGGAATCAGTCTGGATATGGCATTCCGACTGAGCGGAACACTGATAGAAAATACACTGGAACAGATGGTATCCACAATCAGCCTGCATTACTCCCTTCCATTTGAACTGGCGAAGAAATCGTATCAGGCAAGATTCAGTGTAAATCTGCAGAGTCTCGAAAATTCTGTCTGGGAGGAAAAACTGAAAAAAACTGAATCGAGATTTCAGAGAAATCTTTTCGTTTCTCCTGGATTTACATTAGGCAACCGATCTGTAATGATTGAAGGCCTAGTCAGAATGCCGGTACATGGACAAGGTGCTCAGCTGGAAACAGATGCTCTTCTCAGGCAGGAAATTCAGGGACGCCTCGGGATAAAATGGCATCTTCCGGATATGATGAGGCCATGAAAGATTTTTCCAGATGGGCAGTCATCGGTTCTGCCCTGATCCTCATTCTGCTCTTCTTTCAAGGAATCGGGAAATCATCTCAAACTTCCGATTTCAGTGACTACTACAATGCCAGCAGACTCCTTACGGAAAGAAAAGACATCTACCAAGTAGATTCACTCAAGGAACTTTTATCAGGAAAAAACAGCTCTCTTCAGCTCTTTGATTCTGAAGTGATGAATAAAATACTCAGTCTGAAGGGCAAAGTTGCTTCATACATTTACCCGCCCGTATTTGCTTTTCTTCTGATCCCGCTCAGCATTCTGAATTATGAAACTGCATCAGCTATTTTTAACATCCTGAACTTTGTCTGTCTTTTAGGAGTCATCTGGATGTTCAGGCAGGACTTTGATACATCCAGATTTTCTGTCGTTCTGTTTTTCACACTGGCCGCGTCTTACAGATTTCTGGAAAGCCATACTGCAAACAATCAGGTGGCATTTATGCTGATATTCCTGACTGTTGCTGCTCTCAGAATAAAAAATGACTTCGTATCCGGTTTTCTTCTTGCCCTTGCGACAGTCATCAAACTTACACCCGCCATATTTATACTATATTATATTTACGAAAAACGTTTTAAGGCATTGGTTTTTTTTGCAGTAGGGATGGGATTCTGGTCGGCACTCCCCTTTTTAACCGGATATGAATATGGCCTTGCTCAATGGAAAAACTGGATCGAATTAGTATTGCAGAATGCCTTGAAAAATCCGGTCTTCCGTGCCTGGAAAAACAATCAGAGTCTTGTTGCCACTCTCGCAAAGTATTTTCATTCAGCTGCCGATCCGGAAAACCAGTACAAATACGGAATGCCTTTCATTTCGCTCAGTCTCGATCAGATCAAAATTCTTCTCAACATATTCACTCTTGCCGTTCTTTCCCCTCTTTTCCTTTTCTGGAAAAAAGGCTTCAGCAGAAATCAGCTGATCGCAATTCTGTTTATCCTTTCAGCAGTGCTAAGCGGAGTCAGCTGGATTCATTCTTTTTCAGTTCTCATTTTTCCTGTCTTTTATCTTTTTTACTGTCTGGAGAAAAATAGGAAAGGCGCTTGGGCAGTGTATATTCTTGGAGCATTGACAATTCTTACATCAGGAAGCATAAGCAAGCCTGTAGAAAGTGCAACCCTCATGTTTTCAATGCTCTTATATATCTCATTAGGTTATTACGCTCTCTGTTTTTATATCAGCGACAGAAACATCGATCTCTCTACTTGACAAAAAACACCATTGCAGATTTAATCCAGACCGTTCTCAGTATCAATGATACAAAAAGAAATACGATAATTACAGAAACAGTCTGTGTATGAATTTTTATCTTTCTTTCATTTGAAACAGGAATAGAAAGAATATAGATTGGAATGCTCAAAGTAAAAAATCTGGAAATATTATCGAAAGTCAGCCAGTATCCCTGTTCTGCAATCAAAGCAGGTGCAGCGGATAAAAGCAGAAGGGCGGGCATAATCCTGCCTCCGCTGAAAGAAAAAAAGGGTTTCTTTAAAAACAAAGGAAAACAGAACAACAGACCAAGGAGAATTAATAAAGGAAACTTGGACATTTCTCGAAGGAAGGGTTTCAGATTTAGAAGATTTTCAGCTCTTATGCTCTTTAAGAAACCGAAAAGAGGGAAATCAGAAAGCTGAATAAAGTTCAGAGGATATGTGCCTGGATAAAATTTCATAAGAAAATGAATATAAAAAAGGAATACTGAATACAGCAGAACCGAAACTGAAAGTATTATCCCCTCCCCTCCCCTTCCCTGAAAAAAGCAGATCATAAGTAAAACCAAAACATAAATGAGCGCAGTTTCCTTGATAAGAAGAAAAAAAACTGCAGCAGACAGAAGGACAGGATACAAATTCCTTCTGCTGTAATCTGTGACAGAAACTGCCGATGAATTTTCATTCAAAACTTTTGTCCCTGTCTTTTCCAGAAGATAAATGATAAATATGAAAAAGGAAGAAAGAAGTGAATCAGAAACAAGAAGGATATTGGAATTGGCGGAAAATGGTGAAAACAGATAAAGAAAAGACAGTGCCCTGTTTTTTTCCGGTAGAAGTTTCGTAAGACACCAAAATGAAAGAAGGTGAAAAAAAATCAGAAGCAGTGCAGAAGATACAGCGTAATTTTCCCACCCGAAAACACTGGAAGAAAGACCGCTTAAAAAAGAAAATCCTATTCGAGAAAACCGAATCAGAAAGGAATCCAGTATGGGCGGAAAACCTGAAGCCGAACTGAAAAGATACGCTGCATTCAGAAAGAAAAACTGTCCATCATAACCGCCTTCCGAAAAAATCACTGTCTTCTTTGGAATAAGTGAGGCGTTTGCTCCTGCAAATCCCTGCCACAGTCCGATCAGAGAGGAAGTATTCAGCTGATAAGGAGCCGTCCTGAAAAAGAGTATAATCATCATTGATATGCAGTACAATGCAGTCAGGGAAAATATTATCATATTTGAAGAACAGTTTTCTTTTCTGAACAAATTTCTCATATACATATCATTTGTCAGAATGCAGCAGTAATTTGAACAGCAAAAAAAGGATACCGAATTCTTCAGTTTTATTTCTTGCCAGTAATTTAAAGAAATTTTATGAGTAAATTATGAAAGCGGTTTTTAATACTTTGCAGAATTTCTATGAATATCTGGAGAAGCTGGGTCCAGCCAAATCCATTAATCTTATGCGAAGCGTCGGTTATGAAAGAGTTACATCTCTTTCATTAAAAGTGCACAAGGACAGAATCATTGCGCTTGCCAGTGCACTTTCTGAAAAGAAAATTCTTGAACTCCTCAATAACATTCCCGAAACAGACATTATTGAGATTATGGAATTCAATTCTGACGAAGAACTGATCTATTACATCGAAAATCTTTCAATGCAGGATATGAAATATGTTTCTGCAAATATTGCTCCTTCCGACATGGGAATGATGGCACAGGAGATCAGCAAGGAGACTTGTGTAACTCTTTTGAAAAGTCTGGGTGTCGAAAAAGCAGTAGGAATAATCAATTATGCAGGCGCACAGAAAATAGTGGATCTTGTCAAGGAACTGGACATAGAAAGGCTGGCCATTCTTGGGAAAAGCCTCTCTCTTGCCGAAGTAAAAAAATGGATACGCAAACGAGGTCTGGACGATCTGATTCCGATAGTCAGGTCAATTGGAGTCGACAACATACTCATACTCATCGACAGTATGGGATTTACAAAATGTCTGGAACTGATTGAACTTCTAGGTACAGAGAAAATGATAGAACTGACTCACAAAATTTCTAAAATGAAATTCCCTCATCAGAAGACCCATCCAGCCAGGATACATAAGAAGAGGGAAAGAAAAAACTCACATCATTGATGCTTTGATAATTCTGTTTCCAAGAAATGATACAAACTTCGGATGTATTCCCGGAGCAGGAATTCTGTAAAACTCTTCAATTCCTAAATGATGTGCAAGTTCCTTAAATTCAACGCCGACCTCAAAAAGAGTTTCCAGATGATCGGATACAAAACTGATCGGATACACTGCTATACGTTTTTCATTTCCTGATGCAAGTTTTCCCAGCATATCAGGCGTGGAAGGCTCCGTCCATTTTGCAGGACCTACTCTGCTTTGAAAACTCAGATGAACTTTTCCATTAAACCCCTTCAGACGAAGAGATTTCTCAAAGAGCCTTACATTTTCCTCCACTTCGTTCGGATAAGTATCTCCTTTTTTTACAAGTCTCATCGGTATGCCGTGAGCAGAAAAAAGTATCGGGATATTCTGCCAGTCTCTTACTTCAGAATATCCCTCAAGCCTTCCTGAAAGAAAATCCGTCATCTGATCCGTGCACGCATCAATATAATCAGGGTTTCTGAAAAAGGGCGGGATCCATCCGGAAAAATCCGCAGAACAGAATCCTTTCCCCTTCTCAGCAACTGCACAGGTATTGCACTTTTCTTTATCAGGATTGCCTGGACAGAATCCAGTAATGTTTTCAATCTGACGGTTCATACTCAGTACAGTAGATCTGGAATAATGAGGGAAAAGAGAAAGAATGACATTATCCGCACTGGGCACAAGATCCCTGGGATCAAAATCAGAGATATTCGGCTCCCCGCAGGACATACCCACCTTAAAAGACCAGTCCATTGATGTTTTCTCCTTGAGATAAACCTGCACTGCTTTCGCCTGCTCAACGGTATTGCAGTAAAGAGGAGATCCTCCGCCGAAACCCATAGCAGCATACGATGACCTTACCTTTGAAACTCTTCTTTCTGCAATAAACCTTCCCAGTCTTTTCCTGAAGAACTCAGGAAGAGGCAGATCAAAAATATATCTGTCTTCGAAAAGATCCTTTAGGAATTTTCCGATCTCCTCCTGTGTTCTAGGTGCACCAAAATTTAAAAGAACGAACTGTTTTTTCATTTCTTCCCCGCTTTCAAAATTTCCTTCTCAATCCGACTCAGTTCCTTCTGAAGATTTTTGATCTGAGAGATAATCTTCTTTCTCTTTTCTTTAAGCTTCAGAAGATCACTGTTTCCGCCCTTTCTTACAGTCCTCGCCTTGTTCAGATCTCTCTTCACTGTGACCTCAGGTATCCCTGTCTTCTGGGAAATGATCTTTGCAGTTATTTTCCCTTCAAAAGTATCATTGATACTTTTGCCTCTCTTCCCGCCTCTGTTCTCCTTTTCGACTGCTTCGTCGAAATCAGGGAAATATGCCCTGTAGACATTCAGACGCTCTGCATTTGAAAGCTGCCTCCTGAGAACATTGTCCTTGTAGATAAACTCAATTTCAGTTTCCCGGGAAAGAAAATCGGCCACATACTGAACCGGGATTTTCTGCACCCCAAGTTCAGCTGCAATCTTCAATCTGTTATGGCCTGCAAGAAGAATTCCGTCAGGCTTCGCAATAAGCGGAACAATAATCCCTCTCTTCTCAATATCTGCTTTCAGATCCGAATATTCCTTCTCTTTTAGAAGCTCAAACTTATTCAGCGGATTTGGATACAAAGACAAAGGACTTACAAACATTACCTGAGACAGCTCAACGCCTTCCGGGATATGCTGTTCGACAGAAGATTCTCTTCTATCTGAGATTTCTCCGCCTGCACGCGGGGAAAGGATTGTTTTTAAAAACTGCTTCTTTGCTTTTTCTTTCATTTCAGAATCTCCTCTGCAAGTTTTTTAAAAATTATCTGAGAGGGAGATCCTTCCTTTACAGGCTTACCCTTTTCAGATGCGCTTTTTATGGATGCTGATCTCAATATATGAGTCCTGGAAAGAGGAAACATCTCAGTCAGAATGGAAAGCTTCTCCGATTCTATTTTTCCTGTCCCGACCATTGAAGGAATCAGCAGGGTTCTGATTTTTCTGGAAACACCTTCAGCTGCAATTTCGATCTCATCAGCAAGCAGTCTAGTTCCAAGAAAAATCCATCTGGAAGGTGAGACTGGAGAAACAACCATATCAGCAGAATAAAGACCGGCACGAAGTTCACTCCCGAAATAAGGAGGTGTGTCTATGATAATATAATCATAATCAGTCTTAAGAAGAGCAGTTCTAAATGTTACAAGCAGAGCGAAATTTCCATTGATTTCAGAATTCAGGCGATTGAGATTCACTGTTGCCGGCAGAATATCCAGATTCGGAACACTGGATGAAAATATGCAGTCCTTTAAAGGCTTTTTTCTGGTAAGTGCATGAAGAACATTTCTGCTTTCCAGTTCGTCGGGATCAGTATCTCTCAAAAAGAAATCTGTCAGATTATTGTTTGCATCCAGATCAACAGCTAGAATTCTTTTTCTGCCGGAAGCCGACTGAATGGAAAGATTTACTGCTATCGTAGTTTTGCCTACACCGCCCTTAAGGCTGGCCACCGTAATAATTTTCATGGTTTCCAGCTGATAATTTCAAGCTGATCCTAGTCAAGGAAAAAGATTAAACTGCAATTCTTTTTCTGACAGTACACTCTTTATCCTTGTCTAATATTGTAAGGTGTAAAAAATGTTATCAGGAGCCGATGCAAAATGAAATTTTTTCTGATTCTGTCAGTTTTTTTCGGTATTTTTTTCAGCAGTTATCCGAAGGACATTCTGCCCGCTTCAGGACTTCTGCCGGAATCATTTGAATATCTTTCGACTGTCAGAGAAATCAATCCCGGTTATGCTGTAAGAAGAGACTTGCCTTCAAATTACGATCTCAGCTCCTTTATGCCCCCAAGCGGTAATCAGGGTCAGCAGGCAAGCTGCTCAGCCTGGGCTGTAGCATATTCTGTAAAGTCTTTCTATGAAAACAGAAAAAGATCCAAAGACGGATGGCGCCTGGAGATAGACAGGAAGCCGAACTACAAAGCAATTTTTTCCCCGGCGTTCATTTACAATCAGATCAGCGGTGGCAAAGATCAGGGGATCAGGCTGTCTGATGCTCTCAGATTGACGGTGACAAAAGGATCACTGCTCTGGGACAATATGCCCTATGATGAAAAGAATTCTTCTACTCAGCCGTCCTTATCACAAATGGAACTGGCTTCATCTTTCAGAGCAGAGGATTTCAGAAAACTTCGCTACAACAGTCCAGCTGAAATAAAAACACAGCTTTATCTTGGAAATCCGGTTCTTGCAGGAATACTCATCGACGAAAGTTTCTACAGACTGCATGGGAAAAATATTTATAAATCTCACACTGGGAAAAATATCGTCGGTCATGCTATAGTCATTACAGGGTATGATGACAGTATTCAAGCCTTCAAATTTCAGAATTCATGGGGTCAGGTATGGGGTGATTCCGGTTTCGGCTACATTGATTATAAATGGTTCGGCAGAGTAGGGAGGTCAGCATTTGTTCTTTACGATAATACTGAAAACTCAAAATTCTCCTCGCAGATGCTCGACTTGAATCTGTCTCCTGACCCGGTTTTCTCTGAAAGATCCCCATCCGACATTTCAGCAAGCAAGGGCAATTTTTCTAATAAAGTAGTTATCACATGGGCAGAAAGAAAATCGGCAATCGGATACGAAATATTCAGAAGTTATCCGGGGGAAGACAATTATCAGCAGATTGGTCTTTCCTATAATCCATACTATGAGGATACTGGAATCATTCAGGATGTTGCCTTTTCCTACAAAATAAAGTCAGTGTATGAGAATTCCATATCAGAACTCAGTGAATCCTCCGATATCGGCTATGCAGTCAAAACGGCAGGAATCACACCACCAAAGATATCCGGCCTGAAGGTAAGCAAAGGGGTATTTTATGATAAAATTTATCTTGAATGGCAGCCCCTTATGAATGTGACCGGATACCAGGTTTTCAAATTTGACAGCAAGACTAAAACATTTACTTCAATAGGCAGAACGTTACAGCCCAATTACACAGACAGAACAGCATTAAAGAATGCTGTAGAGATCTACACTGTCGCCGGATTAAATAACTCTATCACAGGAGAACTTTCAGATTCTGCATCAGGATACACAAGAAATCCTAATCTCCCTTCTGCTCCTCAAAACATCAAAGCCAGTCTCGGAGAATTTCCAGACAAGATTGAAGTTCGCTGGGATAAAGTAAAGGATGCTTCGGGCTATTTTGTTTACAGATTTGAGAATGGGTCCTGGATGCCCAGACAATATGTTACAGAGGAGCATTATACAGATACAGAGGCAGGGAAGGGGAGCAAGTTTTATGCTGTGGCTGCAAAGAACAGTATGGATGTATGGAGCAATTTTTCAGAATATGCCGCCGGATATGCAGATTCAAAAAATACCAGGACCGGCCCAAGACTGAATCCGCCTAGAAACGTAAACATCACTGCAGACATAACATTATCGGAAATCAATATTCAATGGGATCAGGCTGAAAATGCCGATGAATACAACGTATGGATAAAAAAATACGGTGCTTCTGACTGGAAATTTATCGGCAGGGCAGGAAAAACAGAAACCTCTATCAGGGCGAAAATTCCGGAAAGGAACCATTTCTTCCTCTTTGCTGTGACATCAAAGTCTGAACAGTTTCAGGAAAGCGATTTCTCAAAACCGGCGTCTTTTGTTGTATCTGAATCAAAACGGGCAGTATTAAAGAGGAATTTTGGATCACTTTCAAAAGCAGAGAAATTTTCCGGTTTATGGTCAGGAATGCAGTGGGATGGGAATTTGGGAGTCAAGATGATTTCAATGGAAATAACGGCAGTAAAAGATGACCTTGTATCTATTAAACTGGATAATAAAAAAGCCTATGACGCTAGATTTGTCTATGAATCTCCAGTAGTTGAGGTGGAAGGGAAGATAAGGATCAAACTTTCAAATGATGATGCGCTTCTGGTTGAACTGAAAGATAAGACAGTAACGAAAGAGAAAGTAGAACTCTCTTTTCTTAGGGACTGATATGCTGCTTCTGGGAGCTATTGCAGGTGATGTCATCGGATCTTATTATGAACGGAATAATACAAAAGATTATTCATTTTCTCTTTTTCCTGAAAAGTCCCGGTTTACAGATGATACAGTTCTGACAATAGCTGCAGCAGAAAGCATTCTTCGCGGAACCGGCTATGCAGAAACGATTCAGAGCTATGCGAGAAGATTTCCGAAGGCTGGTTACGGAAGACTGTTTACAAAATGGTTCAATGAACCTGAACCAAAACCTTACGGCAGTTATGGAAACGGAGCCGCAATGCGAGTCAGTCCAATAGGATTTGCATTTAAGAATATCAATCAGGTATTGGATCAGGCCAGACTGAGTTCTGAAATCTCACACGATCATATTGAAGGCATTCAGGGAGCACAGGCTGCAGCCCTCACAGTTTTTCTTGCCTATAATAATCAATCCAAGAAAGACATAAAAAGGGAAATTGAAACGAGATTCGGATATGACTTGAGTGAGGCCGGAATAGACAAAGTACCTGATAAAAAATTCAGTTCTGCTGCCAGAGATACCGTTCCTGAAGCAATTTTTGCATTTCTGGAAAGCACTGATTACGAAGACTGTATCCGCAGGGCAGTTGTTCTAGGGGGGGACTCAGATACAATCGCTGCGATGGCAGGATCTGCAGCATATGCATATTACAGAAAGATGAGCGACTATATAAAATCGGAAACGATCTCCAGACTTGACCCTTCATTTATCGCTATAATCGAGGAATTTGACAGTGTATTTAATTCGTAAATCCGTCGTTCTCATATTCCTGATTCTCGGTTTTCAAGTAAATGCGTCCGAAAATGACTGTGATCAATTTTTTTCAGGAAAATTTAAACTTTATCCGGCAGATTCTTATAAGAATTCTTTAGAGTTAAATTTTCATGATAATGTAATGGAAGAAACTCTTAATGGAACAAAAAAGACATTTTCTGTCGAGAGACTGTCGATGTGCAGAATAAGGATCAGATCATTCGATGATGAAAAAACCGTTATACTCAAACTTGCGAAGAAAAAGGAACCTCTGTTTTTGAAAGCGACACTTGTGGAATCAGGACAGATGCACAGAGAAGTCGGGACGAAAGTGAAAAATTTCAACTGCGAATCCTTTAAATATGGCAAATTCAGAATGTCCGACAGCAATTCTTCCGTGTCTCTGCGGGATTTAAATTTCGTTAAGCTGAGCCTTCGCAAGGCAGAATTTGACAGTGTGTCCGGAAATGTCAGCTTCAGCAGAACGGAAACTGATGCATGCTCTGCAATACTCAGCACATCAAAACCTTCTGAAAAATATCCAGACAAGGACTACTTGCTGGAAATACTGAATCCAGGAGAAATAAAATCAGAGTATGAACTTTATTCTGTTTCTGTCTTTAAAATAGTAAAACTGGACAGTGACTGATTTATTTGAAAATTTTTCGCCCGCCCGGAATATGTATATAAATATTACAGTCGCAGTTGACAAATTCAGGAGATTCACCCAGTGGTCTGCATTCCTTGATTCCGTAATTGAGGGAATCTGTCTGCCTCATTCTTTCCACCGCAAGGGATTCTTCGATTTTCTCAGATTCAGCGATGCGCTTATGAAAAACAGTCTTGCCTGACTGAAGAGCATCTCTTCCACAGAGAAAATTTCGGAGACTTTTCGATGAAGCTTTCATATTTTCAGATTTTACTTCTCCTGTAGACATGATATAAAACCATTCAGCCTGATCTGTATTTGGGCTGCCTTTCTCAATGTCTTCAGGAGATCCATTCCATCCATATATCCCCCAAAAATCAGGAATATGCGAATTTGCCAGTACTGTCCTATTTTCAGCCGGAGAGAAAGAACACCGTATCAGAAAAAAAAAGAAAAATAGGAACTGAAGCAGTTTCATTCAGAGAAGTTCCTTCAAAATTTCGACTGTTGCAGTGGACTGATTCAAAGTATAAAAATGAATTCCTTTTACTCCCATTGTAATGAGTTCTCTGCACTGTTTTACTGTAAAACTGAGACTTTTCTTGAGAAATTTTTCAGGATCATCTTTCACTTCTGTCAATTCCAAAATCAGATCCTCCGGAATATGACAGTCTGCAAGTGCCCTGAATCGTTCTATTTGAGAAAAACTGGTTATAGGCATAATTCCTGGAACAATCGGAACTTTAATTCCTGCATTCTCGGCCAAATGAATAAACCTCTGGAAAACACTATTGGAAAAAAACAGCTGAGTAATCAGGAATTCAGCGCCCGCGTCTGATTTGAGTTTAAGAAAGCGAATATCATCCTGAAGAGTAGGGGACTCAGGATGTTTTTCCGGATAACATCCCCCGCCGATTCCAAAATCAAAACCTTCTTTACGAATAAACTGAATGAGCTCAGTAGCATGTGCAAAACCTCCGGGAGTCTGCACAAACTTCCCTTCTCCCTTAGGAGGGTCGCCCCGCAGTGCAATTACATTATCAATACCTCTAGATTTAATAGAATGCATTGAATTCAAAATTTCCGATTTATCGGCACCTACACATGTAAAATGACAGGCAGATACAATCGAAAAATGATTCTGAATATCCTGACAGATATCCATTGTCTTATCTTTAGTCGATCCTCCGGCACCGTAAGTAACCGATATGAATCCTGGGTTTAATGATTTCATATCCTGAACAGTACTCATCAGTTTTTTAAGACCTTCGTCTGTCTTGGGAGGGAAAAATTCAAATGAAAATACAGGTTTTTTCGATCCTGCATAAATATCTCTTATCTTCATTGTTCAGCCTATGCAAAGAAGCACTGGAATGCTTCCCTTATCTTTCTTCCATTCAGCCAATGCTTTTCCAACCAGCATTCCAGGCTTTATCTTATTTATATCAGCTTTGCATGCATGTCCTCCGGTCAAGGAGGAAACAAGAAGATCACCAGGCTGAATAGCCCCGCCTTCAGACGCATCCACATTCATTCTGACTATTCCATAAACGGCAATCAGGTAAAAATCATTTCCTGTCTTCTGTTCTCCAAATTCAAGAGCCGATGATTCTGTGCATACCCCGAGAATTCTAGTAGAGTATGAGGTCTTTGAACATACGATATTCTGCTCTCTGTCACCAATCGAGACAATATCACCTTTCCTGATGATATCTCCTGATAAACATTTAAAAAATCTGGCAATACAGTCGTCACCCTTTTCATTCACTACTCTGACTTTCCCGAAAAAATCTGACTCTCCCCTTGCGAGAACTGCCTTCCCGGAAGAATGCATATCCCTTCTTTTCATGCCTTCCCCATTCGCGAATATAGCATAATTTTTTTGAGATATAAAAACTCCGCCGTATCCTTTTTTACCAAACCCGGCAATCCCGGCGGAATCATCATGAACACTGCCGGACATCCCTAAGACTCCAAAGTCTTCACCATATCCGCTTACGCCTTCATCTGTCCCGACGCCTGAAATTCCAGATCCGCCTTTACCGTTGTTTTTCCCATATATCACTGACTGATTCTGTACAGGCGGTACGATGTTCTTTATTCCAGATCCAGTCTCACCGGTAATATGAATCAGTCCGGTATGCGAATCATACGAATGAACTTTATCAGCATAATCATGACTATGCTGCTTGGGAAATCTGTCGTCATACAGTCTCGGATCATCTGCCTGAACTGCCTTCAATGGCACTTTCACATTATGATCTGCAAACTGCATTATTCCTGCATTTACAATTGATGCGGGTTTAAGCCTTGAATCACTTCCCTGCACAACCGTGTTTTCTTTATTTTCTCCATCATGAGCAAGTTCTACAATTCCATGAGATTCAGTCGTAGCTTTTTTGAGTCTTTTGTCGTTCCCTTGAACAGCGGCAAAACCGGCACTTTCACCGTTTGACGCAAATCTAAGTATTCCTTCTTTTTCGGTAGTAGCATTTTTAAATCTAGGATCATCACCTGTGACAACTTTTCCAGGAGTATCCTCTCCTAGTTCAGCAAGTACAACCAAACCGTAATCCTTAACAGTAGCTTTTTTTAAACGCGAATCATTTCCTTGAACGACTGTATTTGGTCGTGTCTCACCGTCTTCAGCCAACTCAACAATGCCCATACTGGAGAGTGTTGCCGGCTTTAATCGGTCATCATTTCCCTGAACAACAGTCTCAGCTCTGTTTTCCCCGTTTGTTGCCAGACGCACAAGTCCAAACGTATTTTCAGCAGCTTTTTTCAGACGTGAATCATTCCCCTGAACTGCTACAAACGGCCTTTCTTCTCCATCTGTAGCAAGCTCAACGATGCCCTTAAATTCTGTCGTAGCATCCCTCAATCGGCGGTCATTTCCCTGCACTGCCACACTCGGATTAGTTTCACCGTCCTGTGCAAGCCTCACAAGACCTGAACGGATTGCAGAAGAGTAGGGCGGGGTTTCATTAATAATTTTCTTTTTAGAAAGAGACAGATAATCAGGAGCCGCAAAAATTTCCAGTTCGATGATCTGGCATACATATTTTTTAGCACTGTTTATTTTATTATTGGCCATCACAAGTTTAAAGTATCTCATATTGGTAGGAAAAAATTTCCATTTATACCAGGTTCCCGGCTCAGCAATAAAATTGGGCTCTTCATGAAGAAGCTGCCAAGTCAGATCATCTTCACTGTAGTAAAAGAGAAACTGTTCAGGGAAGAAAGTTTCATCAGATTCCTTCGAAAGAATTCTAAATTCATCAACTCTGTTGATGGAACCCAGATCAAGCAGAAGAAACTCTTCAGATGGAGCAGTTCTTTCTTTCGATGACCATCCATAATCAGTCCTTTCATCAAAGATATTTTCCTTTACCCAAAGTCTGTCATTCTCAGAAGATGCCTGTATCTTTTCCACTCCCTGGATTGCCATTTTGAAGTTGGCCAAAGATATTTTATAATTACCGTTCTTATCCTTTCTGGACATTTTTGAAACAAGCTTAAGATACTTTGCCGTAATCATAGGAAAAGACCAGTGACAGCTCTTTTTTCCTGAACGGGTATAGTCATATTCCTTAATAATCGATTCCCAAATTACACCGTCATCCGAAATTTCGATCCTGAAAGTATCAGGCAGGAATTCTTCCATTTTCTCTATAGAGTTATACGATATATAATTAAATGATGAAGTATCTTCAAAAACCAATGTAAAACTTGCTACCACAGAGGCAGAGCTTTCTTCCAGAAAATTAACCAGCTTTCCTTTTGATAAATCGTAACTTCCTTTAGTTTGAACAGCTTTTACATTCACTTCTGACTGATGACTAATTCTTACCGACTGATCTGACATGTTTCATCCTTTACTTGAAAGACACTTCTGAAATCTTCCAAAATCATAATCAAAAAAGGCTGCGAATCTCTCAACGAAAATTGGATTTCATTCCTATTTTTACCGCGAAATTGAGATATTTTATTCTGATTTACTGAATGGCATTTACTTCCATCGCGTAAAAACATAACTCATCAAAAAAGACGACTCCTTGAGGATTCTGCATCTTTGACTATTTCTAATCTTATTTTTGAGTATTTTTCATCATAATATCTCTTAATTATAGTCTCAAGGAATTCGGATTTCAGATCAGAAAGGATGATATCATTGCCAACAAAAGCGACATTTAGATTCTGTAACTGAGATTTGGACTTCTCTGTCAAGTTAGAATTAGCCCAGACTAGGAACGAACTCCAAGATTCTCTTGCATAAGCCTGCTTGTTTTCAGGCAGATTTAATATTGCTTCACGGCAAAAAGCCTCAATTATAGACGCATCACTGCCCAATCCTAATCTCTCTGCTTTTTGATATGCCATTTTTAAAATATCTTGAGAATACGCTCCTTTCAGGTTTTCTACATTTGATTTATTTCCTTTCTCTTCCTTTTGATTCTGGGTATTCTGTATGGTTATATTTATATTGTTTGGGGCTGCGGGAATGTTTCCCTGAGGCAGACCTTCCCATACCCCGGCGGCTTGCCTATTGGCACCACTGAGGTGGTAATCCTGTTCCCTCTGAGGTACACTTGGATGCACCTCCCTTTCGTAGCAGAAAGTGAAGCTGTAAACGGAATTTTTATGCCCTTTGCCGGGAATGATATGGATTAGCCCAGCGTCGACTAGGTCTCTTTTTGCATCTATAATTGATCTCTTATTCTTAAAACCTGTTAATTTCATCAAAGTGCTTGTACTTGGCCATACTTTTTTAAAATTTTGGTCGCTAAATTTGAGAAGTACGGGGTAAAGTGTCCTTGCGCCAGACGATAGCTTGGCCCAAGTACCTGAATCAATGATGTCGGACATAAATTTAAAATACTGTCCTATTGGTTCGCCCATTTTTTTTTCCTAAAAAAATTAATTTTAGGCAAAAAAACCGAAAGAAGCTTGACTATTTAGAGACTATAATTTTATTATGTCTCATCCAACAATTTCATTCGGGCTTTTGCCCAGGGGAAACTGAGTTTCCCCTTTTTTATTTTTCTTAAAAGGTCTGAACATATCTTTCTATATCGTAGTTCAGTACAATCCTTTTATTATGTCACATTACTTTTGTTTAGTACAAATGTCAATAAATTTGTACGATGTTGATACTGAAAAATGCCGCTCAGAAACTCTTAAGAGAGGTCAGAGTTCTTTATAAGTTCTTAAGGTAGCTTTGAATCTTTGGAAAGATTTCATTTAATTTTTTTACTTCATCCGAATAGATAATGATTTTATTGGCTTCCAGGGTAATTTTGAACTCACTTAATTTTTCGGGCTCTGAGGACTCTTTTTTGTTATTAAAGGATTGGTTGAATTTTTTGGCATCTTTCACTGTTTTCAGATTTCCTTGCTTAAAATTGTCAAGGAATTCTGAAAAATTTCCGCGTTTGTACGACTGAGCTGCCTGCACTAAGAGATTTTTTGTATCGATTCCGACTTCTTTGCATAGTAGGATTTCTTCAGGAGGCATTGATTGAACACTCAGTATTTCATTCATATAGTTTCTACTTTTGCCAAAAATATCAGCCAATTCTCCATCCGAATAACCGTACTGCTGTTTCAAAAAGGAAAATGCTTCGATTTCTTCATAAGGAGACAAATTTTCTCTTTGTAGGTTTTCGATAGTAGCTATTTTAAAAGTTTCTTTTTCATCTTTATTCAGTATTTTACATTCAATTTCTTGCCAGCCTAAAAGCCTTGCCGCATGATATCGTCTCTCACCTGCAATAATTTTATATTGATCCACATTTTCAGATTTTGTTACAATAATTGGCTGCAAAAGTCCTTCAGTTCTCAAGCTGGAGGCTAATTCTTCCACCCCTTTCATTCTATCCTTCCTAGGCTGATTGTCTGAAGGGGAGATTTTCGCGAGCTTAATCTTCTTTATGGATCCCTCAAGAGTTTCTGCCTGAAAGATATCTACAAGGCTACCAAGTCTTTTACTTTTTAAGCTCATTCAGAAACTCCTCCACGAAACTTTCGTATTCCTTTGCCTGTCTACTTTTGCTGCTGTATTCGTATATGGAGCATTTTGCTAAATGACTTTCTCCTATGGCAACTCCATCTGATATACTGGTTTCAAATACCTTAAAGTATTTATCCAATACCGGAATGATGGTCTTCGTCAATATTGTATGCTGCTTCAGTTGCGTTACCAAAGCTCCAATGATTTCGAGTTCCGGATTGATTCTTTTCTTTATATTAGAAATAGTATTCTGCAGACCATTAATCCCATCTACGGAAAATTTCTCCGCCTGCAAGGGTATCAGCACATAGTTTGAGCAGACTAAGGAATTGATTGTGAAAATGGATAAACTTGGTGGGCAATCTATTATACAAAAATCAAACTTTTCCTGAATATCAATTGAATCTCTTAGAAAAAAGGGAGCTTCGATCGTATTGGAGCTGATAATTTCCATTTCTGCAAGCCGAATATTTGCTGGAGCTACAGACAGATTTTCTTTTGACGTTGGCTGTAGGATTTCGCTCAGTTTTAATCTCTGGTTGAAAAGATGGTACATTGACTTTTCTAATTGGTCGACATTAAAGTAGATTCCGCTGGAGTTCCCTTGGGGGTCCATATCGAGAAGAATTGTTTTAAATCCTTTTCTGGCCAAACCTTCAGCCAAGTTAATAGAGGTGGTTGTTTTACCTTCACCGCCTTTCTGATTTGCAATTGAGACTATAATCATTCTTTCTGCCTTAGGACTTAGGCTTACTGATGAACAGTAACGGTAAACTCTTTTTTGTCGGACGTCCGACAAAAAAGAGTACTTGACGGGAATGCTTAATTTTGAACATTTACATAAAAGGCATCAGGGGGCAATTTGGATCTTTTTTCATTTTTAATCAGCGAAAATTCTAAGTTGTCAAATGCCCAAATCGACAGAGAGAATATTAAACTTGTTTTTAAAGAATTTGTTCAATTAGTAAATTCTTCCTGTGGGGTAGTCGTTCTAAGAAATGAATCTAATGAATACGAAGAAACAGCTACTGAGGGATATGAAGAAGATGGCTTTTTTTATGATTTTCTGACCAGAGGCAAAGGTTACTTTGAAAAAATGGAATCAGCAAACAGGCCAATTGTTTTTCTATCAGAAAATTTTCAGCTCAGCAGATCAGACAGTGCCTGTGCTCTTGTTTCCCGAATTTACAAAAAATCAATGCTCGGGTTTATTTTAATTGAACTGAATTCAAAAGAAAATTTGAAACTCATTTCCTGGAATCTTGCTTTTCTCTCTGAAAAGTTAGCATCAAGTTTTACTTCAGAAAAAGATGAATCATTTTCTGAAAAATCAATGAATGTAAATGAGGATGATTCTACTGCAAAGATGCTGAATTATCTTTTGATGCCAAATGTAGAATTGAGTTCTTCAGATAAGATTATTTCTCTGATTGGCCATGATTCGAGCAGTATGAAAGAAGCAGCAAAATGTATCGGGATTTCCTGCTTCAACCAGGATTTGATGTTTATGAATTCTCTTCCCGAGCATCCGGCAAAATTGGAAAAAATGATACTGGATTGGAAGAGGACTGATGATCAGACATTTATTGTATTCGAAAATGTCAGTAGCTGGAATCTCTCACAGCAAAAAATGATCTTTGATCTGATGGTTGACAGAACATATGACTTGTCGATGGCTTTTATTGTTAATTCACAAGTGAACGATTTGGATGCCTATAAGCCGTTCTGGGACAAAATTACCGAAAAACAAATTCGGATCTTATCCTTAAATGATATGAGTTTGGAGCAGCTCCGAGCCTTCTTGATATTTAATCTAGAAATAACTAAAAAATCCTCATACAGAAAAAAACTGCAGGTAGATGAAAAGTCTCTGGCTGTTCTGTCTGAAGTCTGTTCCAAGCTGTCATTTTCAGAAATGAGGGCACTGCTCGAGAACTTAGTCAATTCAGCATCTGAAATGAATATTGATTCAGAGCAGATTAAAAAATTCAGTCGGAAAAATTTAAGTTATCATGATGAAGCCAGCTTGGATTTGAGAAAAAGTGTCGAAGCACTAGAAAAACAGAAAATTCTACTTGCAACTAGACTGTTTTCCGGTAATCAGGTTCGGATTGCAAAGGCATTGGGGATATCTAGAGGATCTCTCCAATACAAAATGAAAACCTTAGGATTGGCAGATGGATGATTCGATGATTGAAGAGAGAAGATCTCCTTTAGGTTATTTAGTTCGAGTAGAGATCAGATCATACAAGTATACAATTTTTAAACCGAATGGGGAACTGGAAAAAAATGTAGGAACAGTCAATGAACCTTACCCTATGGTTCCTAAAGTGGTATTCATTGGAAATAACTTCAAACTTCCTCATTTCCATTTGGGTGAACTGATTTATTTGAATACGAGAAAAGGGAAAATGATCATTCCATACAATCATTCTTCAGCATCGGGGGATATTTCAGTAGGTATTAGCTGTCTTTCTGAATCAGACATTTTTCCGGCTATGCTCTATCATTACCAAGATTTAAAAGAGTTCGTTAGAGCCAATGAAGAAGGGTATGTTTTTAAACATGCTATTGTGGATGATAATTTCCCCAAGAGTGATATGATTCATCTGAAAATCCGGTATTCTAAATTGAATATCTTTATTCATAAAATAAATGTTTAAAATTTTGAAGTCTGTTTTTTTATTGGCAGGTTAGGGTATGGAAGAAAACGAGCATCAGTACGAAGAAAGAAGGACTCCTGCAGGATATTTAGTTAAGGTCAGACTGGATAAGATGACTTATGTTGTCTTTACTCCAAGAGGTCCTGAAGTGCCGAAGGGTGCCAAAAGCAACTCTATTGTAGTAACTGTTCCTAGAGTTGTCTTTATTGGAGACGATTTTATGCTTTCTCATCTGCAGTTAGGTGAATTGAATTTCCTGAATGTGAAGACCGGAAAACTGGTTATCCCGTATCAGCACGGCGGGTCACGAGAAATCAAGACAATCTTTCTTAACTCCGGAAGTGAATGCGATGTTCTTCCTGTCATTATTTACCATATCAATTCAATCAAAGAAGTGGCAAAAATTTCCGATCAGGGAATTGAGTTTCATCATATTGTAGCAGATGAAAGCCTTCAGAAAAATGAAATGGTCTCACTCAAAATCCGTTATCCCACAGTGAATATTCTTATCCTGAAAAAGAAAATGACTGTTGCACAGGATCCAAAATCAATTCTGCCTGCGGGTCAATCTACTGAAAAAGTAATGGAAAAAGAAGCCGCAGGGGTTGCAATGAGAGCAACTAACAATTTGAATACCCATTCAGATAACCCTGTATTTCTTGCTAGAATCCATCTCCGAAATATGGAATTGGATAAGGTGAAGCAGCTTCTTTTTGATTTTGAGCTTACTGCGGACGATGTGATGTTTATTAGAACATTTTTGGATGTAATGATTCGAAATGTAAATAATAAAGAAGATCTGGCCGCTAACAATGAAAAGATTAGAATACTCGATGAGATATTTCGTCTTTCTGAAATGATCATCAAAAGAAATGAAACTGATTTTGAAATAGAACTTGATAAGGGTTTGAGCAAAGAAGTCGCGTATATGATTTATGCTATACTTGAAAAAAACCAGGAAAACGCAAAAAATATAGAAGATGAGATTATGTTCTGGGAATGGAAATACCGTGCCAGAAGGCAGATGTAATAAAAAAATCTATTGAAAATATGGGGTTCAGGAAAAAATTGGGAGTAGGGGAGTAATATTTTGAGTAAACCTGGGTTTGGAAAACTCTTAGATGCAATGAGAAAAATGACTATTGATGTCAATGATCGAGAGATTTGTAAGAAATTGGAGACATTGATGCTGACTAGCAAAGATGATTTGAATGTTGCATCAGTAAAAAATTTACTTGTAAATCCGGCAGAATTTGACCCAAAGGATATTCCTGATCCTTACACTCAGTACGTTAAACATTTTTTATATATGGTAAAAAGAAATGAGAAGTTAGGTGCACCAATGTATACTGATGATGAAGATTCTGGTAAAAAGAGAAAAGACAAAACCAATGTAGTTTTGTAATCTATTTTCTAAATTGGCTGGTAAAATTGAGATTTTTCTCATGAAAAACAGTTTCTTTGAATGTCTTTTCCCAACCATTTAACTGATCAATGCATTTATTGAATACAATCATCGCGGCATAAGAGTCATCTAGGGCTTCATGAAATTCTTTTAGATCGGATCTTTCTAGGGTTTTAGAGATACTGAAGAACTTTCTAAGAGCTCCTAAATTATACTTTTCGAGCTTTGGAAAATGTTTTCTTGTCATTTGCAGTGTGCAGAAAACTGGAAAATTGGGAAAAATTTCCCCAATTTTTTCAGCAGATTGGTTCAAAAAGCTGGCATCAAACACAGAGTTTTGTATAACCAATATACTGTTTTCTAGGAATTTCAGAAGTGATGGATAAACTTTAGAAAACTCATTTTCTTTCTGAAGCATTTCTTTTGTGAGTCCGTGGACTTTTGTCGCCTCGTATGGAATATTTCCTGAAGGTCGACAGAAAGAATGAAATCTCTCAATCTCCTTATCTTTGGTAAATCTAATCCCGGCAATCTCCAGTATCTCGGATCTTTGAGGATCAAGTCCGGTTGTTTCAAGATCCAATGAAACAAATTGTACATCTTTTAAAGGTATTGAAGATAAGAAAGCATAGTCCATATTACCAGAAAAAATACCTCAAATTGCAGAAAAACCACATTTTTTAAGTGCAGAATGACAGGGGAAAAACCTCAAAAATTGATAGAAAAACGAGACATAATCAACCAAAAATCACCCCATAGGAAATAAATTAATGAAAATTCGATTAGAAAGACTGAGCCCCTTGGGAGTAGGGGATATCTAACGACAATAAGAGACATAATTCCGTTATTTAGTTAAGATATTTCGCTAAGATCCAGTTTTACTGCCGCTCAGCAGATCGAATTGAGTCTTTTTATGACAAATTGTCATGTGCATTTTGGATTCATGTGCATGACAGTTTGTCCGATAATAAAAAGAAAAAGGGTTGAGTGATGGCAGAAGCGTTGCGTTTAAAAGTGAAATGTCATGCGTGCGGATTCCAGATTGAAGGAACGGCTAGATATGGTAAGGGGCACTATGTCCCACAAGGTGTGGATTTTGAGTTTATTGCTATAGGAAAGGTGGAAACTAGTAAAGGAAGGAGTGTAAAAGCTGAAGTATTCTGCGTCTGCCCTAGCTGTGGGGTTAAGTGTAAATATTCTCTTTGATGAGTTTTGATTGAATTTCAGCACAAATAGTTATTTAATTTTTTTTATAATAGCATGCTTAGTAAAAATCACATTTAAGGATAAAGGCAGCAGAAACGGTCTAGCAGTTTTGCAGTTATTCGCACTAAGTTGCTTGTTTTTCGGCATATCATCTTGGATGGGTTTGTGTGTTTTAGCAGTCATCGGCGTTGCTGATTTTTATCTTGGTATCATATCGAGTAAAAGTAATCATAAAAGTGATTTATTTATTTACATATCTTTATGTTTAAACTTAAGCATATTAATGCTTTTTAAATACGGATATTTTGTCTTGAACCTCTTTCCTGTTGTGATTAAAAAAATGATTGATATTAATCTGTTAAGTGCAATTCAAGTTGGAATTTTGCCGGGAATTTCATTTTTTATTTTCCAATCTATGAGTTACAGTATTGATGTATACAGGAAAAAAATACCGGCTGAGCAGAGTCTGCTCCGTTATCTGTTCTTTCTATCTTTCTTCCCACAACTTATAGCTGGGCCAATTGTAAAAGCAAAGGATTTTCTGAATCAAATTGACGGAATGTTTACCCGGGATTTAGAATTCAGGAGAATATTTTTTTATTTTCTCTCCGGAATTCTAAAAAAGTCAGTTCTTTCTGATGGAATTGCACCCATTGTGGATACCCTGTTCAATTACCCTGGTCATTTTTCAGGGCCTGCTCTTGTCTTGGGAATGCTGGGTTTTTCTTGCCAAATCTATCTCGATTTCAGCGGATATTCCGATTTTGCGAGAGCGTCCGCATTGTTTTTCGGGATTGAGCTGCCCGAGAATTTTTTATTTCCGTATTCCTCCTCTTCATTTTCTGAGTTTTGGAGGCGCTGGCATATCTCTCTTTCTGACTGGCTGAAGAATTATCTATATTTTTCGATGGGCGGGAACAGACAGGGAGAATACAGAACCTATTTTAATCTGATCATTACTATGCTGATCGGAGGGCTTTGGCACGGTCCAAGCTGGAATTACGTTTTTTGGGGTCTGGGACATGGACTTTTGCTTGCGATGGAACGATTTTTTGGATGGAATACAGAGCTTGATCTGGGAAGACTTGCAGGCCGATTTTTATCCTTTATCAGAGCAGGATTTATATTTCTTGCTGTATCATTTTTGTGGATTCCCTTCAGAAGTAGGGATTTTACAAGTTCATTTGAATTTCTGAGCAGAATTTTTATGTGGGATCCGGGTTTTAACCTGTCCTATTCTGAAGAGAATCGACTGTATTTTGTCATTTTTTCAGTCCTGTTTTTTTCCTTTTTTGGGAGGAATTACTATGAAAAAGTGGAAATCTGGCTGAAAGAAAAGGTTAATTTCTCTGATGTTTTTTTAATTCCTGTCTTGTTTATAGTGCTGGTTCTTCTGTCTTCGGGCGGAATGAGACCCTTTATTTACTTTGTTTTCTGACGCGAAAATTCAGTTTCTATGATTTTCTATTTGTAAAAATCAGGGCTTTCGTTTCCGATAATAACTGTAATGAATACGTTCGGCAGAAATTTGATTCCATTTGCAAACACTGGGGCGGTCTGCCGAATCCTTCCTGTAGATAAGAATGACAGATTATACAGTGATTTAGGAAGTTCAAAAGAATTCATTTCAGATATCATTAAAAGTTCAATAAACTTTGTGATCTTTGCCGGTTTCGGAAATCCGAAAGATCTCAGTATTCTTCGGAAAGAACTCGAAGACAAAGGAGTGAAGTTTGTCAACTACTCATTTACTGCATTGCCATCTTCAGTGAAAGGCGACGGTCAGGATGAATATTCAAATTATGCTCTGATTCTAGAAAAATTTAAATCTGCAATGAAAAGTAAGAATTTTCTTTTATGTTTTCCTTCAGGACAGTTTATGAATGCAGTAGGCCTTTTATGGGGTTCGATGGTCTTGGCGGATGAATCATTGGATGAAGACGAGTTTGATCAGTATCTGTTTGCAGATGACTTTATTGGACGCAAAAGCCTGAAAGAGGATTTGAGTCATTTGAAAGAATTCTTATACAGTCAGGAACGCCTGCTTCAGAAATCCTTGAGAGGAATAAAAAGAATTCTGGAAGACAGCGTAACAGAAGATATTTTTCAAAATCCGCTGAATCTGAATCTTTCTTCTCTGGAAAAGCCGGTGCATATCAGCCCAGTCGACACTACAGAAATCACTTTCAATCTGGAATCTCTTGAACCGATGGAATTTGTTTCTGAGTCTGATGAATCTGAGCAGGCGGAAAAAATAGTGGATGAACTTTTAAATATGGCTGAACAGCTCAGTCTGGATTCATCGGAAGAGGAATTGACATGGGAATCCGCGTTTCCGGACACTGGGCAAAAAATTTCATCCAATCTGACAATTATTAAGGATTTGGATACTGAGCCGCTGACAGAAATTGATCTGGATTCAGTTCCTTATCCAGAAGTTCTGGATATCGAGAATTTGGATTTGGAAGAACTTGATGATCCTGTCACTGTGCCCATTTCTGAAATTTCTTTTGAGGATGATGACAGAACGATTATGGGAATTGTCACTGTTGAAACTGAACCGGAAGAAACAGTCAGGAAAACACCTAAAAAAGAAACTCCCCCACCGACAATCATAGTAACTGCTGAGAAGGTGGAAACAATCAAACCTATCAGCGAAGAATTCAAGAATAAATCAAAAAACAATTTTAGAGCAATTCATCTGGACTGACTCCCGGAGGTAAGTTATGATATGGAAACCGGTCGCGCTTTTAATTGCTTCCGTGGGAGCATTTGTTTCTGGGCTGGGGTACTGCAGTCTCAAGTCGCAGATTCCTGAAAAGGGAACTGTTCTTAAAACATCCGCATTGTCATCACCAGTTGAGATTTACTGGGATGAGTTCGGCATTCCGCATATACATGCTGTATCCAAAAAAGATGCGTATTTTGCTTTAGGTTATGTGCAGGCCGGAGAAAGGTATTTTCAGATGCAGCTCCTGAAAAGGCTCGCGGAAGGAAGAATATCGGAAGCAGTCGGCGAAAAGGGCCTAAAGACAGATAAACTTTTCCGCACACTGGGATTCTACAGAAATTCAAAAAAATGGCTGGAGAGAAACACTGCCAAAATTCCGGCAGAAGCATTGGAAATAATTGACCGCTTTTCTGAAGGGATTGAATTTTTCAGGATCAATGGAAAGGTTCCTGTTGAAATGAAACTGCTTGGAATGGAGCCGGAAAAAATTGAAAGAGAACATATGCTTGCATTTGTGGCCTTTATGGGATTTACATTTGCGGAAGCCATCTCAGTTGATCCTGTCATCAGTTCTCTGGAAAATGAATTTGGAAAATCTGCAGTCTCTGAACTCACCGGATCTGTTTCTCCTGTGTCTGCCAGGTTACCTTCGGAAAAAAGCAGGATGCTTGCAGAAGGCATCTCTGAATTTATGAATGGATTCAGGAATGATATTGATGACTTGGGAATTCCTCTTTTTCAAGGAAGCAATTCCTGGGTTATTTCTCCTAAAAGATCCAAGTCGGGCAAGGCAATGCTTGCCAACGATCCTCATATTGCATTTTCCAATCCGTCTATCTGGTTTGAAGCTTATATGAAAGTGAAGGATCAGGAGATGTACGGAATGCATCTTCCCCTTGTGCCTTTTCCAATTATTGGATTTAATTCTGTCTTCGCTTGGGGACTGACGATGTTTGAGAATGATGATATGGACTTTTATCATGAAAAAATATCACAGAAGGACGGAAGTAAATATCTCTTTCGCGGAAAAGAAACTGCCTTTGAGACACTGACTGAGGAGATTCAGGTAAGGGGAAGTTCTCCTGTCAGATTGGAAATTAAATCTACAGTTCATGGTCCTCTTATTAATGGAATTGCAAAAACTGTGGAGGATATAAATACTCCAGTTTCCATCCGTTGGCCGATGTTTGATGATTCTAATAATCCGGTGAAGGCTCTATATCTGATGAATGAGTCGAGTACGATGAATCAGTTCATTTCTGCCGGTGAATCTTTGAAAGCTCCAGGACTGAATTTTGTGTATGCAGACAAGTCAGGCAATATTGCCTACTTTGCCTGCGGCGGTCTGTATAGAAAAGCAGTCAGAGGAGACCGAATTCTTGATGGGAGTTCCGGGACTATGGAATGGGGAGAAATTCTTCCATACAGCTATCAGCCCAAAAATATTAATCCTGAAAATGGAGTCATTTTCACTGCAAATCATATTCATTTTAAAAATTCCCAAGTGCCCATTGACGGTTATTGGCAGGCAGATGATCGGTCGGAGCGGCTTACTGAACTTCTTTACAAATCCTCGAAGGATAAGTTTTCGATTGAAGATATGAAAGACTATGTTCTGGACGATAAGTTTTATTCTGCCTCTCTGTATCTTTCTTATCTTCTCCCTGTTCTGGAAAAAAAAGAAGACTCTCTTCATTTCATAGAGAAACAGGGATTTGAAATATTGAAAAAATGGGATGGGAAAGGCAGTCTGGACGAGTCAGGAGCCGCTGTTTTTTCTGAATTTCGTCTTCAGCTTGGTCGTGCAATTTTTCTGGATGAGATGGGGGAAAAGAGATTCAAATCTGTCGGAGGAACTGCACAGATCCATCATTTTATAAAGGCTGTTTTAAAAAACAGGAACAGTATATTTTGGGATGATATTACCACTCCAGCCAAAGAATCTCCTGAAGACATTGTATTTCTCGCATATAAAAGGGCCGTTGCGGTTCTTATGGGCAGAATGGGAACTGACACGAAACTTTGGAGATGGGGCAGACTTCATAAACTGGAATTGAAACATCCCTTGGGTGAGATTCCTGTGCTGAGACCAATATTCAATTCGGGTCCTAGAGAAATTTCAGGCGGAACTGAGGTAGTAAATAATCTTATGTCCAAATTTGCAAGTGAGAATCATGACGCTGCTGCAGGGCCGTCCGTAAGAATGCTTATAGATTTTGGTGATATTCAAAGAATTTATATTATCAATCCTCTTGGAAACTCCGGCCATCGGCTGAGTCCTCATTTTCAGGATCAGGCAGAATGGTACAAACTGGGGAAATTCAGAATCAAAGATCTGACTTCAATGAAACCGGAAGGGAAACCGACGAGACTTGAGCCTTAAAAACTGCTTTCAATCAGGAACGCTTTTTTCATTTTTGTATTATGAAAAGAATAGAATCCTTGCCTTTTGCTGAAGCTGCTCCAGGCTTCAAAGAAAAATCGGAAGTCATCCGCAAATCATACGGACGTTATCTGGAAGAATTCAAAGAGGGTGAAATTTTCCTTCACCCCAGAGCATTTACGATAGACAGAAGTTTTGCTCAGGAATTTTCCACTGTTTTCATGGAAGCAAATCCTCTCTTTCTTTCTGCTCCCTATGCTCAGGCACACGGGTTCAGGGATATGCTTGTAAACCCTCTCCAGGTTTTCAACGTTGCACTGTCTCTTGGAGTTCAGAACAATTCTGAGAAGGCAGTTGCGAATCTGGGTTACTATAATGTTCAGTTTCTTGCTCCTGTTTATCCGGGTGATACTCTTTCTTCAAGAACTAAGGTGCTGAAAGTCGAAGACAAAGGTGCTGACAAACCAGGAATTGTCCATGTAAGAACTCTCTGTCTCAATCAGCTGAACAAGGTTGTATTGCAGTATGAAAGAAAAATAATGATAAATCATTCAAATGGCAAGCCGAAGGGAAATTCAAAACCCGGCAACCCGAATTCCTTTTTTCCTGAACTCAAGAATACAGTAATTGATCTCCCTGAACTTCATTTCCCGACTGAACTCAGGGAAACAACCTGGGAAAATTCCTATTTCGAATCTTTCAAGGCAGGTCAGGTATATATTCACGCCAATGGGAGAACAATTACAGACGAGCATAACCCATGGACCTACAGAATGGGGAATACGCATCCTCTGCATTATGACAGACTGTATTCCAAAGGACTTACAGGACCTATGAGCGGGGAGCCGATTGTCTACGGAGGTCTAGTCTTCGGATGGCTTGTAGGACTCTGTTCAAGAGATATTTCGGAGAATATGCTTTGGGAGCTCGGTTATACTGAAGGATATCATACTCAGCCTTCGATAAGCGGTGATACTGTTTGTGCAATCAGCAGAATTTTGAGTGCGGCTGACGCCGGTGATAAGTATGGAATTCCTGCCGGGGAAGTTCAACTTCAGCTGATTGGAGTAAAAAACATCAAGGCTGCTGAAGCGTATGAAAAATTTGGAGATGATCTCTTTATCAAGGAAAATGACAAGAAGAAACTAGGAAAAGAGAAGATCCCTGAAAAAATCTTCGAGATAGAAAGAAAACTGGTTATCAAGAAGAAACCTCTGTAAGTTAAACTCTTCAGGCATACGAGAAGGCTGTGCTGAATTAGTACAGTCTTCTGACCTTTTCTTGAGTTCAGAGTCCATTATTAGTGACTCTGATTTCGCAAAATATATTCCCTTAAAAAGTAAAACCTTCTTTTCTTTCTTTGACTTTACCCGTGAACTGGTTATTAGACTTCTGTGAAATTTTCCTTTCCTGAAGATTATAAGCGAGTGGAGCATTTGACTATGACCAGATTCAACTTTATTCTTTCTGCTGTTTTACTGACCGCATTCATCGGCTGTTCCGGAACAAAAGTGACCAAGTTTGAAAAAGCCAAGACAATTTTCTTTATAAAGAAAGGAGCAAAGATCCCGGCATATAAGGACATTAAAAATCCTAAAAAGGATCTGGATATTTCGGAGTCGGACAACCCGGAAGTTACAGCTGAAGTTCTGGTTAAAAAAACAAATACAGTCTATTATGAGTTAAAGTGCCCAGAGAAATCTGCTGCTGTCTGCGGGAAGGAGCCTGTGTATGTTTCAGGAACTTCCGGATTTTACAGACTGGAGCAGCTTGAAGAGATGATTTCTAAAGGATCCGGAATCAGAGAAGGGTTTATGCTGGTTGATCCTCAGGAAGAGGATTACTTTGTATCTACCCGAGAGTGGTTTTCAAATCCCGGCAGAGTCAATGAAGTAAAACTTTCTAAAAATTCTATGCTGACTGCGATTGCAATGCTGGACAGTACGGACTATAAGACTCAGATATTGGGGGAACTCCTGATCGTAGAGAGACTGGCAAAGGAGAATCCTGAATCGGAAGATAAGGTCAGGGCAGATGCCATTATAAAAAAATATGCCGTATTGTCTTCTAAGAAACTGGGTTCTTCCGCAAAGATTACCGGTCTGGAAGGGGAGGTGCTTGAAAAAATCAGATCAACGTATGAAAAGCTGGAAAAATCTGCTGTCTCGGGATTTCCTATGAGAGCGCAGAGCTACAAAAGTCTAGTAGAGCAGTTTAACAAACTTTCCAGAACTCCTTATCTTGCTGAGAAAATTTTCTCAGAAATTCTAAGAGATGCAGTTCTGGCACCTCAAGGAGGTAGCGGATATATAACGTCAGCTTCTGAAGTATCTTCGGTTCTGAAGAAAGCAAAAGATCTGGGAGAAAATACTGAAGGATCAGAGTTTCTTGTAAATTGGAAAGTAAGCATAGAACCGTTGAAGGGTGTGAAAATTACTGCTGACAAGCTGGATTCTTCAGGCGCCTCACTTGGAACGGAAGAGACTGTTCTCGAATCAGTTTCCGCATTTGCAGACGGGGATAAATTTGCATTAAAATTGAAAGTTGCAGGAGGGGAGTTTTCAGTCATCACGAAAGAGAACGGTCCTTATCTTATGGCAGGGGGGCCTGGTCTTAAAGAATATATTAAGCAGATTAACGGAAGATACGGAGAACTGCTTTGGAACAATGAATTTGGTCCGGGTGTAGTGAAGTCCGTTCTGAAGGAACTGCCGAAAGGCGGATATAATCCGGATACTGGTATGATGGAATATTCCTTGGATACAGGAGTAAATGTTCATTACTGGATAATGCTTGAAATTATCAGAAGAAGTCCTAAGTTCGGTGCTCAGAAAAAGGATTATGCAGGAAAAGTGGAAGACCCAACCCTTGAGTTCATCGGGTGGAGACAGCCTAAGGGAGAATTCTTTCTGAAGAAATATTTGTATCCTGGGTCAGAGTCCAAGGAAACTGAAGAAATCACCTGTATGAAAGACAAGGGTTCCGAAAAGCTGAAAATCAGTTTTCTTCCTTCTGAGCTGAAAGCCGAAAATCCGCGACTCGTTTTTGCTTTTGAATCAGGAGTTTCTGCCTGTGACTCATTTATTAATTCAGCATTGAATGAAAGCGTAAGATAATTATAATTTGATGAAAACGATGTGCATTCGGATTTCCAATAACATTGAGCGGGCAGAGCTAGTCAGCGTTTTGGAAATCTGGATAAGCATAAATCTTCAGATCCTGGTGTATCGTCGGAGGTCTCTTGGAAAAAGTTGCTGATGTAATTCTCATTCCGTTCATATACTTTATCGAGACAACAGGGAGGCTCTATTGGGTCTATCTGCTGTCTGCTGCACTCATTGGTGCATTTTCCATTCTATACCGAAATTTTTTGGATGGGAACTTCTCCTGGCAGAAGTCATTCAGGGAAATATTTGATTTTTCTCACTGGAAGACAGAGTCTTCAGTGACAGACTTTAAATACTATTTTGTTGAATCAATCCTCTTTGCTTTATTTTTTTCATGGTTTGTCCTGAATACCGCAGCCGTTTCTGTATTTGTTTACAGGATATTGTTCTTTTTTTTCGGAGTAGGGCCGAAACTGAATCCGACTCTTGCGGTAAATATTATATATACTTTAATATTCTTGCTTGCCTATGATTTTGGAAAATACGTCATTCATAGATGGCTTCACACATATCCCTTATTATGGGAATTTCACAAGTTTCATCATTCTGCGGCTTCTTTAAATCCAATTACTGTTTATCGAGTGCATCCAGTGGAGAGCATTCTTTTGAATACTGTTTCCAGTCTGCTCAGCGGAACTGTGTCAGGAGTTTTTGTCTTTTTATTTCCGGGAGTATCAATGTACAGTTTTCTTGGTGTAAATTTTGGAATTTTTCTTTTTCATCTGTACAGTAATCTCAGACATTCTCAAGTTTGGATTTCATTTCCTTACTGGCTTTCTTTGATTATTTTGAGTCCTGCGCAGCATCAGATTCATCATAGTAATGAACCGGAGCATTCTCACAGTAATTTTGGAGTGATTTTTTCCTTTTGGGATTATTTTGGGAACTCACTCTATATCCCTGAAAAAAAAGAGGATCTTAAATTCGGTCTTCCTCGAATGACAAATCCATCCGACTATACCAATATTTTAAGAATACTCTGTATTCCTTTTTATAAAGGTTGGAGGCTTATTGCAAATAAGGAGCAGTGAATCTTATTACTTTTCTTTTTCCGATTCCAATATTCTTTTTAATATAAGCTCATATTGGTCAGGATAAAGTTTCTTTATGCAGTCAGGACATACTCCATGCGAAACCACCTGTCCTATCAGATTCTTTAATTCATTGCTGATTTTCACCCAGTTAAGACTGTCTTTTTTTACCCGAAGACAGTTGGAACATACAGTAATGAACGAGTTGCGTGAAGTCTGGTAATTGGCAATGGAGTGGACGAGGATTTCTTTCAGGTTTTCAATGCTGCCGGCAATTTCATTTTCTTTTCCCAAATCAATTACAATTCCTCTGATTTTCAGGGGGTTTTCCTCCTTGTCTTTTTCAATTACAAATCCTCTATCCATATAAAGATGATAAATTCCGGATGCAGATTTGATTCGATAATCGGTCTGGTACAGGTCTGTTTTCTTCTGCAGCACAATTCTCATTGCATCCATTGTTTTTTCTAAATCATCAGGATGCAGTAAATCTGTGAATGACTGATAACCCTTGTTTTCAAAATCCTTAGGATCATATCCTATCATCGCTGCTTTCAGTGAATTTATATTCAAAGAGTTGTTTATGATATCCCATTCCCACCATGCAAACGGAGAATCTTTGATGATCGTTTCCAGAAATTTTTTATTTTCCATTTTCAATACCGACTTTGCAGTAACCTATTTCCCAGATTTCTAATCTCGCAAGTGCGGAAACCGCTACTGCGTTCCGCACTTCGGGCTGGGGTGAATGTGGAATCCCAGATTTTTGCTCACATTCAGTAATTTTACTATCATACTTTTAATCAATATCTAATTGATAATGTACAACTTCAATTAGAAAACTTTTTTTAGGAACTGCATTTTTCCTGGTATTCTTTCAGATCCAGATCTGCACGAATATCATCAGAGTCGAACATGAGCAGAAATGATGCATACTCAGTCTGCCATTTCAGTGCCTCGCAGTATTTTCCTTTTTCTGCGTAAAGTTCAGCAAGCCTTCTTCTCGGATTATTATAAATCTGCATATGATAGTGATTGTTTAGGAAAAATTGAACTGTAAATCGCCTGTCATTGATAAATTCAGAGTAGTATTTTCGTATTTCTTCTTCCGTTTCAAATTTCTCCACATAATTGATTCCCATTTCGGTCTTGATCTTATAGATTTGATTCAAAACATTCTGAGAAGATGAGTTCTGTCTGTAAATATCTTCAAGCTTATTTACGTTTTCAGTAAATATTTTCTTTCTTTCCTTCTGATCCATATCTTCTGAGTAAATCATTGCTGCCTGATGTTTATACTCGATGGATTTCAGCAATTTGCCTTTTTTTTCTGCCAGATCGGCTGCTTCCATATAATACTCTGCTGCTTTTTCTCTGTCAGTATGACCTTGGTTCATACGAAAATTTGCTATCGTCAGACCGATGTTCCGGCCCTTCGAGAGACTGTGGTTCTGTTCTTCAAAAGGATCTGTGATATAACAGGACTCTGCAAGAATTTCCAGAGTATGAAATATAATATCAGTATGATTTTTTTCTTTAGCAAATGCATACGCTTTTTCGGCGGCCAGCCTGGATATTTTATGATCTTTGTAGTCGGTCAGTACGGTTTTGAGAGTTCTGTTTTTATATTCTTCAATGTTTTCTTCCGGTTTTCCTGTCTCATAAATCCACCTGTCGCGGTACACAAGAGAGAGTTCCAGAAGATTTACTGATCTTCTGTAATCGAATGAAGGAAGAGAGGAAAGTTCTGTTTTATGCAGAAGAAAGTATTCTTTTTCCAGAGATTCAACGGCTCTTTTCAGTTTAGGCAGCCTGTCCTTAATAGTCCGATTTGGAAGATATGCCTGCATATAATTTCTGAAATTTAATCCAATAAAATGAAATGAATCGGCAAGTATTTCTTTTTCATTCAATTCTTCCGAGAGAGCCGCGGCCTTATCCAAAAATTCTTCTGCTCTCATATAATGTATCTCACTGTTATGGTGACTTTCTGCATCAATGGAGTAGTATATTCCGAATGAACATAAAAGTTTTGCATATACTGAATTATTTTTCAGATTTTTTCTGTCTAAAACATCTTTTGCTTTTTCCAGAAACTGAATTTCTCCGGATTCCCTGCCCAGTGAAATCCAAATCAGTATATTTGCAGGATCTGAGCTGTATGCCTTCTTGAGCATCGCCGTTTTTTCTTTTCTGCTTTTCTGCGAAATAACCTCAGCTCCAGAGTAAAGCTTCTCAGCCTCCGAGTTTCGAAAAGAAATGAGTTCTGTCAGCAGTTTCGGATCATCTCCAAATTTTTTAGGAGGGAGTGTATAGTCTGTTTCGGGAAACGATGTACATCCTGCGATTATAGAGATGTATACTATCATAAGATAAAGTTTTATAATTTTCATAACAGTTCCTTTTCGGATTTGAAAATTGCAGATTGTCTGCAGTCAGCGGCTGGTCTCAGTAAGGAATCTTGATGGATGGGTAGTCCTTTTTAAAGTCTTTTGTATTCCTAGTGATCAGAAAGCAGTTTTGCTGAACTGCCGTTGCCCAGATGATTGCATCCGGAAGTTTGACCTTGTATTTTTTTCTGAGCAGGACAGATTCTTCCGCAATTTTCTGTGTGAGAGGAATGATTTGAAATGTACCAAGGAAAGATCTGATGAAAATATCATCCTCTTCGTCAGAACAGGTCATCACTTCCATCCAGGAAATGATGCTGATACAGGCTTCACTGTATGCAGAGATTTCCTTTTCTGCCTGCTTGATTCCGGAGAGATAATCAATCAGAATGTTTGTATCGAATACAGCTTTCAACTCCATTCCTTTCTGAGTGCTGCTTCCATTTTCAGACTGTCGATTTTCTTGTTTTTCCAGATTCCAAAGGATGCTTCTCTTCTTGCGAAACTCGATTCCATAAGGTACCTGTCAATTGCTTTGCGTATCAGCTCGGCACGGGAGATATTCTGAATCTCGCAGATTCTGTCCAGTTCCTCAATCTGCGGTTCAGGAACTTCGATAATGGTTCTCATATTGACATTATATGATGACGTTATATGATGTCAATATGAAAATGGTGAGAATGTGTAAAAGCACTTTTACCACGAATAAACACAAATGAACACGGATAAAATATTAGATAATTCTAATGTATTTAACTGATATATTGAATGAAATCCAGTATAGTAGAATTTCATTCAATATAACCTCGTGCTTTAGGTCAGTTAATTTCGTCGGCAAAGTCGTATTTGCAGACATTCACTCTACCTTGATTCGGACTCCTTCTGAATGGCTTGTAAATTCAGGGGCATACATACACTGAATTGTAGTGATTCCATTGGAGAACTCTCCTTTATGAGTCACTCGAAGATCATACTCAAATACATAAGTGCCCTTAGAAAGCTGACCGAAGAAGAAGTTTGTCGCAGCATCCCTTGTGCTTTCATAGTATCCCAGTCCGTCCTGCTGTTTATACTGAGAGAATACATTTACAGGTTCAAGAGAAGATGCTCTCATATCTTTCATATGAACATATTCCATTGTCCTGTCTGTGCGAAGTTCAATCCTCACTCTGACCAGATCTCCTACAATTACTTTTTCATTATTATGTATTGGAGTGATGACCTGACCTGTCGGAGAATTCTTGACAAGAAAAAGCTGTTTCTTCAGTTTCAGAGGAGTTTCTGCCTCAGTGATCTTGTCCAGATTTTCAAAGTACTGCCAGTACAGTGCTCCCCAGCTGACACCTGATTTCTTTCTGGACACAGTCACTTTTCCCATCTCAGGAAGGATTTTGTCCGGTCCGTAAGACAGCTTGAAATAACCAGTGCCTGCTTCCGTTTTTACTGACTTGAGTGCGGCATCATCGATCTTCATTGAACCCATTGTGATCTCTGCCTGATTTTCCGTTGTAAGCCAGTCTTCTCCCTTCAGAAGAAGTGCATAGATAGCCTCACTTGTGGCTTTGGTCGTCTTCCAGTCATTTGTCTGTTTCTGCTTCAAAAGCCAGGTTCTCATCCCGTCCACGAACTTTTCATCATTTGCAATTTCACTGAATGCTTCAATGAGAAGACTCTGAGATTCGATAGGCATTTCATACCAGAAATATCCACATCCTTCTTTCCTGTAGATTCCCACTTCTTCAGTCTCGATCGATTTTTCTCTGAGAGAATCAACAATTGCTTCAGGAGTTGTCTTATCCTTGAATCTGTGAAGTCCAAGTGCACTCATCCCTTGCATGTACCTTCTGTTGTCGTGCCAGTATTTTTTT
>JBPOJG010000506.1:0-8563 GCA_052033835.1 Spirochaetota bacterium
AAAAAATAAGTTGACCGAATTAATTTCTGAATAATACAGTGTCCAGCAAGACCAGCCGTGTTAGAAATCTTTGTATACAATTTCCAGACTTTTATGATGATTTTTTCGAGAATCATTGCGCTGTTCTTTATTGCTCCCATATTTTCCTCTGATGCAGTCAGTTACCCTTTCCGTATTTTTCTCGGCTTTCTGATTTCGCTGCTTCTTTTTCCCAGCGTTTCCCCCTATATGCTGAAAGTCCCTCCCGGAATGGGGGAATATGCGCTCATTATTCTTTCAGAAGTGTTCGTCGGAGTTCTGATCGGATTCATTCTGAACATCCTTTTTGCGAGTTTCCAGATGGCAGGGGAATACTTCAGTGTTCAGCTGGGTTTCGGTTATACTGAAATCCTCGATCCAGTCAGTCAGACATCTCTGCCTGTCATCAGCACATTGAAAAATATGATTGCAATTATGCTTTTTCTGATCACAGGAGCACACAGAAAGGTGATCGAAAGTATTGCTTTCTCATTTGAAAGGGCAAGTATTTATCATCTGACTGCAGAAATGGAAAACGGGATATTCCGTACTTTTGAATATTCCATCGGTGCAATGTTTCTGATCGCATTCAAGATTGCACTCCCGATTCTCGGAGTCATCATACTTGTCACGGCGGCCGAGGCACTGATGGGAAAGGCTGCACCTCAGATGAATATTCTCCAGTTGAGTTTTCCGGTAAAAATTGCAATTGGACTGATAGTGATGATCCTTGTCACACCTTTCATCGAGCAGCAGATGGTGCAGAGTTTTGAACTGTCTCTGGACAGGATAGACAAAATGCTCCGAGGCTGGCCCCGCCCATGATGATTCCGACTGACGTTTCAGACTGGCAAAGTCTCGCACTGGCCGACTTCAGAATAGACCTGCAGATGTTTGCTGCTGAGGATGAGGGCCGTACAGAAGAGGGAAGTGAAAGACGGAGAAGAGAAGAGAGAGACAAGGGAAATGTTCCCAGATCTCAGGAGCTTCCTTCCGCTCTTGTGCTTTTGACTTCTCTAGCATCCATCTATATGCTAGGGGGATTCATATTCGAAAAATGTTTTCTCCTTTTCAGAAGATATTTTGAAAATATTCCCAGATACTCACAGTTCGGGAACGAGGAAATGAGGAGACTGTTCCTGAGCGCAGCTTCAGATCTGATGAGTATTTTTATTCCGGTTGTGGGAATGGGATTTCTGGTTGCAATTGCCGGAAACATTGTCCAGGTAGGGTTTCTGTTTTCGCCTGGAGCTGCATCTTTCAATTTCAGCCGGATCGCCCCGAATTTCAAAAGAGTACTTCCTACAGGACAGACTTTCTTCAATCTCGCAAAGGCTCTGGCAAAGGTGATACTCATCGGATGGATCAGCTACATCATCATTTCTATGGACTTTTACAGTCTTCTGATGAGCGGGAATATGGGAGTCAAGGCGGCTCTTGCACTTGTGATGAGGTCAGCGTTCAAGATTATGCTGACTGCGGGGATCGTATTTTTTGTGATCAGTATTTTTGATTTTTACTACCAGAGATACCAGTTTGAAGAGTCCATCAAAATGACTCCTTCCGAGGCAAAGCAGGAACTCAAAGAGAGCGAGGGAGATCGGAGCATTCTGAACAGAAGAAGGCAGATGGTCAGAGAATTCATCCGAAAAGGGATGATTCAGAGAGTTCCGAAGGCGGATGTCATCATTGTAAATCCGACCCACTACTCGGTTGCACTGATTTATGACCCAGCCATCCATTTTGCACCGGTAGTCACAGCAAAAGGTGCAGATGAACTCGCCTTATTAATTAGAAGACTTGCCAGAAAACACAATATTCCCATTGTGGAAGATAGAGTGCAGGCGAGACTTCTTTATGACGAAGTAGAGGTCGATGAACCGATCCCTGCAAAATTTTTCAGAGCGATTTCACTCATAATTGCCCGATTTGATAAATATAGGAGAGTTGTATAATGCAGGAAAAGGGGCCATGGTACGCACAGTCAGAAGTTGTATTGGGCATTGGCGTAATTGCCATCCTTGCAATGCTGATCATACCTCTTCCCGGATTTATCCTGGATCTCCTGATTGTCGTCAGTATGGCAATGGGTATGCTCATTCTGCTCACATCTCTTTCTATGAAAGAGCCTTCTGATTTTTCCATATTTCCTAATCTTCTTCTGATTACAACGCTGTACAGGCTTGCACTCAACGTTTCCACGACCAGACAGATTCTGTCTCAGGGAAGTGCATTCAACAGTCATATCATTGATGCATTCGGTACTTTTGTAGTGGGCGGCGGATCAGGACTCGGAAAATATATGGTCGGGTTCATTATATTTCTGATCCTCATCATTGTGCAGATTTTAGTCATCACAAAGGGTGCTACAAGAATTGCAGAAGTGGCAGCCAGATTTACTCTCGATGCCCTTCCTGGAAAGCAGATGGCAATTGATACTGAACTTTCGAGCGGAAACATCAATGAAGAGGAAGCGAGAAACAGAAGAAAGAAAGTGCAGAAAGAAGTGGATTTTTACGGGGCAATGGACGGTGCGAGTAAATTTGTGCAGGGAGACGTTCGGGCCGGTCTAATCATTACTGCAATCAATCTGATCGGCGGTATCATCATCGGAATGGCAATCAGAAAGGAAAGTTTTGGGTTTGCAGTGGAAACCTATGGAAAGCTGACAATCGGTGACGGACTGGTTTCTCAGATTCCGGGACTTCTCGCTACAACTGCAACCGGTATGATCGTTACCCGTGCAGCGTCCGAAAAAGAACTTTCACAGGAATTCAAATCTCAGATTTTCAGTAATCCAAAGACGCTGTATGTAGTTTCCGCCTGTCTGGCTCTGGCCGCATTTATTCCCGGTCTTCCGATGTTCTCACTGTTTTTCTTTTCCATCGGTCTTGCGTATCTGGCTTATATCATTGACAGAAATGCAAAAGAAACGATCACAAGCATTGAGAAAAAAGAAGCAGAAAACAAGGCAGAGAAAAAACCCGATTATTACAAGGAACTCAGAACTGATCCGATTGAAGTGGAACTGGGCTTAAATCTTGTTCCTCTAGTCAATGCCTCATTGGGTGGAGTTCTTCTCGATCAGATCACAAATCTCAGAAGGCGTTTTGCCACTGATACTGGTCTTGTAATCCCTGCAGTCCGAATCTTGGACAATCTGGAGTTAGATCCGGACTCTTATGCAATCAAAATCCACGGTGTCATTGTAGGCGACAGTAAACTTCGTCCGACTAAACTGATGGCAATCGACAATTCAGGAAAAAGAGCACTCGATCAGATTATGGGAGAGGAATTCCTCGAACCTACATTCGGATTCAAGGCAAAATGGATTGATCCTGCAGACAAGGTGGATGCCGAAAACAAGGGAGCAGCTGTTGTAGATCCTTCCACTGTCATTGTGACTCATCTGAAGGAACTCATCTCCAATCATGCAGCATCTCTACTCGGACGTGAAGAAGTAAAAAATTTACTTGACCATGTGAAGACCTCATATCCTACTTTAGTCAGCGAGATAGATGAAAAGAAACTTGGAGTAGGACTGATTCAGCAGGTTCTGCAGAATCTGCTCAGAGAAGGTTTGGGAATCAAAAACTTAGCCTCCATTTTAGAAGCGATTCTGAACAATGAACCCAAAACGAGAGATCCATTTTTTCTCTCAGAAAGTGTAAGGCAGGCGATTTCCAGGCAGATTGTCACTGATTATGTGAGCAAGGATGGAAAACTCCATGTAGTCACAATGGACCCGAAGGTATCTGAAAAGCTCAGTAAATCCATTGTAGTGGATCCAATCGAAGGAAGTCTGATTTCAGTGCCTCCTGACTACTATCATAAATTGATAGAGAGCATTGCCAGAGAATACAACAGGTTTCACAGTGAGGGACGGTTTCCTATAATTGTGACCAGCAGGGCTCTGAGACTTCCACTATCTTATATGCTCGCCAAAGAATTTCCGCCTAGAAACTTTGCGGTTCTGGCGATGGAGGAAATTCATGCTGCTGTGAAAACGTCCATGGACGGAATCATCACAGTACAGACAGCAGACCCGGTTCGTGCGAGAGGCACGAACTATGAATGAGGGAGTGAAAAATGGATTTTGTAAAAATCAGGGGGAAGGACATTCAGGACTGCTTTATGCAGATGAAAATGAAATATGGACCTGAAGCCCACGTTTATGAACAGAGAATAGTGACCGAGGGCGGAATTTTCGGTACAGGATTTCTCGCAAAAAAATATGTAGAAATAGAAATTGGAGTTCCTGAACAGCAGTCTTCCAAAGAAAAAGTAGAGAAAAAACTTCAGGATCTGAAAGAACTTCTCAAGCAGAAATCAGAGGAAGAAGGTCCAAAGAAAAAAACTCTTACAAATATGAAGCCTCTTCTTCAGAGAGAGAAAGAAAAGGAAAATTCTAAACCAGTCGTCAAGGATGATTATATCAGTGATGATTTTCTGGACAATGAGGATGATGAGGACGATTATATCCCTCCTAATAATCTGGGACTTTCCATCAAAGACGAGCTGACTAAAAAAGAAACAGCAGCGAAAGCCGCCTCAGTTACAGCCTCTGCAGAAAAGGAAAAATCATCCCAAATTTATGAATCGGTTTATCTGAAAAGAATGAAGGATAAACTTGCCAGAGACGGATTTTCAAATGACTATGCAGAGGAAGTCATCAGCAAAGCGGATAAATACCTTTCCTATGTAGACAAAGCAAAAAGTTCTGCAGTGAATGAGAAAGTGATGGAGATCCTTGAGGAAAGAATCGGAGTGGATCCGGATCTTTTTTCAACTACAGGCAGAGGCAGGAGAAAAGTCATTTTTTTGATCGGTCCGACTGGAAGCGGGAAAACAACTACAATTGCGAAACTTGCAGCAAAATATTTTCTTCATATGGGAAGAATGGTTTCCCTTTATACGACAGACAATTACAGGATTGCGGCAATTGAACAGCTGAAACGTTATGCAGATACAATGGAAATTCCTTTCTATCCGGTAAAGGATCTGCGAAAATTTAAAGAAAATCTACTCCGGGACGGTGCAGAGCTTATTTTGATTGACACTGCAGGTTATAATCATAGAAATTCTGATTTTTATCTGAAAATGGAGCAGTATAGAGAAGCATTTTCGGATAAGGATCAGGTGGAAAATATTCTGGTGATGTCATCGACCATTGCATCGAATAATATGAAGTCTGTAATGGAAGCATACGACAAGATCGGATACAAAAGAATCATCCTTACCAAGATAGATGAAGCGGAAAGCTTAAACTCTGCACTGGAGCTGGCCGATACTCATAACAAGCTTTTATCCTATTTCAGCATTGGTCAGGAAGTTCCTTTTGACATTATTCCTGCTACAAAAAAGATGCTGGCGGAACTGGTAATTTTTCCAGAAAAAATCAAAGAAATTAAGGGTGAAACATTCAGTGTTTCTCCCTGATTGTACCTGCAGGTGATATTGTAATGGATCAGGCATCCGGACTTAGAAAACTTAAAGATGAAATAACACTGCCCACTAAGGCATCTGTAAGTGTAGTCAAAAAGTCCAGTGCCAAAATTTATGCAGTCAGTTCTGGAAAAGGCGGAGTGGGCAAAACAACAGTTACAGTGAATCTGGCAATTGCTCTGGCTAAGGCAAACAAGAAAGTCCTTGTGCTCGACGGCGATCTTGGTCTTGCAAATATCAATGTAATTCTCGGGATTATTCCTAAATTCACATTGTACCATGTAATCAAGGGTCATAAAAGTCTTCAGGAAGTAGTTCTTGAGACGGCTGAAGGAATTGATATTATTCCTGGTGCAAGCGGATATTCTCAGCTTGCTGATCTGGACAGTACTGCCCGCGAAAGTCTGATTCAGAATATAATGGAAATAAATGATTATGATTATATTCTGATTGATACCGGTGCGGGGATCGGTTCAATCGTCATCAGTCTGATTCTCGCTGCAGATGAGGTGCTGATAGTCACAACGCCGGAACCTACATCGATTACCGATTCTTATGGACTTATCAAGTCCATTACAAACAGAAATAAAGATTTTAAACTGAACGTTGTGATAAATAAAGCCAAGGATGAACTGGAAGGCAAAAAAGTGGCTAGAAGAGTCATTGATATCAGCCAGAAATTTCTGAATGTTCTTCCGTTTGAGATTGGACTGATTTACAGAGACGAGGAAGTGGAAAGGAGCATTCTTGCACAGAAACCGTTTCTCGTGACCGCTCCAAGATCAAAAGCCTCTGACTGTATGATGAGACTTTCTCAGCAGATTCTGAATACTACAATTGAAACACCTGCCGTAAATGATGAAAACAGACTGACTTCATATTTCAGAAGATTCTTTCATTTGGCCGATCATAAGGATGGTGCCTGAATATGCATATACGAGTTGCTGGAGCATTTGCTGTCATTGGATTTATTATCAGTCTTCTCAGTGGGATAACGGTTGGAAACAGAATCACTCATATTCTGACAGTCACCCTGATTTCTACAGCTCTGTTTGGGGCATTGGGCTACGGACTTTACGCATTTCTGCAGAAGCAGGTTCCTCAGTTTATTGATTTTCTGCAGGAATTGGAGATGAATTCAGGGATTTATGATTACGAAACCGGATCCGAGAAAGAGACAATTGACAGTTTTTCCAATACCGTTTCAACCAGTTCAAAATCCGGCTCTTCCTATTCTTCATCATCTGGAGGAGGATCAGACGGATATGATATTCCTAAAGGCCCGCCTAGAAATGGAAAATTCGGAGATCATATTATCGTCGATAATATTGAAATCAAAAATGAACCAAAACTCATGGCAGAAGCGATCAGAACAATGATTGCAAGAGACGAAATGGAAGGAATTTCCACCACAACGGTTCAGCAGCCGACAGTGCCAAAGAAGTAATGGCGTCCTTCTTTTTTTGTGGAAATAAAACTCCGATTTGCCGATAATGGAACAGTAGACCCATATGGCTAAATTTACAGAAGATGAATTGAGCAGGATTTCGGAGATTCTTACTCCGTTAAACCGTAATCCGTTGATTACGGAGAGTCTGAATCCGACGGCCAAAACGCTGCGCAGAATTAAAGGCGAACCAGAACCGGAAATTCCTGAGCATGATGAAGATTTTGTAGATCCTTCCAAATCCACAGGTTCATCTGACGGTGGTTTTGAAGTTGATCCGGATAAAACGATCGAGCCCCCTGTATTCAACGATACAATTGATAATGATGATACAGATATAGACGCGCTTCTCAGCGGCGATATGGATACTATCCTCGGAAAGAAAACAGACGAGGAAAAAACAGATGAGTTTCCTGAGGAAGCTTTCACTCCGGACGTTCCTGACAGTTTAGTCACAGAGGAAATTCCAGAGGACGAAACAGCCGATACAGGCACTGAACCTTTTGATTTTGGCGATGACGATCTGACAGGAAAAGAAGAACAGCCTCCTGAAACAGATCCATTCAATTTTGATCAGGATTTTACTGAACCGGAAACTGAAAATAAAACAGAAGAACCTCCCGTTGAAGATCCTTTTGATTTCGGAGACGATGCTTTTGGCAAAGAGGAAACTCCGAAGAAAGAAGACAGTGAAATTGATCCATTTGCTGATGTAAATTCAGAGCAGGATCCTTTTGCATTTGATAAAGAAGATAAAAAAGACCAGGGAGATATCGATCCTTTTGCCGAAGGTGATGATCCGTTTTCAACCCCGCCGGAAAAGACTTCAGAGACTGATTTTGATCCGTTTGCCGATATGGGTGAAGATACGTTCAATACAGACTCCTCCGCAGATGAGCCTGTAAAATCTGACTCTGATATTCCTGATTTTAACGATATAGATGATGGGTTTCATTCCGATTCAAGTGTCACCGGAACTGACAGTTCAGATAAATGGGGTGAACTGGATGATGATTTTTCTTCACTCGCCAATCTGGATTCAGATACAAAGAAAAGACCTGAAACATTTCCGATCACAGAGGAAGAAAGCACCGATATTTTCAATGGATTTGAAAACACATCTGAGCCGGAACAGAATGATTTTGCAGAAGAACCTCAGGATTCATTTTCCAATTTTGGAGAGACCGATTCTGAAGAGCATGGGGATGTAGACCATTTTGCTGATTTCTCTCCTAGCAAGGCCACATTTGATGAAGGAATCGATACGGATGAATCCCCGGCACTTGGACAGCTGGATTCAGATGATTCTTATGATTCAGGCGATTTTTCTGATGATGATTTCTCCGGAATAGGAGAGGAGCCTGTAAGAGAGCAGGAACTTTCAGATGAAGAGCTTGCTGTCATTCAGCAGGAAATTCTGCATTATCCTCCTAAACTGAAGCGTACAATCATCACTGCAATTACTTCCGAGGAACTGAACGGAAAAGAAAAGACTGATCTTCTGGATCTGATTAAGACTCAGCAGAAACCTGAGGATATTGCTCAGTATCTTTCTGAGAGACTGGGAAGACCAGTCGAATTGTATGATTCTTCCGGACTTTATTCTGAGAAGGGCATCCCGATCATTGCATCGGATCCGATCTTTACAAAGCA
>JBPOJG010000174.1:0-19440 GCA_052033835.1 Spirochaetota bacterium
TCCGGTCACAAAACTTGCAAGAGAATAATGCAAGTTTTGCGCCCTACACTCAGTCACGGGACTTGCTAGTAGTTGGTCGGCTTGGAGACATTGAGAAAATGGAAAGAAAAATGCTTGGGGCATTTTCTTCCCATTTTCTCAACGTTAGCTACTCTTGAACGTTGTGCGTCATCAATCTAATGGAGTAAAAAGATGGATTTTATAGAATTTTCAAAAAAAGTATTAAGAGAAACTAGTCGCCCTATGTCCTCAATGGAAATTTGGCAGTATGGGTTAGATAAAAATTACATAAGTGATTTAAATTATAACAGGAAAGAGCCATGGCATTCGGTAAGATCGGCTATTTATAATGATATTAGGAGTGCTAAAGCAAGTTTTGAAATTGTAGGGAGACGTCCAATTCGATATTACTTAAAGGGACAAGTCAACTCAGAAATGATAAACTCTTTAGAATCGCAAGATGTGGAAAATGAAAGGAGTAAATTTCCTGAAAGAGACTTGCATAAATATCTATCTTATTATCTATTTCATTATCATAATATATATTCTAAGACTATATTTCACGAAATCTCATCAAAAAAGAGATATGCAGAATGGCTACATCCTGATTTAGTAGGTGTTCAATTTATTGGTGAGCAATGGGAGTCTGAAGTAGCTCAAATTTCTAAGAATATAGGAAATTCTAACATTAGGATATTTTCGTATGAAGTAAAAATTCTTTTAAACTTTCAGAATCTTAGAGAAAGTTATTTTCAGGCAGTTTCAAACTCTTCATGGGCAGATGAGGGCTACTTGGTAGTTTCAGATTATGAGAGAGATGAAGAATTTTTAGAAGAGTTTCAGAGACTGTCAAATTCTTTTGGAATAGGGCTGATTCATTTAAACGTGAAAGATCCAGATTCATCAGATGTGATATTCCCTGCAAAATCCAAGCATGATATTGATTTTGAAACAATGAATAAAATTGCTTCAATTAATAAAAATTTTAAAGATTTTTTGAAAAGAATTAATTTAGATCAAGCTGATCGAAAGGTGCAAATATTAGAGTACGATTCGATTCCAAGTATAGATTCATTGGAAACAGAAAGAGGTTTAAATTATAAGTAATGACGACGCACAACAGAACCCCGAGCCTCATCGAACTTTTCAAACAAAAGCGAAAATTCTTGAACTGAGCTGACATTCGGATGTGGTCGGTAGTGAGTGGGGTGCACACAAGCCTCACTCCCCCCACCTCCCTCCCTTTTTTGCTTGTGCGAAACCAAAAGTAATCCTAAATGGCTAAAGGCTGTACTGTTTTTGACACTTTGAAAAAATTTTGGATACTCGGAATGATGGGGTACTATGGAAGGGAATTTTGAATACTTCAGAAAAACAAATTGAAGAATCTCTGATTCATAAACTGAAAGACCTGAAATATACTTACAGAGAAGATATTCAAGACAGAGAATCTTTAGAAAAGAATTTCAGAGAACATTTTCAGAGACTGAATAAAGTAAATCTGAATGATTCGGAATTTGCCCGTCTCTTGGATGGAATTATTACTCCGGATGTTTTCAGCGCATCCAGAATACTAAGAGAAATCAATACTTTCAAAAGAGATGATGATACGCCTCTGCAGTTTACTCTGGTAAATATAAAAGACTGGTGCAAGAACGAATTTGAAGTCATTCATCAGCTCAAAATCAATACAGAACAAAGCTTTCACCGGTATGATGTCATTCTTCTGATAAACGGGATTCCTGCGGTTCAGATCGAATTAAAAACTCTGCAGATCACTCCCAAGCGGGCAATGGAACAGATTGTAGATTATAAAAATGATCCCGGAAACGGATATACGAAAACATTACTCTGTTTCATTCAGCTTTTTGCGGTAAGCAATGAAAGCAATACATACTATTTTGCAAACAATCATAAGGATCAGTTCTGTTTCAATGCAGACGAAAGATTTCTTCCCATCTATCAGCTGGCAGATGAAAATAATAAGAAGATAACTCACCTGCATGAATTTGCAGAAAAGTTTCTGGCAAAATGCACGCTTGCACAGATGATAAGCCGTTATATGGTTTTGGTGGCAAGTGAGCAGAAACTGATGATCATGCGTCCTTATCAGATCTATGCAGTAAAAGCGATTGTAGACTGTATCCATCAGAATAGGGGAAACGGTTATATCTGGCATACGACCGGAAGCGGGAAGACATTGACTTCCTTCAAAGCATCTACTTTACTGAAGGATAATCCTGACATAGAAAAATGTCTGTTTGTTGTGGACAGAAAAGATTTGGACAGACAGACCAGAGAAGAATTCAATAAGTTCCAAGACGGGTGCGTGGAAGAAAACACAAATACAGAAACCTTAGTCCAAAGACTGCTTTCCGAAAATTACAGCGATAAAGTAATTGTAACTACAATCCAGAAACTCGGTCTTGCTCTAGACGAGAACAGCAAAAGAAATAAAAGCAAAAAGGAAAAGGGCAGACAGACTTTCAAAGAAAGACTGGAACCTCTCCGAAATAAAAGACTTGTAATTATCTTTGATGAATGCCACCGCTCTCAGTTCGGGGACAATCATGATGCAATAAAGAATTTCTTTCCAAAAGCACAGCTCTTCGGATTTACGGGGACACCTATCTTTGAGGAAAATGCATCTTATAAAAAAGTGGACGGAACAGTCGGCTCTTTTTGTAACCACAAAAGATGTATTCCAGAAACAGCTCCATGCATATACGATCACAAATGCAATTGATGACGGGAATGTACTTCGGTTCCATGTGGATTATTATAAACCCGATGAAAAGAGTGCAAAGAAAGCCAGTGAAGAAATTTCCAGAAAAGCAATAGCAGAAACAATATTAGAAAAACATGAGGCAGCAGCGAATTCCAGAAGATTCAATGCAATCCTTGCAACTTCATCCATTAATCATGCAATCGAATACTATGAATTATTTAAAGAAATACAGAAAAAGCACAAAGAAGAAAACGAAGAGTATAGGCCTCTGAATATTGTATGTGTTTTTTCCCCTCCCGCAGAAGGAAATAAGGATGTACTGCAGATTCAGGAAGATTTAGAGCAGGAGAAGGCTGATAACGAAGTTGAGCCGGATAAAAAGAAAGAAGCACTCAAGTTCATTATAAATGATTACAATAAACAGTATGGAACAAATCACAGTATAAATGAATTTGATCTGTATTATCAGGATGTTCAGAAAAGGATCAAGGATCAGAAATACTCCAATGCAGATTATCCGCATAAAAACAAAATTGATCTGGTGATTGTGGTGGATATGCTTTTGACCGGGTTTGATTCCAAGTACTTAAATACACTGTATGTAGACAAGAATCTGAAGAACCACAGTCTGATTCAGGCATTTTCCAGAACAAACCGTGTGCTGAATGATACAAAACCTTATGGAAATATTTTAGATTTCAGACAGCAGAATAAAGAAGTGGATAATGCGATTGCACTCTTTTCCGGTCAGGATGCAAACCGTTCCAAAGAAATCTGGCTGACTGATCCTGCTCCTGTTGTGATTCAAAAGCTGGATAAGGCATTTACAGAATTGAAAAGTTTCATGAATTCACAGGGTTTGGAATGCACACCGGAAGAGGTCAATAATTTAAAAGGTGATCAGGCTCGTGGAATGTTTATCAATACATTCAAAGAAGTACAGCGTCTCAAGACACAATTGGATCAGTACACAGATATAACTCCTGAAGACAGCACAAAGATTGAAAGTCTGATACCGGAAGATAAGATGAGGGCATTCAAAGGAGCCTATATAGAAACAGCCAGTCGGTTGAAATCTTTACAGGGAAAACCGGGTACCGGCGGAAGCTCTGAGGCAGATCAGCTGGATTTTGAATTTGTTTTATTCTCCTCTGCGATCATTGACTATGATTATATTATATCTCTCATATCTAAATACACACACGCGAAACCTTCCAAACAGAAAATGTCCCGTGAGCAGTTGATCAGTATCTTAAGTTCAAGTGCAAATTTAATGGAAGAAAAAGAAGATATCATTGCTTACATCAATACTCTGAAAGCGGGACAGGGTCTGAGCGAAGCTGCAATTAAAGACGGATATGTAAAATTCAAATCTGAAAAGACGGATAAGGAATTGAACACTTTAGCAAAAAGAATCGGTCTGGATTCTGATTCCTTGCAGGCATTTGCAGAAGAAATTATAGATCGAATGGTTTTTGATGGAGAAAAATTAAGTGATCTGCTGTCCCCCCTAGATTTAGGCTGGAAAGAACGGTCTAAGAAAGAATCGGAATTGATGAGTGATTTAATTCCCATTTTAAAAAAACTTGCGAAGGGCCATGAAATTTCTGGGTTAAGTGCATATGAGTAGAAACGCTGAATTAAATATAAATCCTGTTCTGATTCAATGGGCAATCCATCGCGCTGACTTGGATATTTCCATGCTCAAGAATAAATTTCCAAAAATTGAGGATTGGTGCAGTGGAATTTCTAAACCTACCCTGAGACAGTTGGAAATGTTCTCTAAAGCAGCCTATGTTCCGACAGGGTATTTATTTTTACCGAACCCTCCGGAAGAATCTATACCCATACCTGATTTTCGAACAATTAAAGATCAACATATTCAATCTATCAGTCCCAATTTACTGGATACAATTTACCTGTGCCAGCAAAGGCAGGATTGGTATCGAGATTATGCCAGGGCAAATTCTTATAATCCGATATATTTAATCGGAAAAATTTCCATTCATGATGAACCAGTTTTGACTGCTGAGGCTGTCAGAAAGAAATTTCAAATATCAATCGAAGAACGGAAAAAATTATCAAACTGGGCAGATGCTTTGCGTTTATTGGTTTCCTGTGCTGAAAAAGCAGGAGTGCTCGTAATGTCCAGTTCTATAGTGGGAAGCAATACTCATAGAAAACTGAGCCTGAAAGAATTTCGCGGATTTGCTCTTGCGGATGAATATGCTCCATTAGTATTCATTAATTCTGCCGACAGCAAAGCGGCGCAGATGTTTACTCTGGCTCATGAAATTGCACATTTATGTCTGGGAGAAAGCGGGATTTCCAATTTTGATTTGAGCAGCAGTGCAAAATCTGAAATAGAAAATTGGTGCAATGCAGTTGCTGCCGAACTCTTAATGCCTTTGAGTGAAACAAAAGAATTATTTATTCAAAATGCTTCTATTGAATTAGAAATTCAGAGGCTGGCAAAACTTTATAAAGTGAGCAGTCTTGTTGTAATCCGTCGATTGTTTGATGCTGGATGTATTTCCGAAAAGCAGCTCTGGAAATATTATAATGATGAAGTGGAAATTATCAAAACAAAAGAAAATGGAAGCAGTGGAGGCGGTGATTTTTACAGAACGTTAAGTGTCAGAACAGGAAGACTTTTTGCGCAGGCAGTTCTTTCCAGTACACTGGAAGGATATACTCTTTTCCAGGATGCGTTTAGAATGCTGGGAATTAAAAAAACAGAAACATTTTATGAAGCAGCCCGTGAATTGGGAGTAATGACATGAGCTATCTTTTAGATGCAAATGTATTCATTCAAGCGAAGAATTTACACTATGGTTTTGATTTTTGTCCCGCATTTTGGGACTGGCTGATTGAGAAAAATATTGATAAGAAAGTTTTCAGTATAGATAAGGTAGAGGATGAAATTGCTGCCGGTGGAGATTCATTAAGTACCTGGATTCAGGGTAAAGCTAAAGATTTATTTTTAAGAACAGATTCAAATATTGCCGATCAGTTTTCTACTGTGAGCAATTGGACGATGAGCCAAAACTTTGAAATGTCTGCAAAGAATACTTTTTTACAGGTTGCTGACTATTACTTAATCGCTCATGCTTTAGCTCATAAATATATTGTCGTAACTCACGAAATTCCTTCCAATTCTGCAAAGAGGATTAAAATTCCGAATGTATGTGCCGGTCTGGGAATAAAATTTATGACTCCTTATGAAATGCTTCGAATTGAACAGGCTAGATTTGTTCTGGGAAGAGGGAATGTATGAAGAATAGAAAGAATTTGAACCACAGAAAAAAAACTTCTGTGAATTCAGTGTATTCAGCGGCTAAAAATCAGCCACAGAATACGCGGAAAGAAATTTCCGTGAGTTCCGTGTCTGGAGTTTATGCTGAGCAACGTCGAAGCATGGTTAAAAAATCAGTTCCTAGGCTTTGGATGGGGTGTGCTGAGTATTTTTTATGGTTGTAAAACCGTTTATCAGTCTTAAAATAGAAGAAAGGGGCTAAAGTATGGAAGCAATCGAAACGACTGGGATGATAGTGAATGAAAAGTCTATTCAATTAGATTACCCTATTAAAGACAGGGGCAGAATTAAACTTATCATATTGTTAGATAACAAAAATGATTCTGTTCATTCTCTTCTTGGATTTGCCGGTCTTTTTCCTGAAGATGAATTGCTTCTGATAAAATCCGGGATAGAAGAAGGATGCGGCAATAAAGGATTGCTGAAAATGTTATAAAGTAATCTGGAAAATAAGGAGATAAAAATGTTAAGCATTAATATAGATTTACCGGACTCCCTGCTGTTCAGATGGGACGGCTCCAAAGAAACAATCAAAGAGGAAATTCAAAAAATGCTGGCAGTTCACCTGTTTGAGGCTGGTATCGTTACTACTGGTCAAGCAGCAGAAATGTGCAGAATGAATAGGGTGGATTTTATGTTTGAATTAAGCAGCAAAGGCATTCCAATTGTGGACTGGACAGAAAAAGAGATTCAGAGTGAATTGGAGAATGCTCTCAAGTTATGCGAGTAATATCTAATACTGGCCCTATCATAGCATTTAATGAGATAGGATTGCTTCCTGTATTGCAGGAATTGTATAAAGAAATTATTATTCCTGAAGCAGTATTTAAAGAAATTACAAATTACAAATATAAAGCAACAATAAATTTAGATCAATTTCCTTTCATACAGGTTGAAACAGATGTAAAGACCAATCCTTTATTAAAAAACAGTCTTGATCCGGGGGAAGCAGAAGCAATTTCATTAGCCTTGAGTTCCGGTGCCGATTTGTTAATCATTGATGAAAAGAAAGGCAGGAGATTTGCTGAAAATATTTATAATTTGAAGATTATAGGTACTGCCGGATTATTATTGATTGCAAAGAAAAAAGAACTGGTGGAAAGAATATCGCCCTTATTTGATAAGTTATTGGATGCAAGATATTTCATATCAAAAACTATAATTGAAGCAACGTGTAAATTAGCAGGTGAATAAAGACACGACCCATGAAAAATAAAAAAAGCAAATCCCAAAATATTCCCAAACTTCGGTTTCCTGAGTTTAAGAAAGCAGGGGAATGGGAGGAGAAGAAACTGGGTAAATTTATTTCAGAAAGAACTGAACTCCTTTCAGAAAAAATACCACTTTATAGTTTAACTATCGAGGATGGTATAACACCAAAAACAGAAAGATATGAACGAGCTTTTTTAGTAAAAGATGAAGAAGAGGCTTATAAAATTGTGTTACCAAATGATTTTGCATATAATCCAATGAACTTGAGGTTTGGTGCAATTGGACGGCATTCCGGAAAGGAGAAAGTTGCATTATCAAGGTATTATAATATTTTTTATTGTGATAATACTGTCGACTCTAAGTTTTGTGAAGTATATTTTAAAAGTTATCGTATGCTAAAACTTTATGATGATATGGCGATTGGCTCCTTGATTGAAAAAAGACGTGTTTATTTTAATGATTTTTTAAAATTCAAAGTTCCCCTCCCATCTCTCCCCGAACAAAAACGGATCGCGGATTGTCTTTCTTCTTTGGATGAATTGATTGTGGGTGAAGTGAAAAAGCTGGATTCTCTGAAAGTACACAAGAAAGGATTGATCCAGGGGTTGTTTCCGTCAGGGGAAGAGAATAACCACGAAACACACGAAAAGCACGAAAAAAAACCTTTCGTGAATTTCGTGCCTTTAGTGGTTAAGAACTTAGTTCCCAAACTTCGATTCCCTGAGTTTAAGAAAGCAGGGGAATGGGAGGAGAAGAAACTGGGGGATGTTGCTGAATTTTTTAAAGGTAAAGGTATTTCAAAAGAAGACATAAATAAGAATGGAAAGATTTTATGCATTCGATATGGAGAACTTTATACTTATTACGATGTTATAATTGATAATATTATCTCAAGAACCAATCGTCCCATTTCGGAACTTTTTATAAGTAAAAAAAATGATGTTATTATTCCATCTTCAGGTGAAACTAAAGAAGATATTGCCACTGCTTCTTGCATTCTTCTTGATAGTGTTGCACTTGGCGGGGATATAAATGTAATTAGAACGAAAATAAATGGAATTTTTCTCAGTTATTATTTGAGTAGTGCAAAGAAGAAAGATATTTCAAGAATTGCTCAAGGGGATACTGTTGTTCATTTATATATTTCACAGTTAGAAAAATTGAGAATCAATTTCCCATCCCTCCCCGAACAAAAACGTATCGCGGAGTGTCTTTCTTCTTTGGATGAGTTGATTGCGGCGCAGGGGAAGAAGATTGAGTTGTTGAGACTGCATAAGAAGGGATTGATGCAGGGGCTTTTTCCGGGTGGGGAAAAAGAATGAACCACGAAAAGAATCTGCCACGGATTACGCAGAAAGACGCGGAAGAAATGGAGTTTTTATGCTAACGCGAGATGAAAAGCTGATTTTGAGGACACTTTTTCAAAATAAAATTTATAAAGCTGACGGTCAGGTATTTGAGGATCTGTTTACTTCAATTATGAGCTATGCCGAAAAGGACTTTAGACAAATAAAACCCTGGGGAAATATTGGAGATCGAAAAAATGATGGCTACATTCCATCGAAAGGTATTTTTTATCAAGTTTATGCTCCAGAGAATATTCAAAATAATTATCCTGAAGTTATCAAAAAAATCAAAACGGATTTTAACGGATTAAAAAAGCAGTGGCAAACCATTCATGAATTTTACTTTGTTGTTAATGATAAATATAAGGGAGTAAATGCGGATAGTGAACAAGCTATTGTTAAGTTAATAAAAGATAATGGATTGAACAAGGGTGGTTTTATAACTGCCAAGGATCTAGAGAATCTTTTATTTTCTTTAAATGATGATCAAATTATAATGATTACTGGCAGTATTCCTGATCCGGCAAAAATCAAAGTTCTCGATTACTCAATTTTAAATGAGGTAATTCAGCATATTATGGCCATCCCGCTGCAGCAGAGCGAAAAGCCGACCCTTTCTCTGCCTGACTGGAATGAAAAAATAATTTTTAATAATCTTACAGCAACAACAGCGAATTATTTGAACAATGGTTATATCCAGGTAAACAGTCTGGAATTGTATTTGGCTAATAACAGTAATTTTCTTGCAGATGAATTGCGGGATAAGCTGAATGAAATCTATCTGGATGAAAAAGAGAATTCTTCAGGTGATGAACTGTTTTGGAAAATCATCAATAAAGCATCACCAAGAATCGAGCAAAGCTTTCAGTCAGCAGCTATTGTAATTTTATCAAAATATTTTGAATCCTGTGATATTTTTGAAGAGCCGTCAAAGGAGAAGATATGATTTTACCGACGAAACATACGAAAGTTGAGCAATCCCTTTTAGGTTTCGGAAGTTACATTTTACAGGTTATTGATGAGGGTTCAACTGTTGATTCTATTTGGCAGGATTACTTAAAGGATTTGAGCAATAACGAGTATCCGGCAAAACAAAGTTTTGATAATCTTCTGTTGACTCTGGTTTTTCTTTTTTCTGTAAATGCCATAGAAGAAATGGATGGGGTTATAAAAAAATGCAATTATTGAAAGTTTATTCAAATAAATCCAGTTTTCGTACAGTAGAATTCAGGCTTGACAGACCAAATTTTATTGCAGCAAAACAAAAAAATCCCGGTTCAAATGATGATGGTAAAACCTATAATGGTGTAGGAAAAACTCTTCTTGTGAGAATCATCCATTTTTGTCTCGGAGCTTCCACCGGTGATTATAAAGTATTCTGTGAAAAACTGCACGGATGGGAATTTTCTCTGGATTTTAAAATCGGAAATATTAATTATACTGCTAAACGAAAAACCAATGAACCACAAAAAATACTGCTTAATGATGAGGAGTTTTCATTAAAGAAATTTAATGAAAAGATGGGACGTTCGTGCTTCTCCATACCGGATAAAATAGATTTTTTATCTTTTAGATCACTGCTGCCTTTCTTCATTAGGCCAAAAAAAGGATCCTATGTTGATTGCAAAAAGCCAGGAAAGACAGGAGGTGAATATCAGACAATGCTCTATAATTCATTTCTCATTGGACTTGATATCAGTCTGGCAGAAAAGAAATACAGCATCCGGAAAGAACAGGAAAGAATTAGACAATTAGAAAAAAACTTCAAGGAGGATTCGCTGCTTCGTGATTTCTTTCTTGGAAACCGTGATGTCTCATTAACTTTAGCAGATATAGATGAAAAAATACATAAACTTGAGAAGGACTTAAGAAAGTTTCAGGTTGCGGAGGATTACCACGAAATACAAAAAGAAGCTGATAGAGTGGAAAGAGAATTATTCGAAATTAATAATGAAATATCTATTATTAAAAGCAATATTGACAGTATAGAAAATGGATTAAAAATAACTCCAGCAATGAGTAATTCAAGTTTAGAGGCTGTTTATTCTGAAGTCAATGTATTATTTCCGGATACTGTAAAGAAAACACTAAGCGAGATTAATGAATTTTACAGTAAACTGGTATCAAATAGAATCAGACGATTATCAGAGCAGAAAAATCAACTGCAAATTTCACTTGTTGAAAAGAATGAAAAATCAAATTTATTGAAAAGAAAATTGGATGATTTGTTGAAATACTTAGGTGAGCATCAGGCTCTTGATCTGTTTATTACTCTAAGTCAGAAAGTTTCCTCATTAAAATCAGAAAAGGAAAATCTTGAAAAATATCAAGTTCTGCAGTCAGAATACAAATCTAAAGACAGACAGACCGGGAAGGAAATGATTGAATTATCGGAAATTACAGATAAATATCTTTTAGAAATTGAAAGCACTGCTAAACCTGTAAAAGATTATTTCCGTTCTTTGGTTAAATTGTTTTATCCCCAAAGCGCCGCCGGGTTGACAATAAAAACAAACGAGGGAGAAAATCAGCTCATATTTAATATTGACCCTAAAATTGAATCGGATGCTTCGGATGGAATAAGTAATGTAAAACTATTCTGCTACGACTTATCAATTTTGAATGAGGGAAAAAATCATAATATTGAATTTATTTTTCATGACAGTCGTCTTTATGATGGTGTAGACGAAAGACAAAAAACAACGATGTTTAAAATAATTAATGATACTTTTTCAGGAAAGGGAAAGCAATATATATCTACTATAAATCAGAATCAGCTAAACGAAATTAAAGCAAATATTTCAGAACGGGAGTATAAAGAAATAATAGAAGCGAATACGATACTTTCACTGACTGATGACTCTGATTCTGAAAAATTATTAGGTATCAAAGTTGATATCAACTTCCCATAAGGAAACAGCAATGACTGAAATCTCACAAAAACAATTAGGTTCTACTTTATGGAATATCGCCGATCAGCTCCGGGGTGCAATGAATGCGGATGATTTCCGGGATTATATGCTTTCCTTCTTATTTTTGCGTTATCTTTCCGACAATTATGAGATGGCTGCAGAGAAAGAACTTGGTAAAGATTATCCTAAACTGGATAATGAAGATAAACGTGCTCCTCTGGATGTCTGGTATGCCAAGAATAAAAAGGATGTTCCTGACTTCGAAAAACAGATGCGTAAAAAAGTGCATTATGTGATTAAACCGCAATTCCTCTGGTCGAGTATTTCCGAAATGGCAAGGATACAGAATAATGAACTTTTGCACACTTTGCAAGGCGGTTTTAAGTATATTGAAAATGAATCCTTTGAAAGCAGCTTTCAGGGATTGTTTTCCGAAATCAATCTGGACTCGGATAAGTTAGGAAAAAACTATGCAGCCCGAAATGCAAAACTCTGCACTGTAGTTGCAAAGATTGCAGAAGGCTTATCTCAATTTTCCACAGAGATCGATTTATTAGGAGATGCTTATGAATATCTCATCGGTCAGTTTGCGGCAGGCTCCGGAAAGAAGGCAGGTGAGTTTTATACTCCTCAGCAAATTTCCACAATCCTTTCTCGAATTGTTACACTGGACAGTCAGAATCCTGCTTCTGGAAAAAAGAAAAAATTAAAGAAGGTCTTAGACTTTGCCTGCGGTTCGGGTTCTCTGCTTTTGAATGTACGAAAACAGTTAGGACCGAATAATATCGGTCAGATTTACGGTCAGGAAAATAATATCACTACTTACAACTTAGCCCGAATGAATATGCTTCTGCATAGTCTGAAGGACACCGAATTTCAGATTCATCATGGAGATTCTCTTTTAAACGAATGGGATATTTTGAATGAAATGAATCCGGCAAAGAAATTGGAATGTGATGCAGTGGTTGCGAATCCTCCATTCAGTCTGAAATGGGAACCTAAAGAATCATTAAATGATGATTTCAGATTTAAAAGTTATGGACTGGCCCCCAAGTCTGCGGCTGATTTTGCTTTCCTATTGCATGGGTTTCATTTCTTAAGCGATGAAGGAACAATGGCAATCATTCTTCCGCACGGTGTACTGTTTCGGGGAGGAGTAGAAGAGCGTATTCGAACAAAACTTTTAAAGGACAATCATATAGATACTGTCATTGGACTTCCAGCCAATCTGTTCTTTTCCACGGGAATTCCAGTCTGCATTCTGGTTTTAAAGAAATGTAAAAAATTTGATGATGTGCTTTTTATCAATGCAAGTGAGCAATATGATAAGGGCAAACGGCAGAACGTTCTCTCTGAACAGCATATCGATGTAATCGTAGACACCTATCAATTCCGAAAGGAAGCAGAAAGATATTCCAGAAAAGTTTCCATGGAGGAAATTGAAAAGAATGAATACAATCTGAATATTTCCAGATACATCAGCACTGCGGAAGCAGAAGAAACTATAGATATTAAAAAAGTGAATAAAGATTTGATAGAAATTGAGAAAACAATTTCAAAAGCTAAAGAAGCTCATAATAAGTTTTTACAAGAATTGGGGCTGTCCAAACTGCCTTGAAGTTCAATTTTTAAGATGATGAAATTCGATTGCCGGATCTGAATGTTCAGGTTTGCTAAAGGAAAATCCAGTAATCTGCTGATCTGTCCGTATTCTTCTCATACGCTCTCCTTTATGCAGAGCACTCTACCATGGATTCTTTCTTTACGGAAGGTGGGTTAATGTATGGATACTTTTAATGTGTCTGTTATGGAAGAAATTTTAAAAGACCTTCCTGATTTGGAGAAGGAAGATATTAAAGCAAGTATACTGTTTGCACTGAAGAGAATTGACCATACTGTTCTTGCTGCATGAAAATATGGATTACCTGCGGGAATACTTCGAATAAATATCTGAAAAAAGTATTGTCGGAAAAACTTCTTAAGGCTGTAGGCTTCTGCAGGCCGGTGAAAAATTAGTGGAGATTCGTTAACGGAAACAATTCGATTTTTCGAAAGAATTAAAAAATGGGGTAGTTCCAACCAAAATGAAAATTACCGGGTCAGTGATTATGCATTTGAGGAAATGAATGAGGACGGTTTAGACTTAGAGAATGTTTTCCAATATGGATATTGTGGAAGCCAAAAGGCTATACACTGATAGAATCGAAAAAGAAGATTTCGAACTCCCCAGTGCATCTGATCACTCAGCCGGTTCAGGATAATAAATTAAAGTATTTTCGCTCTTTGAATTGAGGCGGCAAGCAAGTGAATCAGTTGTTTATTTTGTTTCAGTTCCTTTAACCAGCCTTGATTCAATTCAATTTCGATGCCAATATATTCTTCAGGAGAATGTATTTTCCGGAGCTTAGTTGTGTGTCCATCCGAATATCCGCGATACGGGTAATTCAAACGGACTCTGGGATGCAAATCGCTTGCTTCCAGATAAGATTTAAGCTCACTTGCTGTCTTGACTTCCAATGGTCTCTGCGGATCATAAAGAATTCCTATTTCACAGTTTCTTTTTTTGCCATTCAGTATCGGCACAAAGGAATGAATGGAAATGTGAAGAGTTTTAGACTGATTACTGACAATGGCTTCGGCTTTCTGTCGAAAGGGACGATGAATTTTAGAAATAATTTTTTCTTTAATTTCCTGAGGCAAATGAGCTGTAAACTCTGAAAATGCTTTACGATGATTTTCAGAACGATTTAGATCAATCACTAATCTTGAGTATTTGCCTTCTATCAGAGGTGCTTTCAGTTTCTGTTTGAGTCCGCGGGCAATTCCCAATGCTCCTTCATCCCAGCCGCGATGAGAGGAGAGCAGTTTTTGTCTGCCTTGAAACAGTTTAGAAAATTCTTTAGGGACTTTATTTCCAGCATGTTCACAGGTAAGCAGGACATTCATCTTTTTTATGAATTGTCTGTCCGTATTTCCCACTGATTATCAAGTCTTTTAGAAAGATCAATTGGATCACCCACATTCACTGAACCTCTCGCTGTCTGATAAGCCCAAATTTCGAAGTGAGTTAAATTTGCTCCTCCATAAATAGTTGAGAATGCTCCGTCCACTGCATCCAGACCGCAGGATACTTTTACTCTGCCGATTCGCGGAACATGAAATCTAGGATCAGTTGTATACCAGCGGCCGCCTAAATAAACTTCTGCATAAGCATGAAAATCCATATGACCGGTTAAATCAGGAAACCCGATGTCAGGAAGATGACCTGTAACGTAACGTGCAGGCAGATTAAATGTGCGGTTTAAAGCAACGGCTAAATGAGCAAAATCACGGCAGACACCATAGCCGCGATGTAAAATATCACTGGCAGATAAATCAGGACGACCGGAGGAATAAGTATATTGAATATTCTTATGGAGCCATTCACTGATTGCCTGCACACGCGGCAGACCATGTTCAATATGACCGAATTTTTCCCAGGCAAAATCAGCAAGCCTGTCAGAGTCGCAGTAACGGCTTGGCAGAGTATATCGCAAAAGCTCATGCGGAATTTCATTCATTGCAACAGGTGAGAATTCAGTAAAATCATGATTATCCGGCTGTGAAAAAACGGCTACTATTGCATCATGATGGATAATGTTCTTGCCGGGGTGCAGCAGTAAACGAAAGACATGGTTGCCGTGAGAATCGACAAACTCTTCGACTGGCTGATTAAAACCCATATTTAAAGATTCTGCAATCACAAGATGCTGACGATCGCGCAGAGGCTGGATATTGACCAGTAAAGTGGAAGGCCCAATTGCTTCATATACCAAATGGCACCCAACCCTTAAAGTAATATCGAAATTTGGAAGATTATTTATGGAATCGTTGAACATTATTTTACTGTCTAATCCTTGCTGACACAGAATAATTGTCACTTGTCTTTCCGTAAAGCTGAAGTCAAAAAATAGTTGAAAATACAGAAGCGCCTCAATATTATGAGCAATGTCTATGTTCCGTTTTTTGAAAGATTGCATAATTTTCAAATAATTATACTTGTTTTCAGGAAATGGGGATTTTAGCCAGCTTCCGAACCGGCGAAGGGGCAATTGCCCCTTCGCCAGTTCGGAAGCTGGCTAAGCCTGTCCGGCAGGACTTTTCCCCTTTCCCGACGGCTTTAGCCGTCGGTATTAAGTAAATGGCTGTAGATGCGATTAGTGCGACTTGACAAAGTCGCAATAGGTTAAAGGAGAATTCATCCTGATGAAAAAGTTTACTTTTCTTTCGTTTATCATTTTATTCGGTTTTGCAGCAGGTTTTATTTTTGCAGAGGGCAAGGCTGAGCCAGGTAGGGTCAGATTTGCTAAAGGAAAATCCAGTACTGTGCTGAAAGGCACTCTTTCCGGTGATCTGGAGCAGGAATTTGTTTTTGGTGCCAAAAAGGGTCAGAAAGTCTATATCACGAATTCTGATTCTGATAAATTTGCATATCGTCTGTTCAATGAAAACGGTGTGAACAAAGAAAGCACTGAACTGGCCGAGCCGACTATGGAATTCTCTGTTCCCAAGACGGGAGATTATATGATCTTTGTTCGTCGTGCAAATAAAAAACCCAAGTCAGCTAAGTTCTCGATAACACTCGCTATAGAATAAATGAAAGCTAAATTTCACCACGAAGAACGCGACGCCCAAAGCAGAAGAGTCAATTCTGTCTTTCATCCCCTCACTGCTCCACACAGTAAATTGCGGACGCTGATCCGCAGGCTTGGCTTGCATTTGAGAAAAACTGCGGATTAACAGAATTTGCAATTCCATAATTTCCAAAGCCGCTATTTGTCCAACCTGTGCATTCAGGGGTTGTGGCTGTAATTGTTCCCCAGGTATTTTCCATTCCTGTCCAGACATTCGTTGGAGCTGTTCCGATGGAATTTGTCAACGGCAGAAGGAGTATTCTGTCTAAATTAGCAGTGGATATAAATGTTCCGTCAGGTCTGTAGTAGGATGTCCCATTTACAAATACCCAGTCAGCGGCCTGTGCTCCGTTTACTCCGGCACAGTTTGCGACTGAACAGGCTCTTCTTGATCCGCTGCTGTATCCGACCATTGCCTTGTAAGATCCGCCTGCTCCAGCAGGTTTATTTGCGTCTCCATTACAATATGTGTCAATGCCTGCAACTGCTCCCCAGTTTCCTGATCTTGTGGCAGAAACGAAAATTCGTTTTCCGGGAAGAGTTGTCTGAATTGTAATGGCAGCTGTCATGGTTCCTGATGTGCCTGTTCCAGTAACCATGTACAATTGGTTGGAAATCAGAAAAGGAACTGTTCCGCCGATGGCTCCAGTGGCTGTGCTGAATGTCATCCCTGCGGGAAGTGCCGGGCTTATGGAGAAGCTGGTAAGAGTTCCCACTATGACCGGATTGATTGCAGGCAATGCAGAAAGACCGACTAAGTTGAAGGTTGGGGACGGATATGTGATGGAAGGAGTGACTGCAGTCGCTGTGGATGTTCCTGTTCCAGTAAATGAGGTTGTAATCGGTGCTGTTCCGTTGAAACTGATGGTTCCTGCAACAGTGGCTGCCGTGACCGGAGTGCTTGGTTTCGGATCATTCGGACTGATGCTGAGAGAACCTCCTTCTGAAATAAATTGACTCACCGCAGTAAGAAGATTGTCAGAAAGAGAATTGGATGTGAGTGTGAGAGGTTTGATTCCGCTGATCTGTATACTCGAACCGGACGCTGTAATTCCGTCAAATAGTCCGTCTGCACCGTCATTTGCAAATCCTTCGATGACCTGATCTATGTCGGACTGAGAGCTTCCTGATTCGGAATCTCTTGTATTGTAGGCAACCTGGGAAATTCCGGCGAGGATCATTTTCATTTTTAATGCTGTCGGATCGTCAGGATTTTCAAAAGATGCTCCTAGTTCATTCAGATCAGGATAGTCTGCATCGGACAGGGACTTGGATTTTACTGCACCTGATAGTCCGAATCGGATTGTGATTTCACGGTTTGCTCTTGAAGTCAGTGTGGATAGATTTTCCATACTGCTGTTGGTTTTGGCGAGTTCTGCAATCCTTGCGACTGCGATCTTTGAGAAAGGAGTCAGATGCAGACTGCTTCTTGTTTTTCTTCCCGCAGAGGAAATCAGTGAGGATTCATTCAGAATGGTTTCCATCGGTTTTGCATCTTTCCATGCAATATATTTTGCTGATTTTTCATCATAAACTGTTGAACCGGAAAGTGGACTGACTCGAACGCAGACTGGCTGGCCTTGTTTTCCAAAATTCAAAGTATAATCGCCTGCACTCGAGGACTGGGTGACCGCAAGAGGGGAGTCTGACAAACATTCTCCTTTTGCATTGACTTTGAGTGCAGACACCTGTGCATTTCTGACCACGCCTTTGGCGGCCTTGCCTGAAATCTGTATCTGATTTGCTCTGAAAAGAAGAAGACTGAGTTCCTGAAGAGAAGAAGAATTTGCTCCCTTGGAACAGTTCTGAAAAACAGCAGAGAAAATGACGATTGCAAAACTGGAAGTAATTCTTTTCATTTCAATGACCTCGATTTTAAATTGCAGGATTGGCAGAAAGCTCTCAGATCAGTGCTTTCCCCTAATATAGGACGATATTTTTAAAATAAAAAATTTCAAGAATTCTTTTATTTTACTCCACAGTGCGGCTTTGCCAAGTTCTGAAAAATCCGATTGGAGGAAATGATTTCGAATATTTTAAGAGTTGTTGAAAACTAATTTTTCAACAATTCTTTTATGCTTTTCTATTGAATTGAAGAGTGAATACTGTGAGTTTGCATAGAAAGGATACCGGAATGAAAGACTCAAAAAAGCAGGCAGACAAGGAACCGAAGGTGACAGGGATTGGGGGCATATTCTTTTTTTCAGAGAATATTCAGGAAATGAAAGAATGGTACACAAAAAATCTGGGAATTGAAATCAATGACTGGGGTTCTTTCAATTTTGAATTCAGGAATCTCGACAGACCGGAGGAGATAAATTCTCTTCAATGGAAACCTTTTCCGAAAGGAGATGAATATTTCTCTCCGTCCAAAAAGGATTTTATGATCAACTACCAGGTGCAGAATATTGAAGCCTTGGTAAAAAGACTTGAAGAAAACGGAGTGACTGTTCTTGACAGCATAACAACTTACGACTTCGGAAAATTCGTGCATATCATGGATGCCGAAGGGAATAAAATAGAATTATGGGAACCTGCCGAATCGGAGTAATTTTGCGGGAGCAGGATCAGCCGTCCCAAATTCATTTGACTCAGGATTTTTCTGTATTTGACGATGTCTAAATAGCATGGTTTATTTACTTTTACTGGTGTTTTTTATGACTGCAAATACTGTTTTTTCCGATGAGGGGATGTGGACCCTCGACAATCTTCCCTTAAAAAGGCTCGAAAAGGAATATGGAAAATCTCCTAAGCCCGCCTTATTGAAAAAAATTCAACTGGCCTCTGTCCGTTTCAATGACGGGGGATCGGGTTCGTTTGTTTCCAAAAATGGACTTCTTCTGACGAATCATCATGTGGCGTTGGGTCAGCTTCAGAAACTTTCCGACAAAAAGAATGATTATGTCCGCGACGGCTTTTATGCTAAAAAGGAAAAGCAGGAGCTGAAATGCCCTGATCTCGAAGTCAATATTTTAATGAGTTACGAAAATGTGACAGAGAAGGTTTTAAGTTTTGTAAGAGACGGGGATGAAAAGCAGGCCTCAGACCGGAGAAAGAAAATCACAAGTCAGATTGAGATGGAATCATTTCAGAAGACTGGTCTTCGTTCCAATGTGATTGAACTTTACAACGGCGGGGAATACTGGCTCTACAGATACAAGAAGCTCACTGATATCCGTCTTGTGTACGCTCCTGAAACTGCTCTTGCTGCATTTGGGGGAAACACGGACAATTTCCAGTATCCCAGATACGA
>JBPOJG010000304.1:0-11472 GCA_052033835.1 Spirochaetota bacterium
GAGTCGTTCAGATGAAACTGTTTTTTAAACTCTGCGGTTTATTCATGAGAATGATCAATTATGCTGAAACGAATGGAATGTTTCAGTTCCTCAGCATCCTCGGGTCCAAGTTTCAGAAGTTTTCTGATATTTTCTGTGACAGAGTCGCCCCCTCCGTAAAAATATCTGGAATGAGTCAGAGCACCTTTCATAAGAAGATTGAATACGCAGATTTTTCCGCCAATATCCAGCTGACCGGCAAACGGTTCATGAATTGTTTTTCCATAAAAAAATCTGCAGCTCGCACTCAAGGTAAAATTATCAGTACTGATATTCTTGAGACTGACATCGGATCTGGAAAACGGTCTTGCGAATCTTTCTACATCAGAATAGTGAGAACTGAAAGTGATTACTCTCGAACTGTCTGCCTCTACTTTCCAAATGCTTCCCTGTACAACCATGTCCTCTATCGGAAAAGGAACAATATTTTCCACTTCAAATGGAATGACTTCTCTGACAGCTTTTTCCGTTCCTAAAGGAACAATGATATCTCTGATAAAAAGTCTGTCTGCAGGAAGATTGATGATAAAGGAAGATTCCTCAGGAAAAAAACTCTGAATGAATCTGACAATATTGTATTCATACTCGTCTCCCTCATCAGATTCAAATCTGACTAACTTCAGAGACTCTGATCTCAGGACAGAAACTGCACCTAGAACCTGCTTAAAGAGCACACCTTTGATATATGAAGTTCCGTAGTCTATAACCAGATACTGTTCAAATATCATTTTTCAATCCTCAGAATAAAATAGAACCTGATCATTCGGCAGGTCAAACAGCATGGTCACACGCCGTACCGTTTTTCCAATTGTTCCTACCCCTATGATTCTGTAAATCTCTCCTTTTGTTTTTATTTTTCCGGAAGAGACTGCAGAACCGTCGCCGGCAAGTTCATTGTATAAAGTGAACCCTGCGGTAGTTTTAACCTGAAATTCTGGAAATTTTTCAAGATCCTTAAAATCCTTGATATAACCGCCCTTTTCGAGCCGAAATCTGAGGATTTTCATAACTGCCTGTTTTGTCATAAAATCAGAGAGAGACATCAGAACATGGTACGGTGCGGAATTCACATTAATTCTTTCATCATTAGTATCTTTGTAAGGCATATATGCAGTGATATTATTCGAGAGTACAAAATCATTATCGGTCAAAAGAAGTTTTTCTTCCTCACTTAAAAAGTCCTTGGAATTATTCTTGTCGTAATCTTTCGGCTTCAGAGATTCATACACAATCTTTCTGTCATAACCTTTCACTGAAGTCAGTTCGGAAAGACTGTAAAGAGGTCCGTTCTTTATTTTTCTGGGAGGCTTAAGGGCATTATAATAAAAAATTTCGGCTCCCCCTCCTGTCTCTTCTGAATTCTCATCAATCCAGTCTATGATCGGCGAAAGTTTTTCTCTCTGCAGTCCAAGCTGCTCATAAAGTCTGTGAAGCATTTCCAGCATCTTCAAATTCGGCTGCTGATCGTATGATTTCACCAGATAATTGATATTGAATTTTCCGTCTTCAGGAGAAAGTTTATAATATATTGTCCCGCCGCCAAGAGGAACGGGCGGAGGATTAAATGCAATCCCTGACTGATAGAGCGCTTCTTCAGGAATTTTCTTGAGTGCTCCGAGTGCTCCCTGCATTCCGGCTCTGGCCAGAAGAAATGCTCTGAATCCTTCTGCATTCGACTTGGCAATTTTATATTCCATCATCCTGTCTTTTGCATACTGATTTGCTGTGATGAATGCGGATGTGCCTATACCCATCACAAGCAGAATGATGATTGCACCTGATCTTCTGTTCTTTCGGAAAATTTTCATTTGTAGAACATCCCGGGATTCGCAAGTGCTTCATATTTCATATCAGTATCACCGACAAGTGCAATGATTTCAATTCTGATCAGTTTCGGAATTTTCTTTGTATCCTTGCTGTTCCACTCATCCACCCATTTGTCCCCTCTCTGAGAATACTTCAGCTGAAAACTGACAACATGATCGAGCAGTATATGCTCAATTCCTCCGGACTCGGGGTCTCTGTCCACCATCTCATCCTCACGCCGGATCAGATAATAAAATTCTGAATTCTGCTTCATCGGACGGAGAAAAAAAGATACTTCTCTGACTGAAGGCCTTCCTGTCTCTTCTGAGTTGGGATGATTTGCAGCAAATACTACACGGTCAAGTCTCTGATTCTGAACACCCTCGTTCTTTCCGATGAATATCAGTCGTCTTTGACCTTCTATCAGATATGTCTGCGCGAATGTGGATCGGATATTTTCCAGAGCAAAAAAAATATTCTGTCTGGATGTGCCGTGTTTAGGATCGGAAGCCCGTGAAATTTTAAGTGAGGTATGGTACGCACTGAATATGCCTACAAAAAGAACTCCAAGCACAGACATAACAACTGCCAGTTCAATCAGAGTGACTCCTCGTCGGAGATTCTTATTTAATAACTTCATCCAGAGCCGTAGATTCATATTTCTGAAGGATGTGAACAGGTCTGCTGTTGATGCTCTCAATCATAGTTTCATTGATATTCTGTAAACTTATGAATTTCTGAGGAAGAAATTTTTCTTTGGTATCGGGTCTTTCCTGAATAAAAAGACCGATAAATCTTCCATAAACTCGGTAACTCTGACCGGGGACAAGTCCCGAAACTCTGTAAGACGCATCCAGATCAAATTTATTCTTTCTGTATTTGAAGAATACTTCCTGACCCTCCAGATCATAAAAAACTGCATAATCGGATTCCAGACATTTATAAAACAGTTTCCATTCGGAAGGGAAATTCTTTTCCTTCCGATAGTCGTTTACTCTTTTTTCATGAATGCTGATGTCGCTCTGGTATTTTTCCTCCGACAGAACAGAGAAAATACAGAAGAATGAAAATATAATGAACCGTTTCATTTTTTCGCAGGCGACGTTTCAGAATTTATGGTTTTTACACCCTCGGAATCTGCTCCCTTTTTCTTCAGCTCTTCGAGAAGCTTTTTGGCAGTTTCCTGAACTTTTTTGCTCGGATCTCTCTGAGCCTTGTATTCGAGCATTTCCCTGATTTCTTTTGTATCGAATTCTGCCAGCTGTTTGATTGCACGGATTCTGATATTCGGATCATCATCTTTTGCATAACTGACAAGTTCCTTCATAACTTCAGAATCTCCGAGAGCGACAAGAGCACTGATACAGTATATTTTCAGATGGGAAAGTTTTTTTACTTCAAACTTGCCTTTGGCATCATTGATCTTGTTCAGAATCTCACGGATTGCAGGAATTGATTTATGTGAGTTCATCTTTCCAAGAGCATTTACGGCATAAGCCCGAGTCGTCTGATCTTCGCCTTCATCAGAAGCCGCATCTATCAGAGCAGCCTCTGCCCTTGTATCCTTTGTTTTGCTGAAATACAGTGCGATATTGGAACGCACATTTGCATGAGTGGACTTGTCTCTGAATTTCGATTCCAGAAAATCGCCTCCGACTTTTCCGGACTGAAGCTCACCGAGTGCCGTCACAGAATTGTTTACGAGAGTCATATTTTTGGAAAAATCCTGTTCCTTGAGAAGTTTCACGATTTCAGGAGCAGCTTCCTCCAATTTCAGTTTCTGTATTGCAAAAACTGCAGCCTCTTTGATATCATCTGATTTTTCTGTAAGAAGATTGATAATTACAGGGGGTTCTTTAGTGTAACCGATTTCACCCAAGGTTCTGAGACATACGATTCGAATTCCCAGATCAGTGTCATTGGCAAGAATTTCAGACACGAGCTGATAAAGTTCCTGGGAATGTTCCCTCGGAAAGTGGAGAAGTTCACGCATTGCCTCCTTTCTTTCCCTGTTGCTTCCGAACTTCAGAATCTTCTCGAGAATTTCTCTCTTTTTCTGAATCTGATTCAGACTTAAGGAAGGAGAATTTTTCTGCTTTCGTCCACCCTTTTTAACTGTCTTTACACCGATATCATTTGTATTTTTTGCAGGATTTCCTGCACTTTCCATATTTCCGACCTGTTCAGGAGATTCTTCTGAGGGATTCTGTGAGGAATCAGTGAGAACAAGGTCAGGCACTGCCTGTGTTTTTTTGGCTTCTTTGGAAAAAAGAGAAGTGCTGAAAGGGAATAAGCAAACAAGAATCAGAAAAGTAAGGCTACTTTTCCAATTCTTTGATTCTTTTGTTGAGCTCTTTGATAAGATGCTGATTTTCAATGTTCTGTTTGAATTTGGAAATAAGTTCATGTATGTCTCTCGCCAGTAGGTCAATGTTCCAAGGCTTCTCTACGTACTTGCTTAGACCCCCGTAATTGATTGCCCGAATGGTTGCTTCCAGACTTGCCTGTCCAGTCAGGAGAATTTTTATTGCTTCCGGCAGTTTTTTATGAATCTGCTCCAAAAATTGATCTCCCTTCATTCCAGGCATAACCTGATCTGAAATAACAACTTCTATGACTTCGCCTGCATCAAGAATTTCTTCAATAAGAGACAGAGCATTCTCAGCAGAAGCCGCGATTTCAATCTCATGGCTTACACTGAAGCGTTCTCTGAGCTGCTCCTGAAGAGTCTCAAGCACTGCTACTTCATCATCGACACAAATTATATAACCTTTACCAGCTGACATAGCAAATTGAATTATACCTACAGCGCCATTTTTGGCAATAGGGAAATCTTTCCAATAACTAATTTATCCAGAAACGGCATTAGAAGTATTTTTTTAATATTTCCATTCCCTTTTCTTTGTAAACACTGTCCTCAATTCTGTGTTCTGCCTTGACTTCATTGTTTGCAATCCACTGAAGTTCCGCCTTTGCCTTTTCTTTCTGTCCTATATCCACATACAGTTCAGCCAGAAACAGCCTGTTGTTGAAAAAGTCAGGACCGAGCTCCACTGCTCTTTCCAAATGAAAAAGTGCTTTTGACTTGCTTCCGATTGAAATTGGCCAGCCTGGAGCCATATGATAAAGTCTTCCAAGTGCCCTGTGAGGACCTCCGAAGAAAAACCCTTCATTCTCTTTCAGTACAATCTCATAACTTTTCTTCATTGGATCAATCGATGCAAGAGATGCCATAATTCCCCTGCAGATCCCGAGCATTCCCACGTTGGAAGCATACCAGTAATTCCCGTATATTGCCCTTGGATTCAGTGTGGCAGCTTCTCTTCCGTAGTTTACTCCGTGTTCATAAAAGAGTTCCTGACGTTTCGGATTAGTTTCAAAAAGCGCTTTATAAAAATAAGCACTCGAAAGTTTTCCGCATATAATATCTTCATTCGGATATTTTGCCTTCAGATCCATCAGCATTGTAATTGCTTTGTCCAGATTTCCTTCAGTTTCTCTCTGATCGAGGCACTCTCCTACCTCATTCAGAAATTCTTTTTTAAATAGACTCATTTACCGTCTCCTAAAATATTTTTTATACATCATTGTTCGTGACTGTGCAAAAGCTGTCTTCGAATGATTTCCACTTCGCCTGACTTGCGGCCAGGCCGACAGATAGCTATTTTCGAATCCATACAAAAAAAACCCAGAACATACAGGTCTTTTACCTCGACAGGCTCGGTTTTCGATGACCTACAGTGAAAACCCATCGAGGTACGCATTGCACAACTTGTGATTTCCGCTTTTCAAATTCAGAATTTTATTTCATCAGTTTGAACTTGTATTTTGTTTCCGCAGGGGTCTGCTGTTTTACTTTCCATATCTCATCTGCATACTGTCTGATTGTTCTGTCAGAAGAAAATTTACCCATCCCCGCCACATTCATAATGGATTTTTTGGTCCATCCGTTTTTGTCGGCATAATCCTTTCCGATTTTTTCCTGAGTGTCTGAATAAGACTGGTAGTCTGCACAAAGCATATAACCGTCATTATAAAAAAGATTGTCGTGAATTGGATTGAATAGATCCCTGCTGTTCGGTGAAAAGAAATTTTCCTTGATCAGTGTAAATATTCTTCCCAGCTCTCCATGGCTGCCAATAATCTGTGAAGGGGAATATCCTGTCTTTTTCCAATTCTGGACTTCTTCTGTCTTCAGACCGAATATATAGATATTGTCCATACCCACTTCTTCCATAATTTCGATATTTGCTCCATCCAGAGTTCCTATTGTAAGAGCTCCGTTCAGTGCAAACTTCATATTTCCTGTACCGCTCGCCTCAGTTCCTGCAGTTGAAATCTGCTCTGAAACATCAGATGCAGGGAATATTCTTTCAGCCAAAGACACTCTGTAGTTTGGAAGAAAAACGACCTTGATTCGACCGTCCACTTTTTTATCGTTGTTGACTACATTCGCAACTGCATTGATGAATTTTATAATCAGCTTTGCCATATAGTAACCGGGGGCAGCCTTTCCTCCAAAAATGAACGTTCTAGGAGTAAGATTCATTCCCGGTTCTCTCTGAATTCTAGTGTAAAGGCCCACAACATGCAGAATATTCAGAAGCTGCCGTTTGTATTCATGAAATCTTTTCACCTGCACATCAAAGATGGAATTGGTATCTACGATAACTCCGGTAGACTCTTTGATAATTTTTGCAAGATTCACCTTGTTGCTGAGTTTAACTTTCTGCCAATTTGCCTGAAACTCTTTATCGTCTGCAAATTTTTTCAGATTCTGAAGAGCATCCAGATCTGTAATGAAGCTTTCACCCAATTTTGAACCGATCAGAGTAGAAAGTTCTGGATTCGACTGAACAAGAAAACGTCTCTGGGTAATTCCGTTTGTCTTGTTGTTGAATTTCCATGGTTCATAATTATAAAATTCAGGAAAAACAAGGCTCTTGAGAAGTTCCGTGTGCAGAGCTGCAACCCCGTTCACACTGTGACTTCCAATCACGGAAAGATTTGCCATTCTTACATTTTTGGTCTCACCTTCCTGGATGATGGACATTTTGCCCAGTTCCCATTCTGAAAACTTGCCTGACCTTTTAGCCTCTTCCATAAAAATATGATTGATATCATAAATAATCTGCATATGTCTTGGAAGCAGATGTTCAATCAATCCTACATTCCAGACCTCAAGCGCCTCAGGAAGAACAGTGTGGTTTGTATATGCGAAAACTTTTTTACAGATGTCCCATGCCTTATCCCAGTCCATATTTTCCTGATCCAGAAAAATCCTCATCAGTTCAGGAATCGCAATGCTCGGGTGAGTGTCATTCAGCTGAATGGCAACTTCTTCAGTAAACCTGTCAAAGTTTGGATTGTGTCTTTTATATCGGTGTATGATGTCCTGAAGACTCGCTGAAGCCATCAGATACTGCTGCTTCAATCGGAGAATTTTACCCTGTTCTGTCTTGTCATTCGGATACAGCACTTTTGAAATATTCTCAGACTTCTGCTTGTCCTCTACCGCTTTGAGATAATCACCGTGGTTGAAATAGTCAAAATTGAATTCTTCTGAAGACTTTGCCACCCAGAGTCTCAGATTGTTTACAGTATTTGTATTGAATCCGGGGATTGGGGTATCATGCGCAACTGCCAGAATGATTTCAGAGGGTTTCCAGTTCCAGACAACTCTTCCTGCAGGACTTACAGTCCTCTCCACGTGACCGTAAAAATTCACTGGATAGGATGCTTCCGGTCTTGGAAATTCCCAAGGATTCCCGTTGGAAAGCCACTGGTCAGGTCGCTCAATTTGAGAACCGTCTTCAATGAGCTGATTGAAAATGCCGTATTCATATCTGAGTCCGTAACCGTATCCAGGAAGGTTCAGGGAAGCAAGGGAGTCCATAAAACATGCTGCAAGTCTGCCGAGACCTCCGTTTCCGAGGCCGGCGTCGTGTTCACATTCTTCAATTTCATGCAGATCGAGGCCAAATTCATTCACAACTTCCTGAACGATATTATAGATTCCCAGATTCATGATGGCATTCATCAAAGTTCTGCCCATCAGAAACTCCAGGGAAAGGTAGTATACTCTTTTAGGATTGTTTTTTCTGTATGCAGCCTGAGTTTCATTGGATCTGTCGATCAGAATATCCCTGACTGAATAGGCAAGCGCCTTGTAAATATCTGAAACTGTCGTATTGTTTCTGTGTTTTCCGACAGTATATTCCAGATGATGCGCTAGCATTTTTTCCAGATTGCCTTTATTTATAATCTGTTCCCTGTCCAGTAGGTGCCAAAGTTTTTCCAATGATCCTGTTGAATGCATAATGTCTCCCAAATGCTAAAATGAATTTACTGAAAAATTCAGCGACAGAAAAACAGAAATGTCCTCTCCCGCAGCATTTTTCAAAAACTCTTTGAACTCGGAATATTTTAATTTGCCGTTCCTGAATACAATTCTTTTTTTTCTTTTCCGGTCTGTAAAATTAAGAATCAGCCGGTAATTTTAGTCTGGACATAAAGAACCTCGATTTAAAACTGCTAATCGTCTGAACAGTGCATTTCGGCAGTAAAAATGGGAAAAAAATCAAAACTCAGATTCAATCTGGAAAAAATCAATGAATCACTGCTCGAAGTGCAGGAAAACTTTGATGCAATCAATGAACAGCTGAGTACGGAGAGAGAAGAATTCACAGATGTGATCCGTGAAAATATGCTTGGGGCTTATGAATATCTGAATGAACTTCTTGACGATGATATAGATGTGTTTGCAGACAAGGGCCTTCGGTTTATGCTTGAAATGAACAATATCGTTCTCTGCGGAAAAGATCAGGAAAAGAGATTTGAATATGCAAAGTTTCTTCTTGAGTCACAGACCAGATTCTATGAAAATATCAGACCGATCCAGAAATGGTATAAGAAACATGATGACAGCAATGTACTGAAAAGAGCTTCTGAGATTTACGTGGGAATTATCAGCAGTCCTCAGCTCTTCAATGAAGGAAATCACAGAACCGGATCTCTTGTCACAAGCTGGATTCTTCTCAGAGAAGGACTGCCTCCTTTTGTACTGAATACTCAAAACGCAGTTGCATTTTTCGAACCGTCATCTCAGATAAAGTTCACAAATAAGAGAGAAATCGGGGGAAAACTGAAACTCCCTAAGTATGAAAAAGGGTTCAAAAAGTTTTTGGAAAGTTATATTGACTCTTCCTATCTGAAAAAGGATTGAATTCTATTTTTGATCTGAATGTAATAATTTTGTAACAATAAAATGAGAAAGTATTTAGGAGGTTTAGAATGTATAAAAGAATAGGATTACTGGCGGCGGCAGCTCTTACCAGTCTTGTCATCAACTGTCAAAAATCTGAATCCAAGACTCTGAATGGAGCAGGTGCCACTTTTCCGTACCCGATTTATTCAGCTTGGTCAATTTCGTTTGGAAAGGCTACCGGAGCAAAACTGAATTATCAGTCGATCGGTTCAGGCGGAGGAATCAAGCAGATTGAAAACAGAACGGTGGATTTCGGTGCCACAGACAAACCTCTGAAGAAGGAAGAACTCGAAAAGTCGGGTCTCCTTCAGTTTCCTGCAATCATCGGAGGTGTAGTTCCGGTAGTAAATATTCCGGGAGTTGATGCTGGAAAACTAAAACTTGACGGAGGCACCCTCTGTAAAATATATATGGGGGATATCAAGGCTTGGGACGACAGTGCAGTCAAGGCATTAAATACGGATCTGAAGCTTCCTTCAAAGCAGATTACCGTAGTGACAAGAGCGGACGGTTCCGGAACGACTGCCGTGTTCACAAACTATCTGAATGCCGTCTGCAAGGAATGGAAAGAAAAGATAGGTTCCGATACTGCAGTCAAATTTCCGGTAGGAATCAGCGGGAAGGGAAATGAGGGGATTTCGAACTACATTAAGCAGGTGGAAGGTTCCATCGGATATGTTGAATTTGCCTACTCACACCAGAATAAACTGGCTCATGTTCTCTTAAAAAATGCAGAAGGAAACTTTGTCGAACCGAGCATAGAATCTTTCCAGAGTGCAGGAGCAGCCGCAAAATTTGAAGCCTCAGAACATTTTTATCTCTGGCTGACAAATGCTCTAGGTAAGAATTCCTGGCCAATAGCCGCAGCTTCATTCATTCTGGTAGCAAAAGATAAGCCTGATTCTTCCAAAAAAGCAGTTCAGTTCTTTTCCTGGACTTTTCAAAACGGAGATGAATCAGCAAAAAAACTGATTTATGTTCCTCTGCCGGAGGAATTAAAAACTAAGGTAGCCGCTTATTGGAAAGAAAACGGCCTTGTGAACTGAGTTAAACTTTTAAAAAATGGGAATATATGTCTGGAAATAAAGACCAATTGACAGATAAAGCTGTCTCTGTTGTAACACTGCTGGCAGCATTTACCGTGATCCTGCTCGCAGCTGGGATATTTTTCACTCTTCTGAAAGAGTCTGTCCCAGCCATAAAAAAATTCGGAGTTTTCGGATTTATATTCTCTTCCAACTGGGATCCGGTCAATGAAGACTTCAGAGCTGGAAGTGCTATTTTTGGGACACTGATCACTACCTCACTCGCCCTGCTGATTGCCGCTCCTACATCTATAGGAATAGCAGTCTTTGTAACCGAAATAGCTCCTGACAGACTGAAAAATCTGATAGGTCTCGCAATAGAACTTTTGGCTGCAATTCCGAGCATTATTTACGGTATGTGGGGACTGTACACGCTGTCCCCTATTATGTCAAAGACTGTTGAGCCATTGCTTCAGAACAGCTTAGGAAGAATTCCTTTTTTAGGATTTTTATTTTCAGGTACTCCTTTGGGAATAGATATTCTTACTGCCAGTCTAATTCTCAGCATTATGATCATCCCCTTCTCTGCAAGTATTGCCAGAGATTCCTTTTTACTGACACCTTCAGTAGTGAAAGAATCCTCGTATGCACTCGGCGCAACTAAATGGGAAATGGCAGTGGACGTTGTGATGCCGTATGCAAAATCCGGTGTCATCGGAGGAATATTTCTTTCTCTCGGAAGGGCGCTCGGTGAAACAATGGCTCTCGCATTTGTTCTGGGAAACAAACATAAAATTCCTACATCCCTTTTTGATGCAGCCGATACAATTACGGTCACCTTGGCCAATGAATTTGCAGAAGCACAGGGAGAAACCTACTTATCATCATTATTTTTTCTTGCATTAATATTATTTTTTATGAGTTTTACAATTCTTGCAGCTGCTAAAATACTTTTGAAAATGTCTCAAAGGAAGCACAGATAATGTCTCATCAGAATTGGAGAAAAATCAAAGGAATTATCGCACTCTCTCTCTGTTCATCTGCCGCGGCATTCGGACTGTTCTGGCTCGTTTTCATTCTTGGAGATGTAATCAGACACGGTATGACGGCACTCAACTCGGATCTTTTCCTGAATGATCCTGCCGGACCCGGAAATCCGGGAGGCGGACTTCGAAATGCCTTCGTAGGACAGATTATGATTACTTCTGTATCAGTAACGATAGGGGTTCCGATGGGAATTTTAGGATGCATTTTTTTTTCTGTCTATTCCAGAGAATCAAAACTTTCACAGACAATAATCATACGTTCCGACATTATGGTAAGTGTTCCTTCAAT
>JBPOJG010000087.1:0-1753 GCA_052033835.1 Spirochaetota bacterium
TTGTTTTATAATGAAAAACATTTTACTGAAGTCACTATACTCTGTTCGCTATACGCTTTTTTTCCGTTCTCTGAACCCCAAGCTCCGAACTCCAAGCTCTTTCTTCAATGACCCCCGACCCCCGCTATCGCCGCTTTTTCTATTCCCTTTCCTTTTAATCCTCCTCCTCTTCTGCCAGAAATCTCCCCTGGAGAAGGCTCAGAAGAACGATTCTGTCAGACTGCTGTTTCTTTATGTAAGCTCGCTTACTTCGCAGTCTGCCGTAATTACATTTTCATGCTCGGAATCAGTGACTGGGATTGTGGGATACGGCATCGGCTCGATTCAGAAATACCAGGCAAGTCTTTCACCTTCGAAAATTCACAGCATATCTCTTGCAGGACTGACATCAGACCAGAAATATACATACGCTGTATTCTGCGGTTCAGTGAGTCCGAAGACAGTCTTTCCTCAGACATTCAGCACTCCCAATCCTGATCCTCTTCTTGTCATAAAGAAAAGAAGCATCTGGATCATAGGCGGAATAGGAGTTTCCGGGCTTCCGGTCGCACAGGTGGATATGTATGATCCGACCACGAACACCTGGTATTCTTCGGTCACTTCTCTTCCGACTCCGAGAGCATTTGCATCAGTCACTGTCATTTCCGGAAAAATTTATGTCGTCGGAGGAGTCAAGGCATCCGGAACATCCTTCTCCGTATCGAATGCAGTGGAAATGTACGACCTGGATAAAAATGCCTGGACATCACTTTCTTCAATGCCGAACAGCCTGACGGGTGCACTTGCAGGGAAGATGAATAATGAAATTTACATGATCGGCGGGACGACCACGACCGACATGACGACCGGAACAATACTGAATACAGTATACAGATTCCAGCCTTCGGTGGGAAGCACCGGCACATGGACTCAGTACACTGTTCAGGGAGGAAGTCTTCTTCCGAGAATTGATATGGCCGGGTGCGGAAACGACGGGACAATTTATATGACCGGAGGACGTCTGTATTCAAGCGGAGCAGAACAGTCTTCCTCGGATGCATTCATACCCGGTGCGAATACCACGACTTCTCTGATTGAAGCCAGTCTGAACGGGGCAAGACACGGATCTGCCTCCTCCTGCTACAGGCCTCTTCCTTCCGATCCGTATCCTGCAGATTCTCCTGCACTGCTTGTGTTCGGAGGGAGCACTGCGACAAATGCCTTCATTCCTGCCTCTTCGATCACTCCTTCCGCACTGTACGACTACTATCCGGTCGGCGGAACGACCAACGCCATGACTGCCGGGCCTGTTCTCCCGACGGCACTGTACTGGCCTGCTTCTGAGATTTATTATTCCCAGAGAAAGGCTTATCTTTTCGGAGGAGCAAGCGCAATCAACAATCCTGTTCAGACTGTGTATTTCATTGATCTCGCAAACCCTGCAGCAGGTCCCTGGACAAACCTCGGAAATACAATGCCTTCTGCAAGATACGGACACAGGGCAGTCGGAGTGGACAGATGATGCAGTCTGTAATTAGAAAATATTTATCTGTTCACGGCCTTTCCTTTCTCTTCGTTTTCTTTTCCGTCCTTTCTTCTGCTTACGGAGAAGAGGGCAGAGGAGGCATAAGATATCCTGAAATAAAGACACTGATTCTTGAAAACAGGTTTGACGCTGCTCAGAAACTCCTCGATGCAGTGTCGGGAGCAGAGACAGGCAGTGCCAGTCTTGAACTTTACCAGACAGAAATCTGGATAGGGAGAGCGAACAGTC
>JBPOJG010000234.1:0-5625 GCA_052033835.1 Spirochaetota bacterium
TTCCTTGCCTAAAGACATGAGAAGCATTGCGGCCTTTTTGGCCCCTTTGGAAGAAGGTTTATAATTGTCCATTCAGGCCAAGATTGTTTCGGTACCGAGATTTTTTCAATGATAAAATTTAAAGAAGAGGATCGGATTCTCATTTCTCATCATTCCTCTCCAAAAAAGCATTTTACACAATTTCAATTCCCTGTAAATTGGCAGGGCAAATCGTATACGATTCAAAATGAACATTTGCATTACTAAGGAGATTTTACAATGGCAAAAATCAATACTGATTCTATCGAGTATCACGCAGCAGTACTTTTCGTGCAGGCAGTTGCAGAAGACGGAGTAATGTCTCAGGAAGAGGCGACTGCAGTGGAAGGTGCACTGGAAGGTTTTCTGGAAGGAATGGAATCTGATGTCAAGGCAGTTGACTGTCTGAATCATATTGTGAATACAATAAAAAATGATCCGGACGAATACAAGGCAAGCATCAAAACTGCTATAGAATATCTGGCAGATCAAAAAAAGGAGCTGAAGTCAGGTATGCTGAGTTTAATGAAGGATCTGGCCGGAGCGGACGGGGTTTCCGAGCAGGAAAACAAATTCTTTCAACTGCTCAAACCTAAGTGGAATTTATAATCAATGAGCTGATAATACTGTCTGATAATAGGCAGTATTATCAAAATTCAGAAAATTAATGAATGTCTTTAAAAAAGTTTCTCAATCGAAAATTTCAGACTGGGAACTATTTTAGATACAATCAGATCCTGTTTTTCGTAAAGAATGATACGATTCCATTTTGAGCCTGCATCCGGGTTTTCCCGCACTTCCACGGTTTTTTCCTTCGGATTAATGAGCCAAAGTTCTCTGACTTTCAGAATTTCATACGTATCTGCCTTTGTTGTTCTGTCATACTCTTCTGTGGAAAAGGAGAGCACTTCAATAACCAAATCTGCTGTAGAAGGGTGTTTATTGTTCAGTTTTGCAAGATTTGTATCAGACAGAAAATAAAGATCGGGTTCTACCCAAGTATTTTTTCCTGTCTGGATCCCTGCGCGAGGAACAAATATTTTTCCTTTCTGCCTTTCTGCATTCAGTTCCTTCTGTAAAAGTTCAATCAGTCTGGAAATAATTTCAGTATGGTTCCAATCAGGCATTGGGTACATATAGATTACTCCGTTTATCATTTCCATTTTGGAATTGTCTTTCGGTTCCGGCAGTTCAAAGAATTCCTGAAGAGTATAATTCTTTGCAAGCGGGGAAATATTGATCGCAAACTGTTCAATTACAAGCATAATTTCATTTTTAGGCAATGGAACAGGACGCCTCTTTGTTGAGAGGTTTTTAAATTCAGGCAAGGGTATTATTGTTTTATTCGAAATGTTCTACTTGGAACTGCAGACTCGCCGTGCCTTGGAAATAATTTTCTTCGAGACTTCCCCAGAGACTGATTTCTGATTTTTCAGACATCAGACTGTTCAGTTCCTTTGCAGTATTCCAGATTACAAACTTGATTTTAGAGCCTGCATTCTGAACTGAAAAACGGGCATGGGACCCGTCTCCCATAATTTTCCAATGGATAATTCGAACATTTTTTAATGATAAAAGAGGTATGCTGAAACTCTGTCCGAACGGATCGAGAGCTATTATTTCATCAAAGAGTTTTGAATCCAGATCAGTCGGCAGAATCTCTGCTGCAGATTTTTTAACCCGCTCATCCACAGATGCGCCGTTCAGCCATTTGGGAGCAGCCTCTTCCAACTCTCTTTCCAGAACAGGGATCTTATTGATTGCTATGGAAAAACCTCCAGCTTCAGGATGGCCGCCGAAATGTTCCAGATATTCCGAAAGCATATTCAGCACATCCAGAACATTTTCTGAATTGCAGGAACGTATGCTTCCTCTGGCCTTGCCGTGATCCGGAGTGACAAATACTGCAGGTCTTTTGTATTTTTCTACAAGTCTGGTTGCTACAATTCCGGATACCCCAGGTTCCATATCCGGTTCATAACAGAAGATGACTCTCTTCTTTTCCCTTTCCGGTTTTCTCTGAAAATACTGATCCACTCTGAAAATATTTCTTTTGGTTCTTTCCTTTCTTTCCTGATTCAGACCGATGATTTCCTTTGTGAGATACTCAGCTTCCTGCTCTGTTTCTGAAAGAAGGAGTTTCAGTGCGGTCTCAGTCTTTCCCATTCTGCCTGCCGCATTCAGAACAGGACCGACAGACCATCCCAAATCCCGTGAAGTGATTCGATTTTTATTCAGTCCAAGATTTCTGACAAGGCTTCGTAGACCCATCCTGGAAGGTTTTTCAATGCTGATGAGTTCGCAGAGTGTACGGATTCCAATTTTTACGATATTCCTGTTTTCTCCAAGCATTGGCATCATATCTGTGACTGTGCCGATTGCTGCAAGGTCAAGAAGATCTTCAAATTTTTTTCTGAGATCCGGATGCTTAATTAAATAATCATGATAATTTAATTCATTGTAATCTGTTTCCTTTTCGGGAGAAAAGAAAAGCAGGTCAGTGGATTCACGTTTTTTTTCCTCTGCCTTTTCTGCAATCAAAAGAGCCATAATCAGCTTAGCTGCAAGTGCTGATGTACAGATTCTTTTTTCAGGATAAATCGAGTCGGATCTTTTGGGATTTATGAGAAGGCACTGCGGAATCCTGACTGGAATTTCGTGGTGATCCAGTACAATGACTTCAATTCCCAGGGAAGCAAGTCTGTTGATCTCTGCCTCATTTGAAGTTCCGAAATCGAGAGTGATGAGGAGATCCGGTTTCAGATTCTGTATTTGAGTCATTACAGTTCCGCAAAGACCGTAATCGTCGTTCGCGGTAGATGTTCTGATGGAAAGCGATCCGCCGTTTTTTCGAATCTGTTCTCTGAAATAAATCCCTAGAAGTGAAGTGGAGGAAACTCCGTCAGTATCTCTGTCCCCATATAATAAAATGCTTTTTTTTTGAAGAATAAAATTTCTGATTTTCTTTACTGCTTCGCGGATATCCGGAAGGAGAAAAGGGGAGTGGAGTCTTGAAACATCAGCGGATACAAATGCCTCCGCATCTTCTCCTGTAATTTTCAGACTTTCCAGTACGTAAGACTGAAAGGCAGTAAATCCCGTAAAAAGTTTTGGTCTTTTTTTTAAGTCGGATAGACTTTCGCCATGCTCATATTTCATTACATGGAGGAGTGACCGGTAAATTTTGCTCCGGTTTCGATATGAAGTTTTGGGGTTTTTATGTCTCCAATCAAAGTGCCTGTCTTGCCGATTTCCACTTTTTCCTTGGCTTCTACGTTTCCAAGAAAGGTTCCATTGACTACGGCACTGTTGGAATTGACGTCAGCTTCGACTTTTCCGCCCTCTTCCACGACTAAATCACCCTCTGCCTGAACAGAGCCTTTGATGAATCCCTTTACTCTGAGACAGTTCTGAAACCGAACTGTACCTTTAAAAACAATGTCTTCGCCGATTACTGTATCTGTCTTCTGGTCATTCATAGCCTTTTGACAGAATAAATTCAAGGCGATATTCGAAAAACTGTTTTTTTTAGGAAATCTGAGAATTCTGCCCGACTGCTGTAAAAATGCTTGGATTTTTAAACCCCTATAAAATCATCTATACTTTAGTCAGCAAACACTGCCTGATTTTTTCTTCTGGAAAGGCAAACACTCTTTTGGGAAAAGCAGGCACCTCAATCAAAGGAGCATAGAACATGAAAAAATTTTTAATATTCTCTGTCATACTGGCATTTTCGGTATTGGCAGAAGAAATTGATTCCTATAAGGAAGGAAGCGATGCTTTCTTTCAATCCCAGGTGGATAAATTAGGCAAGGGAAGTTTGAAAGAGAGAATAGATGCTATCGGAACTCTCAAAAAACACCGTACATTGAGAGCGCTCCGTCCCCTGATTTTAGCAGTCAAGGGAAGTGTGGAAATTGATGCCGACCTGGTTTCTTTGAAAGAAAATGACAAAATGAAAGAGAAAATGTTGACTCCTTCAGAAGTTAAGGATGGTGGATTCGGTTTTTATGATAAACCTGAAGTCATTGAGAAAGCGTCCCGCCAAGTTTTAAATCCGGAGACAGTCATTCCGCTCGATGCGAATATTTCTGAGCACAATGCTCCAATTCTGAAATATCTTGCTTCTCAGGCTATTGCTGATTTAGGACATTCCAGAGGGATGCAGCCTCTAGTGGATGTATTCTATCATTGGCAGGACAGAATTAAGGAAAATGATAAACCTACTTACGGAAAAGATGAAAATATGCGTCTTGTTGTGGGTATCGCTGAAGTTCTGCGTTCCATTGGAACACTTATAGACAATATGGATGTAAAGGAAGAGTCTGCAGATGAGAAAAAAGACAAGAAAAAGACTCCTATTCTGGATTCCATTAAAGTCGGTATTGACACTCTGACATTTGCTTTAGGTCATCCAAACTATTTCATCAGAGCTGCTGCTGCAGACGGTCTTCGCAATACTTACAGAAAAGAGGGAATGGATAAACTTCTCGAAAGACTGAAAGCAGAAACAGATGCAAGCAAGAAACTCTGGGACGAAAGAACGAATCGTCAGAAAAATATTGCATTGGCGAAAAGACATGATTACGTTACAGTCGCGATCTTAAGTGCAATCATCGGAATTGAACCTCATGCAAGTGAAAAATTCCTTGAACTGACTGAGATGCTGAAGCACGATGATCCATATATCCGTATGAGAGCATCCATTGGTCTTGGTGATTCCGGAATCAGCAATGCAGAGCATTATCTCAGACAGGCTCTCAGAATCGAAGACAATATGCTCGTTCGGGAACAGTTGAAAAGAGACATCAAAGCAGCTACTGAGTTTTTCCCTCCAAGTGCACCTACAAATGCATTGTTTAAGGATGGAAAAGCTGAAGGGAATATGATTCCTACCGGCGGCAGAAAGAGAAATTAATGGAGTGGGAGATACTGGACTTGAACCAGTGGCCTCTTCCATGTCAAGGAAGCGCTCTAGCCAACTGAGCTAATCCCCCATCAGGTTCAGGATTTTTCTGCTTGCTTTTTACTCAAGCAGAAAATCCTGAAGCTTTAGAAATATCCTCACCATTGCATACGTATCCATCGAACAGTATACTTCCAAATCCATAAGCAGTTTCGGATCAGCTTCTTTTTCCTGAAGCAGAAACTGAAGGTATTCCATATTTGCAGACCCTCCATCCTTTATGGTCAGTTCACCGTATCCAGGTTCCCCGGTCAGTGCAGGATAAATACTTTTCAGAGATGCACTTCCATTCTGCAGAGGATGATAGTATTGAAAATTTCGGAATACATTGGAGATATCCTGAAACCGCATAAGAATACTCTGTGCCCAGCTTTGGTATTCCGGATAAACTGCAGCAGAATCTTTCAGGCATTTCTTTTCAATCATATCATTAAAGCAGACAATACTTCCGGTACCTTCGGGAATCCATTCTTTCAGTTTTTCCAATATTTCTTTTCTAGGATCATTATGATCCCTGCTGATCCAAGTCTTATGAATGATGTTTTTGTTTTCATCCAGGATATGCAGAGAAAAAAGAAAAGGTACATGCTGATAGGGAGCTGTGCTTCGAAAAATGGGAAGGGAAGGGTTTACTGTCTCAA
>JBPOJG010000175.1:0-2630 GCA_052033835.1 Spirochaetota bacterium
ATTTACCTGTGCAATCTTTTCAGAAACTGATCTGGCCTTCCTGTCAGCAGCACTGAGGAGACTGAGTTTTCTCTGCTGACTTACAGTACGCGGGTCAATGACAATCGGAAACTGTCTGGGACTTGACATATCCTTCAAATGAAATACATTTCCTGATTTTGTAATTTTTTGTATTTCAGGACGAAGTCTGGATAGACTGACAAGAAGGGAAATCAGATGATCTTCATCTTCCCTGCTTGTGCTTGCGTAAAGAACCTCAGTTCCTGAAATCAGCCTGAGTCCGATCCCAAATTCAGTTCCCGCGCTTGCGGTTTCCACCTTTCCGTCAGAAAGACTGACGGATGAGGAGCGTGTTTCTTCCACGAAGATTTCGGTATAATCGAAACCTAAAGACAGACCCTTGTCCAGAATCTTAGATGCTGCTGTTATGTCCATTTTCCACCTGAATCAAGACTGAGTTTTTTTGAGGAACTTAAAAGTCTCTCTGTCAAATACTTTAATCTCTATATTTCCGGTATCCGGTGATTTTCCGTAAATATAAATTTTCTTTCCGTAAAATACTATTGTTGAATCAGGATTGATCTCTGCACTTGTCCTGACTTCTCTTTTCAGATTCTTGTCAAATCTGGCATAATAGTATTTTCCCTTATCCTGTTCTACTGCATACAGAAACTCACCGTTCACTTCCATATGTGTCTTGATATAAACCTTGACTTCCGAATTTCCTGCACGGGCAAGATTCTTGCTTCCCAGAAGAACAAGTCTTACATCGCCTGATGCTTCCTGAAAACCGCCCACAACCAGAATCATCCCGTTGAATATCTGAAAATTCCTTCCGCAGATTCTGTTGAATTCACTTTTATAAATAAAGTCGTCCTTTGCAGGATCCAGAATATGCAGTTCGTTGCTGCACTGCCCTTCGTTCAGAGTCACCGGTTTGATGAAAGGAATTCTTCCGGAGAAAACATTTCCTGAAAACTCCTGCTTCTTTTTTTCTTCCTCTTTTTTGGCTTCGAGTTCTTTTGCAATCTCTTCCAGTTTCTTCAGAGTCTCAGGATTTTCTATAATGATTTTTTCCTTATCATCATCGACTTCTTTTTCTTCCTTCTTCAGTGCGACCGTATCCTTAGTTTCTTCAGCAGGTTCTGTTGCCTTTACCGGTTCTGCGACAGTTTCAGGAACTTTTTTTTCGGGAATCTCTTCCGGTTCCTTTTTTGCCGGAATCTCTGCAGTCTTCTCTTCCTTGACAACTTCTTTCTTAGGAATTTCTTTTTTTACTTCAGCAGTTTCCTTGACTGGAGTCTTTCCTTCCTTTTTGGCAATTCTCTCTTCCTTGTCCTTTACTCCTTCCTTGACTTCGGTAAGTTTGATTTCCTTTTTCAGGAGGATTATTTTCTCTTTTTCCAGATCAGCAATTTTTTCCCTGTTTGCAAGAGGATCTTTTTTCAGAATCTCAAGACTCTCATCTATTCTCTTCTTTGCTATTTCCAGTTCTGCTTCTTCAATCCTGACAGTTTCCTTCTTGTCAATGATCTGCTTCTTTTCATCCTTCAGTTTTTCCCTGGTCAGATCAGAAAGCTTTTTCTTTTCATCAGCCTTTGATTTGTCCAGCGAGGGATTGATTTCTGCAAGTTCATCCAGAGTCACATCCTTGTTTGTCTTTTTCAGAATGTTCGGCTCAATCGGAATGATGATCTGAGTTCTGCCCGGCCAGTATTCATAATTTCTGGACAGACCGACCTTGCTTCCGGAAACAGAGGACGAAATTTCAGGAACATACTTTCCCTGTATATATTCCATATCCTCTCTGTGATATGCATTATAATAGAGAATATACGATGCGATCAGATAGGAATCATCTTCATGATAATTATAAGCCTTCTGCACAAAACCCGCCACGATTCTTTGAAGAGAATGTATATGACCGAAATTTGTATTCGTTTCCAGACTGATTACATCCGCACCGAATTTCTCTTTTCCTGGAAGTACTCTTCTGACTCTCACACCTTCAAGAGAATGCAGATCAGTCGGAGTTCTGTTCAGAAGTTCTGCCAGTTTCTTTCCCACAGACTCATTCTGAAACTTGGTATCCGTATCCGCCTTCTTCTGTGACCGTAAGATAAAAGTGGTCGGTTTTGCAGACTTGACCTCTTTTTCACTCAGCTTTTTTTCCTGAGAAAATACTGAGTTTATAATGAAAAAAACTGCAATGAACGCTCTGAACATCCCTTTCTCCTGTTTATTTCTTTTTGCTTTCCATAGGCTTGAGAGATTTCAGCACTTTCAGATCAGAACGCTGAATGACTCGGATTGTTGTTTCGTCGCTCTCGTTCGATTTTCCGGTAAGAAATATCTTTTCCTTGAAGAATGACACTTCTGAAGCTGTATTCACAGGTTCGCTGCTTCTGACATCCAGACTGAGATCATTATTGAATCTGGAAAAATAAACTGCATTGTTGAATTTCTCAAATGCATATATTTTATTGTCTTTTATAATGATATGAGATCTCCAGAAGATCTCTTCCTTGGTGGCTTTTTTCTGAGAAAGCTTATCTTCATCCAGAAGAATCAGCTTATGTGCCCTTTCCTTCGGCTGCTTACCGTCAAAACCCAGAACTACAATGCCTGCT
>JBPOJG010000099.1:0-7243 GCA_052033835.1 Spirochaetota bacterium
GAGAGACATATTGTCTCTGATCTGTTCCACGCCGGACGAAAGGGAACTGATTGCGTTCATTTTTTTGGTCAGTTCCAGAATTTCGCGGAGAAGAGTTCTCGCGATCATTACGCCGAGGGACATTTTGGACTGAATGGATTTGTGAATTGTTGCAGTAGTTACAGTATAAGTGGAAATGACTGAAGGCTGAGTAGTCTTGATAGAACAGGGATACCTTCCGTTTCCGAAAAGGCTGATGACACCCGGAGTAAGATTTTTTCCGCTCACCTGAAGAAGAGGAAGGCTTGTATCTCCGAACTTTTTTTCGAGACTGTAGGCCCCTTCATGAAGAATGTTCAGTGAATTGCTTGCTGCTCCCTCTTCAAAAAGAATTTGAAGAGACGGAATGGAAATCTTTTGATTTGTCTGTGAAGTATCCAGTGGCATATTGAAAAAACCTTATTTTTTGGTTTGGCAAGAAACACTTTGTCAGGGCAGACTGTTTTTACAAGAATTTTATCTTTTCGGACTTTAATATGAATAAAGAATTGAAGACAGCCGCAGAATGTCTGTCCGGCCTGCGAGACGGAATGACTCTGATGGCAGGCGGATTCGGACTTTGCGGAATTCCTGAGCATTTTATCCTCGCGATCAGAGAACTCGGAATACGGAATCTGACTGTAATCTCCAACAACTGCGGAGTGGACGATTTCGGACTGGGAATCCTTCTTCAGACAAGACAGATCCGCAAAATGATTTCCAGTTATGTCGGGGAAAACAAGACGTTTGAGAAGCAGTTTCTGTCGGGTGAGCTGGAGGTGGAGCTTGTTCCTCAAGGCACATTTGCGGAAAGAATCCGAGCGGGCGGTGCGGGAATTCCTGCTTTTTACACGGCTGCCGGAGTCGGTACTGCCGTTGCCGAAGGGAAAGAGACAAAGGTTTTTGACGGACGGGAATATATTATGGAAAAAGCCCTCCGAGCTGATTTTGCCATTGTGAAAGCCTGGCAGGGGGACAGATCGGGCAATCTAATCTACAGAATGACTGCCAGAAATTTTAATCCCATGATGGCAGCGGCGGCTGACAGAACAGCAGCCGAGGTGGAGATCCTGAAAGAAACAGGCGAACTAGATCCGGATCAGATACACACTCCCGGGATTTATATAGACAGAATGTTTCAGGGAAAATCCTACGAGAAAAGAATTGAGAAGAGGACGGTGAGAGATGCTCAGTAAGGAAGAAATGATCAGACGTGTGGCTCTCGAAGTGCGCCCCGGCGATTACGTGAATTTGGGAATCGGAATGCCCACTCTTGTGGCAAACTATATCCCGGAAGATGCAGATGTGATTCTTCAGTCGGAAAACGGACTTCTCGGAATCGGCCCTTTCCCTTTGGACAGAGATGTCGATCCTGATCTCATCAATGCAGGAAAACAGACAGTTACCTATACAAAAGGAGCCTCCTTTTTTTCCTCCGCAGATTCGTTTGCAATGATCCGAGGAGGGCATGTGGATCTGACGATCCTTGGTGCGATGGAAGTCTCTGAAAAGGGAGATCTCGCAAACTGGATGATTCCCGGAAAAATGGTGAAGGGGATGGGCGGTGCAATGGATCTTGTTGCCGGTGCCAAAAAAGTCATTGTGGTGATGGAACATGTGAACAAGGAAGGGGTGCCTAAGTTTCTTAAGGAATGCAGACTCCCTCTGACAGGAAAGGCCTGCGTGCATATGCTTGTGACTGAGATGGGAGTCTTTGAATTCAGAAACGGAAAATTTGTTCTTACAGAGATTTCCGGAAAAATCAGCCTGGAGCAGCTTAAGGCAAAAACGGAAGCGGACTATGAAGTGGACAAAAATCTTAAAAAAATATAAGGGAGAAAGAGTCGGTCTTCTGACAAACCAGAGTGCCTTCGGGACAATGATCCCGTACACTTATAATTTTCAGTTTTATGAAAAGACTCTCGGACTTCATGCAGTTTTTCTTCCGGAACATGGACTTTTTGCTGAACTGCAGGATCAGGTTTCCGGGAGCGGGCTTAAGTATTCCCTTTCTGACTGGAATATTGTAAATCTGTACGGAGATTCCGAGGATACTCTCACTGCTTCTAGAGAATCCCTGAAGAATCTGGATCTTCTCATCATCGACATCCGGGATGTGGGGGCAAGGTATTATACTTTTCTGACAACTGCCTTTTATATCCTTCAGTCAGTCCATGAAATGAAGAAATCAGGTGAAAATGTTCCTCATATCATTGCAGTCGACTATCCGAATCCGATCGGAAGCAAAGTCGAAGGATCTCCTCTGGATGCAAAGTATGAATCCTTTGTAGGAGTCAGAACTGCTCTGCACAGACACGGTATGTCCGTATTTGAACTTCTGGAATACTACAGAGTGAAATTTGATCTGAACTGCAACTTGGACTTTATTACTCCTTCCGAAAAAACAGAGCATTACTGGGTTCCTCCTTCTCCGAACATTCCGACTCGAAATACCTGCATTGTATATCCGGGACAGTGTCTTCTCGAAGGCACAAATCTTTCCGAGGGCAGGGGAACAACAAGGCCTTTTGAAATGTTCGGTGCGCCTTTCATCAATCCTTTCGACGATCTTCTTCTGCATGAACTGAACAGAGAAAATAAAGGACATTATTATCTGCGGCCTTTATTTTTTCAGCCGGTATTTCACAAATATGCAAACCTTGTATGCGGAGGATTTCAGATCATTGTAAATAATGAAAAAAAGTTTCATTCCCTTCTTTTTACTCTTCATCTGCTCCGGACACTGAAAGATTATTACAGCACTGAGTTTGAATATCTTCAGGGACCTTACGAATTCCGTTCCGACAGACCTGCAGTGGAGCTTCTGGCAGGAGATGATATTCTGATTTCCTATCTGTACGGAAGAGGAAAATATTCAGAGATCAGGGAGTATCTGAATGTGCAGGAAAGGAAATGGGAGAAGGAGAGAAGCTGATCTGAAATGTTTCGAGCTTTCTCTGCCTTATCTGAAGCACTAAGTGCGCAGGATGAGTCATTCACTCTCCATACTTTCTTTTCAGATCCTCCATTGTAAAATTTTCCAAGCGCCTCTTTTCTGCTTCCTGTTTCATATTTTCCTGAAGAGAGGATACATTTTTCTCTATAAGATTTCCGATGTTCTGATTGAGAAAATCCAGAAATGAAGAAGAATAAATATATTCCACCCTGGAATAGAATACTGTCGAGTCTCCTCCGTCTTCGAGTTTTCTGTATCCTTTGAATTCCTTGAAAAATCCTGATCTGTCTACAGTGTGAAAAGTCAGATTTTCCAGATCATAAATGACAGTCTGAGATGTTTTCACCACTGTTCCGAATAATGGAAGACGGGCAGACGTTTCCGTTTCGACTCTGCACTCCTTTCTGTCATGAGACAGAACCTTGAATGAATCAATGGAGGGAAGGTAGCGGATATAGGAATTCCAGTCAAGCATGATGTCAAGCACAATCGGAAGAGGGGAGTTTATTCTGATTTTTCTTTCAACTGAATGCATCAGACAGTCTCCTGAATTCTGTATCTGTTAGCTCTTCTGAATGTTCCAAAATCATTAAAACGTACACCATATTTCTTCATGGCACTGTGAGCATAGGAGGAAATCATCTGCCTGATGTAAAAAGGCTGATTGACTGTAAAATGATGGATCGCATGAGTGCTTCCGAAATTGAAGCAGAAAATATGAAAAGGAATGAATATCCATGAATTCAGTATCTGAGTCTGTTCAAGGACACCTTCTCTTCCCCTGCTCACGTCTCCGAAATAGTGCATATTTGAAGAGATGAACTGAAGACATGACTGTCTGAGGATATTCGGAAAAATATAAGTTACACCTATTATATTGAGAACCGACAGAATCTTCGTAAAATAGTCCGGAAGAACGAAATCTGTAAAATATGACGACTGTATAAAGGATATACTGTTAAAAAGAATGATCATATTCAGAAGAAAAGTAAAGACTGCGGATACAGGAAATGCAGATTTCACCATCTCGCCGATTTTCAGATCAGGTGCAGTTTTTGCCACATTCCGGGCATTCAGAAGAAAAGCAAGATTCTGATCGAACATGACAAGAAACCGTTTCCATCCGTATTTCATTCCGTTTCCGATCATCTGTTCTTCAATATCGGCTGCCTGACCTGATTCTCTGTGATGCAGAAGATGGATCTTTTTTCTGTAAAACGGACTTGGAGTGTTTCCTCTGAAAATCCAGACTCCCCACATCATCATTTTTTCCAGCCAGGTTTCCTTGTAATACAGACCGTGGATAAGATCATGTTCGAGTTCGTGGAGGAGGGATGCGAAAAATGCATTTATCATAATGACAGAATATGCAGGCAGAAGTCCCTGAATACAGCCGAATCCGGTGAGAATCATAAGTAATGCTGATAATATGAATATTATAATTCCTAATCTGTCCTGATTCAGAAGAACAGGATACTTTCTTTTCAGTTTTCTGTCGGAATATCTGATCATTCTGTTTATTTTACGAACTCTGTCCATTTCATTCAGAAATATTTTTGTGCTCATAGTCCCTCTTTTTTTGTTTCCGGTGCAGTTCGATACCAATAAATCGGAATTGAATCTTTTGTCAATCAATAATTAACATCGTTAGATATGAAGTTTCCCTCAAGTGAGGGAAACGTCGTAAAAGCATAAAACCACTTTACGCAAACCCTAAATCTCTGCTGAACTATTAGTGTTTAAAATCATTTAATTTCAAAAAAAAGATTTGCCAAATCAGTGAATCTTTTTTTTCTGGTCATAACAGGAGCATTAAGTTCAGATGGCAAACCTAAAATCATCTAAAAAGGATATCAGAAGATCGGAAAGACGCAGAGAGAGAAATTCTGCTCAAAAAGCGACTATCCGTACATTTGCAAAAAATATTCTGAAGTCCATTAAGGCCGGAAAAAAAGACGAAGCATCCAAATTCCTGAATGAGTATTCTTCTCTTTTAGACAAAGCAGCTAAGAAAAAAATCATTCATAAAAAAAATGCAGACAGACATAAGAGCAGAATGGCTCTGAAAGTTTTTGCAAAAAAAGCGGCAGTATAATTTATTTGAATTGACAAAACAAAGCGTAAATTTTTAATGGTATTATCGGGCGATTAGCTCAGCTGGGAGAGCAGCTGCCTTACAAGCAGCGGGTCGGCAGTTCAATCCTGTCATCGCCCACGATAAAACCTAGACACCGACATGGCTCAGCTAAATTCAAATCCCAACCTTATGATTTCCGTATCTGGAATCAGGGGAAGGATTCCAGAAGGTTTATTTCTGGAAAATTCCCTCAATTTCATTAACTCCTATATAGAGACCTTAAATCCTAAATCAGTCATTATTGGACGCGATTCCAGGCCTTCTGGAATTTTTTTAGAAAATTTTGTGACTGGAATCCTTCTTTCCAAAGGGATTCGTGTAGTCAATTTAGGTCTTGTCCCGACACCGACTGTGAAGTCAGTTGTTAAAGAGACAAACAGTTCCGGCGGGATTATGATCAGTGCATCCCATAATCCGATTGACTGGAATGCATTTAAACTGATTGGAAAGAATGGATTCTTTTTCGGTGCTTCTCAGATGGAAATTTTCAAAGAACATTCTGTCCGGATGGATTTCAGGCCTCCGTCCTTTAATCCCAAGGCAAAAGTTCTTTCCGATCCTGCCTATATTCGCCTTCATATCGAATCCGTTCTAAAAAGAGTCAATGTTTCTAAAATCAGAAAGAAAAAATTCAGAGTTTTTCTCGATGCAGTCAACGGAGGAGGAAGCAAGGTTGTTCCAATGCTTTTAGAAGAGCTTGGATGCAAGGTCTTCCCATTGTACTGTGAAGGAGAGGGAGGGTTTCCTAGGGAACCTGAACCGACCCCTAAGGCTCTTGAAAAAACAGCAAAGCAGATGAAAAAGACGGATGCTCAGATCGGTTTTGCTCTTGATCCGGATGCAGACAGACTTGTGCTTCTGACTCCCGAAAGAGGATGCATTTCTGAAGAATACACTTTACCATTAAGTCTTCTTTCCGTTCTTCCTGGAAACAGAAATACAATCGTCACAAATCTTTCGAGCAGCTTTATTACTGAAAAAACAGCTTCTGAATTTGGCAAGGTTGTGCTTCGTTCCAAAGTAGGAGAGGCAAATGTAGTTGCCGAAATGCTGAACGCAAGATCTATGTTTGGCGGCGAAGGAAACGGAGGTGTCATTGACCCTGAAATTTCCTCATTCGGAAGAGATTCTCTTGCTGGAATCGCTCATATATTGAATGTTCTCGCAGAAAAAAATCAGTCGATAGATTCCATTCTCGATGATATGCCGGAAATTCATATGCAGAAGACTTCTTATTCAGTCAAAGACAGAAATCTGAATGAAATACTTTTAAAGTTCAAAACCTCATTTCCTTCCAAAAAAATTGATGAAAGAGACGGACTCTGGATGGATCTCGGAGGAAAATGGATACATTTACGGGCATCCAATACTGAACCGATCATACGCCTGATCGGTGAAGCAGAATCGGAACGTGATCTGAAAGAAATGATGAAAAGGTCTGCACAGGTCATTTCAGGTGAGTAAAAATATGAAGGTACTGATCGATGAAAGAGAGATCCCGGATGCATTGAAAATACTCTGCAGGCTGAGATCCTTTTCTGAAATCAAAAACGGGATATTCAGTCCGCTTCAGAGACTGAAGTTTGAGCATCCGGATGCTGAAATTTTTTACGCGGGCCCCGAATCCAATTTCACTCGAGCATTTCTCGAAAGAAATCCTGACTGCAGAGAATATGCAGGGGAAAACTGTGAGACTGTGATTTCACCGGAGAACTCTTCGAGCTGGAGTTTTATTTCCAATATTTCCAGCCAGATACTGTCGGATCTTGAAATCTACAAGAAGCAGAAGAAATGGACAGACAAGATTCTGATGAAGGCTTCGAGTTATCACTGCGTAGGAAAGCTGAAACATCTTTACATTCATCAGAGTGCAGTGATTTATCCGGGAGTCGTTTTTGATGTGACTAGCGGGCCGATCATCATAGACAAGGATGTAAAAATTACCTCTTTCAGTTTTCTGGAGGGTCCTTTGTATATCGGTCCTGGAACTCATATAGACAATGCAAGGATCACCGGAGGTACAGTTATCGGTGCAGTCTGCAAGATAGGCGGAGAAGTGGAGAATTCGATATTCGGTGATTACAGCAATAAACACCATGAAGGATTCGTAGGCCATTCTCATATAGGAAACT
>JBPOJG010000081.1:0-21494 GCA_052033835.1 Spirochaetota bacterium
AGCAGATATGGAAGAATCAGTAAAGGAAGAAGTATGTAAAGAAAACGTTTCTGGATCATTCGAAAAGCCCCGATGTCACAGCACATTTAAAAAACTTTTCGCAGGAATCTCGATTTTCCTCATAACAGGTGATGAATTCAGACTGGAACATTGTGCAGGTTCCCTCACACTGAATCTGTGCATCCTGAAACATCTTGTTTGCCATTAGAACCGGATTGGCATTTTTTGCCGCACAGTTCAGAGTAAACCTGCAGATATCAGCACATTTTTCCTCTACCGGATTTTTGCACTCTGACAGAAAGAAGACTGCAAAAAACAGAACAGAAGTGAAGGCTTTTCGAAAAAATAAGGACTGGATTTCCATAATTACAGAAATCAGGCAGGGCTTTAAAATCTCAAATTCTTTTTGAGCGCCTGCCGAGAGGGCAAGGGCATATTTGGATTGTCAAAATTCCAAGTATTGCATAAAATGGGAAGGGAATGAAAAAACTGGATATAGGAAACTCTGACTTTAAGAATACCATTGAAGGCAATTACTACTATGTAGACAAGTCTCTGTTCATTCAGGAGCTGATTGATATTCAGAAGCAGGTTGTGCTCCTCCCCCGTCCCAGACGATTCGGAAAAACTCTCAATCTGTCCATGCTGAGATATTTTTTTGATAAAGGAAAGCCGGAGAACGAAAAATTATTTACCGGGCTGAAGATTGAACAGACGGGAAAAGACATTCTGGAAAAAAGAGGAAAGTATCCTGTCATCTACCTGACATTGAAGGATGTGAAAGGTCAAAACTGGGAAGAAGTTCTGGAACATCTGAAAAGCACAGTCGTCAGTGCATATCTCTCCCATTATTATTTACTGGAAAGCGGTCTGTTGAAGGATTTTGAAAAATCTGAATTTAATGAAATACTGAAACAGACTGCTTCTAAATCCGTTTACGAAAAATCACTGCTGAAGCTGAGTGAATATCTTTTCCACTTTCATCATGAAAAAGTTGTCATTCTTATAGATGAATACGACACTCCCATTCATTCCGGATATAAAAAATTTTATAATGATGCAGTTTCCTTCATGAGAAACTTTTTAAGCTCTGCATTCAAGGATAATTCCTGTCTGTACAAAGGAGTGATTACAGGGATATTAAGGGTATCCCGGGAGAGCATTTTTTCCGGCCTGAACAATCTGAGTGTATACAGCATTCTGGACAGTCCTTTCTCCGATAAATTCGGTTTCACGGATGAGGAGCTGAAACAGATCATAACAGACCTGAAGCAGCCGGTGTCTTATCCTCAGATCAAGGAATGGTACAACGGCTATACTTTCGGGAACCGGACGGAAATCTACAATCCCTGGTCGGTGCTGAATTATATCATCGGCTGGCAGGACGGCTTCAAACCCTATTGGGCAAATACAAGTTCCAATGATCTCATTTTGGACAGAATCAGTCGGAAAAATGATTCGGAAATGAGGGAATCTGTCGAGAAACTGCTCAACGGGGAAACAGTCGAAAGAGAACTGTATGAAAACTTTGTATTTACTGAGCTGGATTCGAGTCCTGATCTTATCTGGACACTTCTGACATTCAGCGGTTATCTGACTGTGCAGGAAAGCAGAGGGAATAATCTGTATAAACTGAGAATTCCTAATTATGAAATAAAGCTTATTTTTCGGCAGATGATTCTGGGCTGGCTGAATTCAGAGATCAGCATTGTCCGAAATTTTCTGCAGGAAACAGCCGACTTTCTTGTAAACAATCAGATAGAAAAGTTTGCCCGGGGATTCCGGAAAATCATCGGAGATACTTTCAGTTATTTCGATACGGACGGAGAACCGGAAAAGGTCTACCATGCCTATACACTGGGAATGCTGGCTGTGCTCTGTGATGACTATGTCATCCGGTCCAACCGGGAAAGCGGGAATGGAAGATATGATATTTTAATGATTCCTCATGATAAGACAAAAAACGGAATCGTGATGGAAATCAAGCAGATTGAAAAGAAAAAAAGAGAATCCGTAAAGAAATTCAATGAAAGAATTCAGAAGGAACTCGACTCAGCTCTTCTGCAGATCGAAGAAAACGAATATTATAAAGAGCTTATCGATCACAAAGTTTCCAATATAATCAAACTCCCTATAGTATTCGCCGGAAAGGAAGCATTTTTCAGAGTTTTTCCGAAATAAGTTTCAACAGTATGATTTCCCTGATATGTCATTCCGAAGGAACCTCCCGGGTATGCATTATTTTCGGACAGACATGACTGAGGAATCTTAAAGCGTTTATTATGATGAACTTTGTTCTTGAAGGGATGCTGTTCGCGGAGAGTGCTTTAAGATCTCTCCTTCCTTCGGTCGTCGAGATGACGGCAAAGAGGCTTTATCGAATATCCACCGTCTCACTGACATCTTCCGTTGACACAGATCCCCTTGCATTCTGTATCCAATTTGCATGATGCCCCTGATACCCCGCATCCCTTTTCATTGCATTTCCAGGGAATTTTCTCCTCAGAACCTTTTTCGTGGCATTTTCCATCCAGACATACACTGTTCAGGCAGAGTTTTTCAGCAGAACACATTTCACCGATATCCTGCGTAGGAAGAGGAACTCCCCTGATCTGCAGATGAATTTCAGACAGCATTTCCCGCCGGTCTTTTTCGGTCATCGGTGCAAGTGTATCATCCTCCAATATATCTGCTCCGAATATTCCTGTGATAAAATCCAGTGCTTCATAAAAATTGAAACCAAACCGAAGCCCATAGTACAATCCTAATGATCCTTCAATCTGCAAAGGCATCTCGCATTTTCTACCCAACTTGGAAAGTCGGCAGAATTCGGGGTCATACTCGCAGTATGAATACACTGAAATTATATTTGAAATAATTCCTAACGTCAGCGCCGAGTAAGACTTTTTTTGATTTCGTTTCAAGGTAGTATAAACTGGAATATTTTCAATACTGTTATCAATAAAAACACTTGTCCCGTAAGAAACCAAAATGTTCCTCGAAACTCTAGAAGGGGTACCTTCTCTATTATATCTTCCTTTTGATAAAGTCCGTTCCGGCGGGATCTCTCCGCTGTATCCGGTTTTATATTCTCCCAGGCTGCCGCTTCTAATTCCATAGCCATTTCCTTCACTTCCATATTGCAACCCTGCCCCAAAACACCAGATAAATAATGACCCACCTGCAACATTCTTTTCTACTCCGATTGTAAACATATCTCGGAAATCATAGGCTCGGTACTGGAGATAATTGGAGACAGACTGACAGTGTGATAGGAATAATATGATTATAATGATGATGTGTTTCATTTCGAGAGGCCTCGTTTCAGGATTTTATAAGATGCAGACCGGGAATAAATCTGTAATCCTTCCGATTGAATGTGAAAAGAGGGATCTCATTTTCCAGTGCTGATGCAGCAATGAGCTGAAGTCCATGCTTTTTTTCTGATGTCTTTGAGACTGATTTCTTCATCTGCCCAGATACCGAAAAGTTTCTTCAAGCTTTCAGGTTTTGAAGTACGCTTTTTTCTGCTTGTCTTTTCATTTGTTATTTTTTCGACTTTCACAAAAGAAAGATCTTCCAGCAGATTCAGAAAATTTGCCGCTTTTTTCTCATTGTCTATTCGAATCACAAGTTCCATTTTCGTTGCCTCCCGTTCAAATACTTTGTCCAGACTAGTCTACAGTGTCAATGCATTATCACTCCCACCACTTGCATCTGCAGCCAATTAACACATCCCCGACGGCTAAAGCCGTCGGGGAAGGGGAAAACGCCTACCGGCGGGGCTCTAAGGGACTTCGTCCCTTAGAAATCCCTAAATACTGCATATTTTATCATAAATATAAAAGTAATTGATTTTTACAACCTGGCAAAGTCGCATTAATCACCACTGACATCTTCCGTTGACACAGATACCCTTGCATTCTGTATCCAACTTGCAGGATGCTCCTGAGACCCCGCATCCTTTTTCATTGCATCTCCAGGGCAGCCTGTCTTCAGTATCTTTTCCGTGGCATTTTCCATCCAGACATACACTGTTCAGGCAGAGTTTTTCAGCAGAACAAATTTCACCAATATCCTGCGTAGGAAGAGGAACTCCCCTGATTTGCAGATGAATTTCAGATAGCATCTCTCTTCTGTCTTTTTCAGTCATCGGAGCAAGTGTATCATCCTCCAATATATCTGCTCCGAATATTCCTGTGATAAAATCCAGTGCTTCATAGAAATTGAAACCCAGACGTAATCCATAGTACAATCCTAATGATCCTTCAATCTGCAAAGGCATCTCGCATTTTCTACCCAACTTGGAAAGTCGGCAGAACTCGGGGTCACGTTCGCAATCACCTGGGAGCATCGGAAAAAATGGAATATAGAAATGGTTTACCAATGAATAGGCTTTATCCTTAGTTCTTATATATTCGGAATTTAAACCAATATTTTCTAGACTATTCTCCCAAATAATACTGCTCCCATAGTTAATATGAAATTTGAAGGATACGGGAATACTCCTTATGGGTTTAATTTTGCTTTGCGAATAATCTAGATATGGCGGAATCTCCCCACTATATCCCGTTTTGTATTCACCTAAACTTCCTCCTCTAATTCCATATCCATTTCCTTCACTCCCATACTGCAACCCTGCTCCAAAACACCAGATAAAAAATGATCCGCCTGCTACATTCTTTTCCACACCGATTGTAAACATATCTCGGAAATCATAGGCTCGGTACTGGAGATAGTTTGCTACGGACTGGCAGTGGGATAGGAATAATAGGATTATAATGATGATGTGTTTCATTTTCATTTTGCTCCGTTCAGGGTGGGTTTCCTCTGGGTCTTCTTCCGTTTTTTAATCGGTAATCTTCAATGAACTGTTCTTCTAGTTCTTTGGCCTTTCTGCGGCCAGTGATTCCAGTAATCAGCACTCTAGATGCAAAACGGATAAACCCCACGACTCTATTAAACAGGTCTACTTGGCGGCTGGCTCTAGGGGAAGAACCATCTTTTTCGAGTTCTTCAAAACTGATTCCATATTTGTAAACATCACTCTCCGTTTCATCGATAATTTCATACAGATGATGCTCCTCAAGATTTTCGTTGGAATTCCCATGGACAGGACTCATCAGCGTCCCAGAAGCAGATCAAGGCCGTCAGGACCATTCTTCCAGCCGTCCCTGTTGAAAAATGTTTCAGGATTGTATTTCGGAATATATTTCCATTTCTCTCCTGTCTTCACTGAATACGCACGGGAAGCCGCATAGAGAAGAGGTTCAAAATCAGCATCTTTCGGCATCAGTTCAGGAGACTGCAATATTTTATAATATACATCCTTTCCCTTCGACACAACGAGTGATCTCGCATATAGAAACAGATCAGGCGAAAACAAAGTCTTTCCGTAAGAGTGTTCTCCTATATTCGATGCGTGTGCCTCCGTATCCAGAAAATGGAGTTTTTCCGAAAGAATTTCTGAAAAATCCTGTATGATTTTTACAGGAAGAAGAGAGAGACGTTCAATCAGAGGAAATGTCACTTCCGTAATTTTCTCTGCATTCCAATTCAGGAGGGAAATCAGTTCCCAAAACGAATTTTCATTGAGTTCCGATTCCAGAAAAGTAATGAGAACTTCTGAACTTTCGGGGAGAAGTTCTTTTGTATCGGAGAATCTTACTTCACCGTTGGAATATTTTCCAGAAATAGTCAGCATATATTCTATCCTGAAAGATTTCCGGAAAATGTCAAATCCTTTTCAATCATGTGCGGATTGACTCTGCGAAGTCTCGAAACTCTTCATTTCCATTACTGCATTTTCCAGTTCAGTGTCTTCAAAAGAAACGGAAAGTTTCCAGCCGGGGTTGTCTATAGTCTGAATGGAGATTCCGTAACTGTGTTCTCTGTCACCGTTGCATTCTGTATCCAATTTGCATAATCATTCCCACCATTTGCATCTGCAGCCAATTAACACATCCCCGACGGCTAAAGCCGTCGGGGAAGGGGAAAACGCCTGCCGGCGGGGCTCTAAGGGACTTCGTCCCTTAGAAATCCCTAAATACTGCATATTTTATCATAAATATAAAAGTAATTGATTTTTACAACCTGGCAAAGTCGCATTAATCATCACTGACATTTTCCGTTGACGCAGATTCCCTTGCATTCTGTATCCAATTTGCATGATGCTCCTGATACTCCGCATCCATAATCTTTGCATTTCCAGGGATATGTATTCTCCATTTCCTTAGCCATACAGGTTCCGTCCAGACAGACACTGTTCAGGCAGAGTTTTTCCGCAGAACAAATTTCACCGACATCCTGCGTAGGAAGAGGAACTCCTCTGATCTGCAGATGAATTTCAGACAGCATTTCCCGCCGGTCTTTTTCGGTCATTGGAGCAAGTGTATCGTCATCTAATATATCTGCTCCGAATATTCCAGTGATGAAATCGAATGCCTCGTAAAAATTGAAACCAAACCGAAGTCCATAGTACAATCCTAATGATCCTTCAATCTGCAAAGGCATCTCACATTTTCGGCCCAACTTGGAAAGTCGGCAGAATTCGGGGTCATATTCGCAATACATGGACGAAAAAGATACGTCCGGAAATATAAATAAAGTTACTGCTGAGTATGACTTAGTTTTACTCCTTATCATACTAGCATATATTGGGACATTTTCTATACTATTATTATGTATAATACTAGTTCCATATGAAACTAAAATCTTTCTTGTAACACGAATAGGATCACCAGACCTATTTGCTCTGCCCTTTGTTAAATGACCTATTGATGGAATCTCTCCACTATATCCGGTTTTGTATTCACCTAAGCTCCCGCTTCTGATCCCATAACCCTTTCCTTCACTTCCATATTGCAACCCTGCCCCAAAACACCAAATATAGAATGAGCCTCCTGCGACATTCTTTTCCACTCCAATGGTAAAGATATCTCGGAAATCGTAGGCTCTATACTGAAGATAATTTGCTACGGACTGACAGTGTGACAGGAATAATAGGATTATAATGATGATGTGTTTCATTGATCATTCTCTGAAAAAGGAAAGAAGAGACTGTATTTTTCCTGTATATGCTGAAATACTGTTTTGAGAAACTTTTCTGCAGCCTTTACCGCTTTTTCTGCATCATTAAGTGAGATATCCTTGAAATCCAGATAATCTGATTCTTGACGAAGTTCAAATGCAGTATGGAGATATTTTGAATATTCTTTAGTAAAAATTCCTGTTTTTATATATTCCTTGTCAAAGAAAGCGATTACTCCAGCATACTTGGAAACTGACAGTTCTGACAGATTTGCCAATGCAAGAACTGCATAAAACATAGAATAGTATGCTCTGTTCACTGAAGATCTGAAACTTTTATTCTCCAGCAAAAGAATGGAATCCAGATAAGATTCCTTAGCTTCTTTCATTCGGAAAATTACAAAATCTTTTTTTTCATCAATATTCATAAAGAAATACAATCCTTCATAGCACTTTGAATAAACATACTCTGCCGATATTTAGGATCTGAAAAAAGGATTTCTTCAATATAAGAGCCGACTAAAAGCATATCGTTTTCAAAACCAGTTTCCCATAAAATTTCACTGATTTGTTTTCTTTGAACGGCATCCCTGCATACAACGAAAATATCATAATCTGAATCCGGCTCTGCCGTTTCTTTGGCTCTTGAACCGAAAAGCCAAATTTTCGTATCTGGAAATATTTCCTTGATTTTCTCGGACAGAGTATGCAGAATTTCTTTTTCTCTAGCGTTCATCTATGACAGCTCCAAGGCTATCCTGACAGTTTCCTTGAATATGTCAAATTCTTTTCAATCAGGCGGAGATTGACTCTGCGAAGTCTCGAAATACTTTGATCAGAACGTTCTGCTTGTCCGGATAAATGAGCAGAGCAAACGTGTTGACTCAAAAGACATCTGAGTCTGTGCTTGCAAAATACTGGTTAAAAGGAAACTATGTCTTTCATAAAAGGTCACTGCGAAATCTGCAACCATCTTACAGGGGATGTCATAATTGACCCGGAGGATGATTGGATGGGGCTTAGCTTTTACTGTAGAGTCTGCCGCAGAGTATTCCTGCTTTACCTGTTCTCCTCCGTTCCTGCATCAGCATTCATCCTGTTAAACTGGGATTCGTTTTTCTCTTTTTCATTGAAAATAATACCTAAAATATATATATTTACATTCATTCGAAATACTGTTCTGATAAGTTTTATCTTTTTCAGAACCCAAAAAACCGGACAGAAATTTTTAAATGAGAAGACCAGGAATTTCATTAAAGGCCTGATTGCCTCAAGCATGATTGCTGTTAACTGGGAGCCGATCTGCACAGCTGTCCTGCTGCTGATGGGGATAACCGGAATAATGAAAGGGAAAAAGTCTGACTGACCTTGTTACGATGCGGGATATGACATCAAGTTGAGATGAAGAGCCTTACACTAAAACGTCTCGATACGCTATAGCTACTCGACGACCGCCCCCATTCGCCATTCGCCATTCGCCATTCGCCATTCGCCATTCGCCATTCGCCATTCGCCATTCGCCATTCGCCATTCGCCATTCGCCATTCGCCATTCGCCATTCGCCATTCGCCTATCCCCTCTTCGCCATAATCCGAAACGAGATATACATCATATTCAAAAGTATCCCCATCAGCACAGTCATTCCCCATGTGGCAGGATGAGAGAACGGATCAGTGATTCTTTCGCTGATATCGAAAAAAAGAAGATACGGTTCCCGCAGTACATCCCAGCTGTTCCAGCGGAGATATCTTCCGAGATAGATTCCGAATCCGGTTGTGAAAAGAAATACTGAAGAAAGGAGCATCACTTTTGTTTCGGAAAGAAAACGCAGAAGGAGCTTTTCAATGTCGAACAGACTGATGAATCCGTAGACGAGCCCTGTCCAGGCAAAGGAAAGGATCAGGATCAGATCAAACCATTTCGGCATCACTGTCTTTTTGGAAAGGTGAAGCAGATCCGTGAATATGTAAGGGGCATTTGGAAAAAATAAAATCCAGACCAGCACAAGGAAGGCGGCTGAGATTTTCTTTTCCTGAAGTCTGGGAAAAAACACAAGAGCACTGCTGCACATCCAGGGAACGAATGCCAGGAAAAGATTCCAGTTGAGAAAGAAGAACATTTTAGAACCGGTAAAGTATATGCGAAATAATGAAAGAAAAAGACAGTATATACTCATGGCTGCGAGAACCAGAGTGGAACTGAGCCGTCCCTCCTCTTTCAGTCTTTCAAAAAAGCGCATGGATTTTCGGAATAAAAATAACTGCACCGGCAGCACCTGCAGAAATTGCAGTGAACAGAACTGCAGCGGCAGACAGATCCTTGACAGCACCGATCTCTTTGCTGTAATCAGGAGATACGAAATCAGCCAGATATTCCAGCGCAGAATTGAATGTTTCTGCTGCAATGACTGACCCTATGCAGAGAATCACAGCGATCCATTCATAGGCCTGTATCCGGAAATAAAATCCGAGTGCGACTGCAAGCACTGCAGCAGTCAGATGAATTCTTGCATTGTGTTCTGTGCGAATCAGGAGCCTGATCCCGTTGAATGCATACAGAAAACTTTTCAGTCTGTCCCTGATGGAGAATTTCTTTTCTTTCATATTTATTTATATCCTTCTCTTCAATATTGCTTCCAGCTTGAAGCTGCTTAAGTATTCGCATCTTAGTTACAAATGTCCATTTGTAAAAGTTTGCTTTTAAAAAAGCAAGAAAAGGGTGGTCCCTATCGGGAGGATTAGCCGCTTCCAAGTTCGCGAGGGGTTTGCAACCCCTAAGACCCCGCTTTTTCGAGCTATTTTCTATAAATTCTCTTACTGTCTATTTCCAATTCTGAGTAATAATACTTACACATATCAGTTTTGGCTCATCCTTTTGTCCTCACTGATCAGTCTGTCTCTTTCCTTTACAAGTTCATACAGTTTGGAAGCATACATACCCATCTCTTTTGTGATTTCTTCGAGACGATTGACGAGCTCCTCGCTTTTCGCAGTCATCTCCATTTTCTTTCTGTTCCTTTCTGAAAAAGCGGAAAGATTTTCATCCTGTCCGACAGTGAGAGACAGAACGCTTTCTCCTATCTCTCTGATATTTTCCACATCCGATTTGATTGCAAAACTGAGTTTCCCCTGCTTCACTGCATTTTCGGAAAGCCCGGTCAGAAACCCTTCATTCTCCTTGACTGCTTCTGCGATCACTTCGAGCTGTTTTGACGTATCCTGAATCATTCTTGAAGACTTGTCTATGTTCTTCACAGTTGCATTGATGATTGTGTGAATCTCCTTGGAAGAGTTGATGCTTCTGTCTGCAAGCTTCTGCACCTCCGATGCAACGACTGCAAAACCTTTTCCATTGGCACCCGCTCTTGCAGCTTCAATAGAAGCATTCAGTGCAAGAAGACTTGTGCTTTCTGCGATTTCATTGATTGTTCTTGAGATGTTCAGAATTTTTTCAGACTGAGCTTTCATCTCCTGAACGGAGGACATTGCATTCTCTAGAAAGGCCTGCCCTTCTATGATGATTTTTTTAACCCGGACTGCCTTGTTTACAGATTCATTGCTTTCTTTTTTTACCTGATCGGCCACAGAAAGAAGAGAGTCCACGCGAGAGGCGATTTTTTCGAGCATCCCGAGCTGTGAATTGATGACAAGATTGATATCCCTGCTTTCCTGCATCATACTTTTGACTGTATCCGAATCCATTTCAAAAAAGATCTTCTGATCGTTGACGGAGGCCTGCACTGAATCCGCCTGAACGACAAGTCCTTTCATCAGTTCGCGAAGTCTGATGGAAACTTCTTCTGTATGTGCAAGGATGTCCCCCATCACTTTCAGGTTGTACTGTGTCCTTGCCTCAGAAACAGAAAGCTGACTCAGGAAACGTCTTGTATCTCCGGAAAGATATACGATAATGGCAGATGCAGCAATCAAAAAAAGGATCTTTGACAGTTCTACAGTTGCTCTGAGATATTTTGGATCATAAGCCAGAGACGGATCTGAAGTGAATGAAACAGTTCCGCTCGCAAGTCCCATCAGAAGGAGAGCAAGAAAACTGCTGACAGTCAATGCTCCGGCAAAAACAGAGAATTTTCTGTCCAGTCTGAGACCGGCAAGATTGATCATTAAAAAATAGGATACAAAAGTTGCCGGGTCCTTGATTGCAAGTCCCCATCCGGCAAAATAGTCAAAGTGCATAAAATACTTCGCTGAAAAAATGACAAGTATGTCAGTTGCGGTAGTAAGGTATTTTATCCATTTTTTATAGACTGCATTTCTCAGATAAATTTCCCAGCATAAGGTGCTGAGCAGATAGACGACGGCACATCCGATCACCCCCTGATAAACAGGAGGAGAGCTGTTGTTTTTATAGGAGGAAAATCCTGTGACAAGAAACATAAATCCAAGAAGGAAGCGGATTCTGTTTACTGTCCTTTCCACACGGATGCTTTTTTCTTCGTAAGCCTGCCTGAATTTCAAATCAGAAACTCTGACCTTTTTTCCGGCCGCTTCCTCAAATTCCTCTTTGAACAGGTCGCTCATATTCATATAGTATCTCATCGGTTTTTTTTATGAAAATGTGGAACTCAAAAATGCCCCTGCTCCGGCAAATATAGACATCCCGATCCGCAAGTTCTTTGACATAAGGTCGGTAAAAAATAGAATGGGATTATGGCAAAGTCAGCAGTCATTACAGGCGCAAGTTCGGGCATTGGAAGAAGTCTTGCATTTGCCTTCGCCAGAAATGGGTATTCTCTCGGTCTTCTCGCAAGAAGGTATGATCTTTTGAAAAGTCTGAAACAGGAGATTATTTCCCAGGTCGGAGATTCTGTCAGAATAGAACTCAGGGTCCTTGACATCACAATGTACAGAGACGTTTTCAAAATTCTGAAAGAACTCAGTTTCAGCCTGAACGGAATCGATATTCTGATTGCAAATGCAGGTGTGGCGGGGGCTATGCCCGCAGGCACAGGCAATTTTCAGAAAGACAAGAATATCATTGAGACAAATCTGATCGGTGCAATTGCAACTGTAGATGCAGGTCTCGAAATGTTCCGCTCCCAGAAAAATGTAGGACAGATTGTCGGAATATCCTCTGTTGCAGGAGCCAGAGGTTTTATGAAGAATGCTTCCTATTCTGCATCAAAGGCGGGATTCACTGCCTATCTCGAAGCAGTCCGGCTTGAGGCGGAAAAAGACGGCATCCATATCAGCACAATCCTTCCAGGATTCATAGATACAAATATGAACAGTCATCTGCCAGAAAGACCGTTTCTGATCTCCTCTGAAAAATGTGCAGATCTGATTTACAGTCTCATCCAGAAGAAGGTAAGAGTGTCCGCCGTTCCTTCCTTTCCTTGGGGAATCATATACTATGCGCTGCAGACTATGCCTGACTTTATATTCAACTACATCAGCAGGAAATACTTATGAAAAAAATATCAGTATTGTTTGTCTGCCTTGGAAATATCTGCAGATCTCCGGCCGCCGAAGGTGCATTTCTGCATCTGCTCGAAGAAAAGAATCTGCTCGGCAGTTTTCAGGTAGACTCGGCAGGTACGGGAGACTGGCATACAGGCGAGCTTCCGCACGAAATGACAAGAAAAGTGGCGGAGTCGAGAGGAATACGTCTGATTCACAAAGCAAGGCAGTTCAAAACCGAAGATACTAAGTTATTTGATTATATAATTGCAATGGATGATTCAAACTACAGAACAGTCCTGCGAGCCGCATCGGATGAAGATAAGGAAAAAATAATGAAATTCCGGAAATTTGATCCGACTGTGAACGGAGAACCGGATGTCCCCGATCCTTTCTACGGAGGGGTCTCCGGATTTGAACATGTGCAGGACATCGTGGAAAGATGTTCAGAGAACTTTTTGAAATGGGCAGTGCAGAAACATCCTGCAGTTCTTGTGCCGAAGGAAAACGACGAATGATATTCAATCTTCTTGAAAAAAATATTTTTCCCGATCAGATCATCCGACTGGGAATCAGGACTCTGCTTGCACAGAGGCTTCAGGACGAAGACAAAGGCAGTCTCGAAGAAAATCAGAAACATCTGATGAACTATGTGGAATCACTGAAGAAAAGTCCTGTTGCAGTCAATACACTGGATGCGAATGAGCAGCACTATGAAGTCCCTACGGACTTTTACAGATACGTTCTCGGGAAACGAATGAAGTACAGCGGGGGACTTTGGCCGGAAGGAACCGTCGGTCTGGATGATTCCGAAGAAAGAATGCTTGCACTCTCCTGCGAGAGAGCTGAACTGAAGAACGGTCATTCTGTGCTGGATCTGGGATGCGGCTGGGGTTCACTCAGTCTGTACATTGCTGAAAAATACCCTGAGTGCAGAATCACATCTGTTTCCAATTCCAGAACTCAGAAGGAATACATTGACTCTGTCTGCAAAGAAAGAGGATTTCGAAATGTGGAAGTCATCACAAAGGATATGAACGAGTTTACCATAGACAGAAAATTCGACAGGCTGATGTCTGTGGAAATGCTTGAGCATATGAAAAACTATGAAAAACTTTTCGAAAGATTTGCTTCTTTTATGAAGGAGGATGCTCTTTTCTTTGTGCATATTTTCACTCACAGCAGATTTGCATATGCATTCGAAGCAAAGGATGAATCAGACTGGATGTCCAAGTATTTCTTTACCGGAGGGATGATGCCTTCTGACAGTCTGTTTCTGTATTTTCAGAAAGATCTTCAGATCACAAATCACTGGAGAGTGAACGGAACACATTACGGAAAGACAAGCGAAGCCTGGCTTGCAAATATGTACAAAAACAAAAAGGAAATCCTTCCTATACTCGAAAAAACTTACGGAAAGGAAAACACAGTGAAATGGTGGGTGTACTGGAGAGTTTTCTTTATGGCATGTGCTGAACTCTGGTCCTACAATTCAGGAGAAGAATGGCTCGTGTCCCATTATCTATTCCGAAGGAAAAACACTCAGAAGGAAAAGCTGAAATGAAATCCTCCCCTAAACCGATGCTGTTCGAATTTTCATTTCCGATGAGTATCTCTGTGGAAACTGTCTGGAATTATCTTTCCAATACGGACAAAATGAACAGATCCGTGGGATATCCGAAAGTGGAATATACAGAGGAGCCGGATGTCAGGGGAGGTTCAAAACTTTATGGAAGGGTCGTAAATGCAAAATTCTTTGTATCTGAATATCTGGAACATCCTTTTGACTGGGTGGAAAACAGATATCTGGTCGTGCAGAGAGATTTCATCAGAGGGCCGATGAAACAGCTTACATTCAAAATAGAAGCGGAAAAAACAGAAACAGGATTTAATGCAAAATTCATGATAAAGATCATTCCTGCCTCATTTATATTCCGCCCAGCAATTTACATAGAAGTGAAAAATTCAATGATTCCTGCATTTCGGGAATCCATGAAAAATCTGGAAAAATATGCAGAGAAGAAAACAGACTACCCTCTTTTTCCTATCGATTATGTCCGCCTGTCCGATGATCCGAAAAAACTCGAAGATGTTACAGGCCGATTAATGAAACTCAAGGGAAACGATGAACTGAAAAGAAAGTCAGCTCTGTATATTCTTGACAGTCCTGACGTCGAACTTCTCAAGATCAAGCCCAACGTGATGGCAGACAGAATGGGCGAAAAAAGAAAAGAGACTCTGGAACTTCTTCTGCGTGCGGCAAAGGCCGGGTATTTTAATATGAACTGGGATATACTCTGTCCTTCCTGCAGGGGTGCAAAGTCCAGTTCAAATCATCTGAGTGAACTTGCAGATCAGGTACACTGTCCCAGCTGCAATATTGATTACGGCCCTGAATTTGACAAGTCAGTAGAACTGACATTCACTCCGACTCCGATTCTAAGGGAAGTATTCGGAGGACTGCACTGTTTCGGCGGACCAGGCTCCACTCCTCATATCAGAACACAGCTGAAAGTATATCCGAATGAAATCAGAATGGAAGAAATGGACTTTCATAAGGGCAGTTACAGAGTCTTCAGTCTTCAGAGAAAGGAAGTTCTGTTCATAGATGTAATGGATCTCGGTGAGGATACAAATGAAGTCAAATATCCTTCTGACGGAAGAATTCTGATGAAACCGGGCAAGAAGACTCTTGTATTTGAAAATCATGATGAATCAGGATTTATTACTGTAAAGGTGGAAAAATCTGCTTTTGATGATGCAGTGACGGCTTATGAAGTGACTGCTATGCAGGAATTCAGAGATCTGTTTTCTTCCGAAATACTGAGACCCGGTCAGGAAATTGCAATACAAAGTATTGCTGTTTTATTCACAGACCTCAAGGGCTCCACAAAATTCTACAATGACAGAGGCGACAACTTCGCCTATAAACTTGTAGGTGACCATTTTGAAATACTGTCTTCAAATGCATCCAAATTTGAAGGAGCAGTAGTCAAGACAATCGGAGATGCCATTATGGGAGTTTTTGTGAGTCCTCTTCAGGCACTGAAATTTGCGGTGCAGACTCAGAGGGACATTAAGGATCTGAACAGAAAAATCGGTGAAGAACTGATCTTTCTGAAAATAGGAATTCATTTCGGCCCGGCACTGGCTGTTACGATGAACGAAAAACTGGACTATTTCGGATCTACAGTAAACCTTGCAGCAAGAACAGAAGGACAGTGTCTTGGCGGGGACGTAGTCATTACTAAAAAACTTTATGAATATCCGGGAGTCACTGATTTTCTCGGAAAACTGGGAGCCAGGCTGGAACAGTTTTCTGCAAATCTGAAAGGATTCAGCACTTCAATGGAGATGATCAGAATTTCATTATGAAGACATTGATTACTGGTGCAAGCGGCGGGATCGGAAGAGCGATCGCAGAAAGATTTTCTGCATTTTCCGAAATCATCAATCTGGATATTGTCGAACCGAAGACGGTTCTGGAAAAGGAAGAGTATATTCCATTTGATCTCACTGACATCGAAGAAATTCCTGTACTTCTGAAAAATCATATCATTCCAAAGGAACCTTCCATATTCATCCACTGTGCAGGCTACGGCGGTCCTTTTCACGACTTGACCGACGTCACACTCGATGAATGGGAAAAAATATTTTCGGTCAATCTGACATCCTGTTTTATGCTGCTGAAAGGACTTCTTCCCCTCTGGTCAGAGAAAAAATTCGGAAGATTCATTGCAGTTGCATCGAGTCTTTCCATTGTAGGAGCAGCAAATTCGGCAGCCTACTCTGCCTCAAAACACGGACTCACGGGACTCGTCAAATCTGCAGCTGCAGAATGGGGAGCAAAAGGAATCACATGCAATTCAGTCAGTCCCGGCTATGTGGAAACAGCAATGGGAACCCAGGATACAATAAATCCGGGACACAGAGAAAGAATAATGAAAATGACACCTTCCAATAAAATTGCATCACCGGATGAGATTGCAAGGATAGTGGAATTTATTGCATCCAAAGAATCCTCCTATATCAACGGGGCCAACTGGACTGCAGACGGAGGAATTACGTCCGTGAGGAATTTTTCATGAATCTGAAAAAACAGTTTCTTCTGATCCTGGGAGCATTTGCACTGATTCCTCTTTTTATTTCTGTAATTATATCATATTTTTCTTTTCAGCATTTTTTTGATAAGATAGAAACGGAAGGCGCGGAGAACAACAGCAGACTGATCCTTCGTTTTATGGCTGAAGACGGAAAACTTCTTCAGCAGCTGACAGAGGGATACTGCTTCTGGGATCAGTCATATGAAAAAATCAGAGACAGAGATCTGAACTGGATCAGAACAGAATTCAGTGAAGAATCCATGAAGGTCAGCAAGTTTGATTTCGGCGGGGTCATTGACAGAAACGGAAAAGTCCTTTACCAGTTCGGACCTGAAAAGATGAAAGAGGATATGTACTCTCATCCGATATTTCAATCAGTGCATAAGAAAAACCTTTCAGCTGCAGGGCTTTACTCAGGATCAGCTCTATATCATGTGAGCATATGCAGAACGACAAAAAACGACAAGTCTGGAGAAACTGCGGGATATATCTATCTGGCAAGGGACATCAGCAGAGAAGATCTCAAGGGACTGGAAGAAAAAACAGAGGCAGTAATTGCACTGCGTTTTGACAGAGAAACAAAACTTCTGCAGACTTCTGAAAATGCAGGCTTTGAAAATCTGACTGCATCGGTTCTCCATAAGGTAATGCTTGGAGACAATCTGCACTATTATATTAAAAAGAATGTAGAAGCCCTGGATACTCAGGACAGAATCAGCGTTGCAGTTATGACCCCCGTTCAGGCAAGTCTGGAAGTCAAAAGTGCAATGCGGATCATGTTCCTCTGTCTCGTAATCGCGAGCTTAGGAATCAGCATATTTGCCAGCTGGAAAATTTCAGAAAGATTTGCAGCACCGATCAAAGAACTTTCCAATTTCCTGAAACTGATTGCTGAAGGAGATCTGAAAGAAAAAACAATTCATTTCAAAAAGGGTGAATTTGGAGAAATGTTTTCGAGTTACAGACTGATGAACTGGGGACTCAGAAAACTTATACAGGGAGTCAACGAAACGTCTGTAACGTTGTCTACTTCCTCAGAACGACTGAAGTCAAATTCGGAACATCTGAATGAATCTGCTCAGAATATGAAATCCAATCTGAGAAATGTGACAGACATCTCCGCCAAAAGCCATGAACTTACGAAAGAGTCCTATCAGGATCTCGAAGAACTGAACAGGATCATTGAAACGACTAAAGAAAAGACTGGTTCAGTTTCTGCTCTGGCAAAATCGGCTTCTGCAAGCACTGAATCGGGGATGAATGAGATCAAAAAATCGAGAAAAAAAATGGATACTCTTCTGCGTGCGATCAATGACACTGAAGAAAATCTGTCCTCGCTGAAAGGAAGAACATCCGAGATTGCAAGCATTCTTCTCGTCATTCAGGGAATCTCTAAGCAGACGAGCCTTCTTGCACTCAATGCAGCAATCGAAGCTGCTAGAGCGGGCGAAGCAGGAAAAGGATTTGCAGTCGTTGCAGATGAGATCGGAAAACTCTCAGAGAGCACAAGAAGATCGGTCGAACAAATCAAGACAATCATCGGCAATCTTCAGTCTACAGTTGCAGGCACTGAAACAGCAGTCTCGAGTGAAACAAAACTTGTAAAAGAAAGCGTATCCTCTCTTGCAAAATCGGACAGTCTTCTCCAGGAAATTTCTTCCGTATTTCAGGAAGTGTTTTCGGATGTGGAAGTTCTTTTTTCTTCTCAGAAGGAGATTTCAATGAAAAGTGAAAGACTGATCAGCAAGACAAAGTTCACAGAAAAAACTGCAGAAGAAACAAAAATCAATACAGAAAATACTGTAAACTCTCTTCTGTCTCAGACGGAAACAATGCAGAGACTGAATGAACAGGCAGAAGAACTGGCACGGCTTGTGAAAAAACTGAGAGAACTTACTGAAAGATTCATTACATAATCATGATTCAGAAGAAAAAACCGGCTCCGAAGATTTCCCTCGCAGATTCTTTCAGAGTTTCATAATTTTCCTGAATTAGACTTTTTATTTCTTTATCATCCAAATTCTGAATCTCTTTCTCCCTGTAAAACGCATCCTCTATTCTGCCAAACTCTTCAAAATAGACCAGTTTCACAGGAAGCCGTTTTGCTGTGTAAGCTCCGCCCTGACCTGCATTGTGCTCAGCCAGTCTTTTGTTCAGATCCCAGGAACTTCCTGTACAGTACGTTCCGTCATTGCATTTTAAAATATACGTATGAGGCATATGCGGAGCAGTTTAAAAACAGATTTGAATGCGTCGAGTAAAAAAACGAGTTTTTACCACGGGGCACAGGAAGGCTTCACAGTTTATAAGAATGCATATTCTATTCCTTCCCCATATTCTCTATTCCCCGTGGTTTATTATTTTTTACCACGGGGGACACTGGGAAAGGGGGATTGTGCAGTTTATATTGGATACATATTTCATTTCTTTTTCCTCAGTTTATCAATATCATGTTCGAGTTCTTTCAGGCTTTCTTCTTTTCTTTCTCTCTTAAGGAAATCTGATACTTTTCATATTCCGCTTCTGATTTCTACGAGCCGACTCATGACTGATTTTTCCCGCATGATTCAGCAAATCTCTTCCGTTCAGCTGCAGAATCGTATCCAGTCTTGAAAAAAAGAATCGTGCTTTCGTCTTTCGGATCATAGTCAATGCTTGTGGTATAGATGTCCTTTATTTTCTGGTAGAAAAACCTCTCCGAAAGACGAATTTCGCGAATTCTTTCCTGAAGCTCGGTAAAGTAATTCATTGAATTTCCAGACTTGAATCGGTCATAGTTGAGGGTAAACCCTTTGATGATGTATTCTTTAAGCCTCTGGGTTGCCCAGATTCGAAATTTGGTGCCCTGTGGCGACTTTACACGATATCCGACTGAAATAATTACGTCTAGGTTGTATCCCTTTACTTCTATTTCCTGTGTCTTGCCTGGAATTGCCCCGTGCTGGGTGGTTGTTCGGAAATTCCGAACAGCCACTTTCTCATCCAATTCCCCTTCTAGGAATATATTTTTTATATGTTCGCTAACGGTTGCTTTCGATTTTTGAAAGAGCTCACAGATTTGAGCCTGCGTCAGCCATACAGTTTCATCTTCTAGACGGACATCAATTTTGATTTTGCCGTCAGGATTCTGGTAGATCAGTATTTCGCCGGTGCGGGAGGGGTTGGTCATATCAGTTTTTCTTTTTTTCTTCCTGCAGTATATGGAGCATCCTGAATGTATAACAGATATTCTCTTTTCATATATATTGGATATCCTTTAATATATATGGTTTTATCTCTTCCCGAATTCCATCTTTCATGACTAAATCCACTTTAATTCCGAGCAAATCTGTCAGACGGTTTTCCAATGAAATAAATTTCAGCAAGGAAGGACAATAATCAGGAATATAATCTACCAGTATATCCAGATCACTGCCCTTTTTTTCTTCCCTTCTTGTATAAGAGCCGAAAATTCCAAGTTCTTTGATTTTGTGATCTGCAAACAGTCTGTTTTTTTCCTGTTTTAAGATAGAACAAACGGTTTCCAGGTTTTTACTGTCCGGGTTGGAATTTATTGTTTCAAGCGGGGTTATTGGAGGCTCCTTGGGAGATAGAAATTTGATTTAAAGTGGAATCATAGTATATATAAATATGATTTTCTGCTGTACCATAGAATTCTATTCTGTCGGATAATTCTGCTTTGGCTTTTTTATAATCTTCGCAGGGATGCCCATATCGATTATTCTTTCCGTAAGAGACCACCACTTTTTTAGGATTTACTTTTTCGATTAATTCTCTTGCTGATAAAGTTTCACTGACACTTCCGCCATGATGCGGATACTTAAATATATCTGCTTTTAATTTTTCTGTTTTAATCTTATCCCAGCAATCACCGCTTGTGTCACCTGGAAGCAGTAAAACATCTGTTTCATTGATTTTTAATTTTAAAATTACCGAATCCCTGTTTACATCATCATCTCTTAGCATCTGAAAATGGGGAGGCCACAACACAGAAATATTAAATCCTTCTATTGCCGGTAATGATATATGCTGATTTAAAAGAGGGATAGTATCATTACGCTCAATAATACCCTCTTCTATCGCCTCGTCAATTTTCTGCGAAAAACTTTTTGCTACTTTAGTATCTTTTATTTGACGATTGACTCCTAAAACTATTTTCGACTCTAACTGCATCTGATATTCTAAAATATTTGAAAGTCCTTCGATATGATCTGTATCCCAATGGGAAATAAAGATTGCACTTAATATCAAATCTGATTTTTCTAATTCTTCTAAAACAGATTCAGATTTATGAGCATCTACTAATACACTTTTTCCGGCTGCCATATAACAAAGAAGAGTTGCATCTCCTTGTCCTACGTTAAAAAAAATAAACTTATAATCAGGATTGTTATCCAACTTTTTTATCCTGTTTAGTTGATTTTCCAAAGACATTTTCTTCTATTTCTTCTACCGTTTTATAAGCATTTTTCATTAAAGAAAAATCTTTTATAAAAAAATCCGGATATTCTTGAATAAGCACAGAATCATAAGTTTTCAGATAGATCATACCGTTGGCCCCTGCTTGCAGCATCCAGCCCGGCATATAAGGAGTTATCGGAATCCAGATTCCATCTTTACCTGCGTCAAGCTCATCCTCTCTGTCTCTCAGGCCGTGAATCACAAGTTTTACTCGCAATTCTTCATAATCCACTTCTAAAGTTTCAAAGGAAGTTCCGAAATCTTTTAATTCATCTTCATTTACGATAGGTGCTTTTTTTTCTTTTTTCTTTATTGATTTAAACTGTTTCCAGTCTTCCCCTAATTCTTCCAATCCGGGTCTTTTTTCATCTCCAAAGAAATCTTCTATCAGTCGGATTTCCGATTTGGTAAATCCATACATATCATAAATCATTTTATCTGTTTCTTTGACGAGTGACAGTATTTTATCTCTCAATTCCTCTTC
>JBPOJG010000201.1:0-3274 GCA_052033835.1 Spirochaetota bacterium
ATTTTTTCTGAGGAAAATTCTTTCAGACAGGAAACATAAATGTAAGGATCATTTCTGAATCTGTTCTGCATTTTTCCTACGGCAGAGATATTCCATCTGGGTTCCTTTTTACTCAAGTGTGAATACACAGAATCCCGGACAAGACTGACTGCATCCTCAGAAGACTTTGCACGCAGAAAGTGAAAGTCTTTTTTTATATTGGGACTTTTCTCAGTCAGCATATAATAAGTCAGTTCATTCGAATAGATATATGCAGAAAGACCAATGATAGATTCCAGCTCCATCTGAAAGCTCATCAGAGTCTTCGGAAATACACAATAATCCGTAAATTCTCTGGAACGGCCATTGTTCATTAAAATGGAACAGCTGTAGCTTTCGCAATCCTGTATCCAGCCCTGTTCCATTCCATCATACTTAAACTGGAAAACACTGGAGCTTTTCAGAAGTTCATTGATCTGGCTGATTTTTTTAGGACTGATTTTCCAAGTGTGATTTCCAATTGAGGCAGAAAAAGCCTTTCCGAAGTAAAATACCGTTCCATCAGCGAGAATCCGAAGTTTGTAAATCGGATTCACATTTAAGGATGCAGATCTTTCTACCAAAATTTCCTCGAAAGTTTCCATTATCATTTTTCACTCCTCCAAATGATGAATATGCAAAGCAGTTCATTTCCCCGTGTTCACCCGATTTTTTTACGCTTGTACACAGCACAACAGCCGACGTTTCTATATTTGTGCCGACAAATACTGATTTAAACTATTTTGGACAATTGCTGATAAAAACAATCCTCGATAAAGCATAATAAAACCAAAATAAATGATTGCTTTAAAATTTCAATTATTTTAGTTTTTAGATAAATAAATGATTAATTTGACATAAAGTTTCAAATAGTGAAACTATCAGAAAAATACCTGAGTTTACGAAGCTTTTCGCAGCAGTGATCCATTACAATGTGATTTTCCACTTTACATTACCTTCTAAGAGGTCAGAGTTACTCTCAATTGATATGTGTGATTTTGAGAAAGGCTTTATTCTGTGTTCCTGCGAAACAGTAAAAAGAATTCCGCCTCCCAAAAGAAAATCGAAAAAAACTCAGGCCCTGCCCATTCAACTTCCGGGATACAGATGGACTCTGTCCAGATTCATTGGTCACATTGAAGAAGTACTGATGGAGGGGAGTTTTGAACCGCCTTCAGCGGATCTGGGGAATGGGCTAAACGAAGAATGGGTTTTGATCAATCTGAATCTGGAGAACTGTTTTGATTTTGATTACAGTCCGGCAGAAGGAGACAATTTAATTTTAAGATCGAATGATAAATATAAATATTTATCATTTACTTTCGAAAAGCAGAAATGGATCAAAAATCATTATGATCCTTTTTCCACAATTTTAGAGAAATTCGAAGAAGGAAAAATTAAGAATAGAGATCTTTCGCTGCAATGACTGACCTAATGATAACGATAATATTTTATAATTATCATATGTCCTTTCAGACTGTTTTCTGAATCAAAAAATGATTTGCTCCTGAATATTCTTTGACGAAGATATCCGCATAGATGTTTTGCTCTCTCTCAGATCTCCCGCACCCTTTAGGTGAAAATTTATTGCAGATTGAAACAGGAAACAGAAAATGTCATCGTAGGAGAAAAATATGAAACTGATTCTTAGAAACGTTATCGCTGTGCTGATCGGTTTTGCTGTCGGCAGTGCAGTGAATATGGGAATTATCATGATCAGCGGCTCTATCATACCGCCTCCGGCTGGTGCCGATGTGACAACAATGGAAGGGTTAAAATCGAGCATTCATTTATTTGAACCGAAACATTTTATATTTCCTTTTCTGGCTCATTCACTTGGAACATTTGCAGGTGCTCTGTCCGCATCGTTCATTTCTGATACTTGGAAGACAGAAATTGCATTGGGGGTAGGGGTTCTTTTTCTGCTGGGCGGGATTGCAAACCTATTTATGATCCCCTCACCTGTCTGGTTCATTGTTCTGGATTTGGCTTGCGCATATATACCTGTAAGCTATCTGGCAGGAATACTGGCTCTATCCAGGAATAATTAAACAATAATGTAATTGTATTCAGCCGGGAAACCTCTGCATATAGAGAACTTGCTAGAGCATCTCCAGCCGCCTTCGACAGGCATGGATCTCTTCCTGAGGTTCCATTGGGCGGACAGGACTCTGCTTTGTTTTCCAGAGAAGACGAATAATAAAAAGGAAACTGCTGTTTGCATTTATTCTTACAGGCCTTGATTTTATCAGATTTGGAATCCCCGCAGTGGAGAAAGAGAAAAGATAGAATAAGAATGACAGCATCGGCAAGTATCTTCATTTTAATGACAAAAGAAAGTCTTACTGGAAAAAGTCCACTATTTATTTTTCCTGACCATACATTTTACATCCTTATTGTCTTCCGAATACCATTCTACGCAGTATCCATCAGGATCAATATCCGATTTGTGTATATAATTATGGAAAACATCTCCAATCTTTGAAGGATTTTTCATTACATCCTTGATTTCTGTGCAGTAGTACATCCCTGACAAAATTACAAGTTTAGGAAGCTCAAGTTTTTCTGCTTCTCCTGGAAACAGCTCTTCTGCACAGGCTCTGTAGACAATCCCTTTTTTTCCTTCAGGTCTGGAGAGCCCAAAGATCCTTCTCTTTTTTTTCTCTCCAAGTTTTTTGTGAAGGGAATCAAATGCAGCCTGAATTCCATTTGGAAAACTGTCCGCTGTTTCATATACGACAGGAATGTCTTTTTCTATCTGAAGTGTATTCATAAATGTAGCTCCTTTACTTAGGTATACTTGAATTCAAGTTGTATATTCAGGGTAAATAGTCAAGAATTAATAATTTCGAAAACCTATTTTCTTTACCTGCTCACCTTGCGCAAATGGGATATTTAATAGTTTTTATTAGAAAGATAAGAATTATAGCATATTCTAATGAATAAATAGGAGCAGGGGTCGGACAGCGGATTCCAACATTGCGGCGGCCCCGAAAAAAACCGCAGGCAGGCAAGTAAATGCAATCGGTGTTCTGCACGGAGGAATCATCAATGCAATGCTGGATGTTGCCTGCTTTCTTGCTGTGATGACCAAACTGAAAGACAATAAATTTGCAACAACACATACATCCACATACACAAATCTAAGACCGATTAAACTCGGATCAGTAGTGGAAATTCATTCAGAACTCGAAGGCCTCGGCAGACATACTGCATTTCTAAAGGCGGAAGCTTTCGTGAATGGGAAAAAGGCCGC
>JBPOJG010000473.1:0-1912 GCA_052033835.1 Spirochaetota bacterium
GTTCTGAGAGTTCTTCCTTTTTCTATCAGATCAGATAGGGACAGAACTCTTTCGTCTCCTCCTGATTTGTATGCACGGTCAAGAACAATGAATTTCTTCACAGGAGTCTTGTCTGCAATTGTAAGTACCTGCTTCAGAAGTTTTTCATGCTCGACAAAGCAGAATTTGCTTTCACTGTGTTCGAGGATATACTGTATCTCCTGAGCAGTTGAATCCGATCCTCTCGGAACATTTGCAGCCCCGTTCAGAAGAACTGCAAGGTCAGCTGTAAACCATTCCAGTCTGTTGTCGGACATCAGGCCCACTTTGTCATTCGGTTCAAGACCCAGATCCATAAGTCCCAAACCTGCATTTTCAGCGTCTGTATAGGCCTCTCTGAGAGTTGTTCCTTTAAAATTCTTCTGACTGTCTTTTGAGAAGAGAGTCGGTTTGTCTCCAAATTCCATTACCCTGAGAAGAAACATCTCATTCAGAGTTCTAAACTGATTGCTCATAAGTCATCCCTGTTAAAAAAAATAATCTCGGTACGAAGTTTGGAAAGGCAGACAGATTTGAAAAGAAATTTTTAATCGAAAATAAGATTCTGCTTTTCACAATGAGAACTGCAGGTACTATGGTTCTTCCAATGGCAGAGTTCTATCACAAATATGCAAACATAATCGATTTAATCATGATGCCGTTCACATACGGTTTCGTCGGCTGGTTCACCAACTGGGTGGCTTTGAAAATGACTTTTTATCCGATCCGGTTCTGGGGGATTTACCCTCCTTATCTAGGATGGCAGGGGATTATCCCCAGAAAGGCATACAAAATGGCTTCCAAGTCAGTGGATATCATCACAGGAAGGCTTCTGAAAATTGAAGAAGTCTTTGACAAGGTGGAGCCGGAAGGCATAGAGAAGGAAATGCGTCCTCTGGTGGAGGAAATGATTCAGGAGTCTACCAGAGACATCATTGAACAGATCAACCCTGCCATTTGGGTAATGCTTCCTGAAAACGTGAAAGCGGACATCTACAAGAATTCCAAGGCACAGGTTCCTGAGTCTTTCCGTCAGATCATTTATGAGCTGAGAAAGAATATTCTGCAGGTATTTGACCTGAAAGGAATGGTACTGAAGAAACTTTCCGGCGACAACGTAAAACTTGTTGTGGATATGTTTCAGAGTGTAGGAGGACCGGAATTCAGATTCATTGAAGTCAGCGGTTTTTATTTTGGGGTAGTTCTGGGAAGTATTCAGGCTGTCATTTGGAATTTCTATCCGGAATGGTGGACACTTCCGATTCAGGGGATCATTGTAGGTTATCTGACAAATTATCTGGCCTTGGAAATGATTTTTCGTCCTTATGAAGAAAAGCAGTATCTTTTCTTCAAATACCAGGGACTGTTTCTGAAAAGACAGGACGAAGTGTCCAGACAGTATTCCAGTTTCGTTGCAACACATATCTTAAATGCCAGAAACATTCTCGAAGAAATTCTTTACGGTCAGGCGGCCGATGCCGTTCTGAACATCATCAGGAACACTGCAATCAAATCCGTAGAAAATACTGCCTCAGTTGCGAAACCGGTGATTTCAGTTGCGATAGGAACCGAAAAATACAAGCAGATCAAAAAAGACATTGTAGACAGGATGATGCAGCTCGCTCCGAAATCCATTGAAAGAATCGAAGGTTATGTGACCAAGTCGATGGATCTCGAAGAGACAATGTACCAGAGAATGAGAAAACTTTCTCCTCAGGAATTTGAATCTGTTCTCCGTTCTGCATTTCAGGAAGATGAACTTCTGCTCATTCTGATTGGAGCTGTGCTCGGTGCGATCGTCGGTATGGGACAGGCAATTTATATGAAGCCGGAAATCTGGAAACTGATCTGGCCTTTCTAAAGTTAAAAAAAATCATTCAGAACCGGTTTTATC
>JBPOJG010000514.1:0-37774 GCA_052033835.1 Spirochaetota bacterium
TCAGCTGATCCCATCCCGCACCGACCTTCTGGCCGTTTTTTCCGAACTGCCAGGAAGATTCCAGTGTCCAGTCCCAGTTCTTTGTTTTCGGGAGGATGTTATTGTTTGTTCTGTTGCTCAGTCGAAGACCCGCAGTATTCAGATCGTCTCTCTGTCTGGTTCTGTCCTGACTGGTCAGCGGATTTGCACTCTGTTCCCATTTTTTATCTATATTAAAGATATACAGATCAATGAGAAAATCTTCAAACTTCAGTGTATTGTAAAGCCCGGAAAGATAAGTATCATTCACTGATCCTCTCCTTGTTCCGTTTGCTGTGTTGTTGCCGGATCCTGCATTGCTGTCTTCAGCGACTATGGAAGTGAAGGCTTCAGTCTGAAAATTTTTGTAATTATACTTTATCCTAAATGCATCAAAAGAGTTTCCTGTCTGACCGTCATTTCGGCCTCCCACATATCTGTTGTCTCCGAATCCCAGAACCTGCCTTCCGATGTAAAACTCCGCTCCTGGAAGAAGATTTTTCAGAAGAATGAATCCTTCCCGAAGATCAGTATTGTTCTTTACGCTTACAGAAGTGGTTGACGTCGGTGCAGATGAGACTTCGATACCGGCAGAATTGGAAAGTCCAAGATAACCGAGCTGTCCGTCTTTTCTTGTCTGAGATCCTCCGAAAACACGTACATCCTGAAACGTAATTTTTGCAGCAACGTTCGGATGAGGATCAATTACAAACCAGAGCTGAGAATTCTGTGTTCCGAAATTTCTGTCATCCTGAGTTCTTTTGTCAAAGTCCAGATTATGAGTGTAGTCAAATCTGGGACGAAGCTGAAAGCCTGTCCGGATGATATCTGCAAACCAGAGCCTGTCTACTTTTCTCACTGCATCCTGATGATCCGGTGCGAGGAGCATTGTCCTCATAAACTCTCCTGGAAGTTTCCCTTTGTAAGGACTCTTATAAGGTTCCTCTTTCGCGAGCTCAGCCTGAATCTCCGGTATTCCCTTCCCGTCATTCGGCTGAGCATCGTATTTGAGATCACTCGGAGGATCCAAACTTAGAGGTTTGTCCTCTTCTGCTTCTTTTGCATTCACGTCTTTTGCATTCACCTTTTTTTTAGGCACTTCCTGAGAGAGAATCTCGCAGCAGAGGCATACTAAAAACACTCCTAATAAATTTCTGATCAGAACTCTTTTCATCTGATTCCCTCCTTCTTTGTTAGAAAACCAGATAAAATCAGGCTGGTTTTTACGCAAGAATAAATTCTGTTATATTGGACAAAAATCTGTTTTACTGAATATTGTCTGTTATATTGGATTTTTGAATTTACTGTCTTCGGTGGGACTGCACTGCTGCAGGCAGGAACTTAGCCTCTCTTTTGTCGATAATCTGCATTTGCCGCTTATTGACACCTCATTGACTCGAGGCGGGTTTATCGAACAATCTCAATCTTTCTATAAATGCTCCGCCCCGAATTCTAATAGCCCGAAAGGCGGAGCGCAGCAGTTTGCGATGCTTCGTTATTAGAAGTTGTGAAAATATATTATAATGAAATAATATTCAATTGAACTGCGGTGTAAAGTTTTCTATCTACACTTGCCGAAAATCCGCTTTTCAGAAAGAAACTGAATAAATATCCTGCTATATACTCGGAAATCTGAGCTCATATGACGCAAATAGGATATGAGATCTGTAGTCTGTAATTTTTCTGTAACTGCTCATTGGATTATATCGTAAGAGAATTTAAAAGCAGGGTAATAGAGCTGCATAGCAGAATTCTGCCTGATAGCTGTTTCATATTCTTGAGAAAAACTTTCATTTCAGAGAAAAATATAAATTCCATTATTATAAAAAAAATTTTTAAAAGAGGGATTGGATTATGCAGACACCTTCGTCTCAGAAACGCAAAAAATTCTGAAAGATTGGAATTCTTTGTGATTGAAATCACCTATGGCCGGAAAATATTGACTACATTATTTAATCCTGCGAGGATTTTCAAATGAAAAAATTTATTGCTCTGATCTTCGCTGCAGTTTCACTTTCTGCAGCTGAACCGGCCGGCAGAGAATTTGCCAAGACAGTTGATCCGATCTGGGTGATCATTTCAGCTGCACTTGTGTTTTTTATGCAGGCTGGATTTCTTATGCTTGAAACTGGTCTTTCCAGACTTAAGAATACAATCAATGTAGCTATTAAGAACTTAATGGACTATATTGTCGGAACGATGGCTTTCTTCATGGTCGGTTTCGCATTTATGTTCGGCACTTCACTGAACGGTTTTCTGGGAGGTGATCTTTTCTTTCTAGAAGGTCTTTCCACAGGAAAAGAATTTGCTTTCTTTCTGTTTCAGGTCGCATTTATGGGAACGGCAGCTACAATCGTTTCAGGAGCAGTTGCTGAGAGAATTAAATTTTCTGCGTATCTTATTGTATCGCTTCTTGTTTCCATAGTGATCTATCCGGTCTTTGGGCATTGGACCTGGGGAGGAGGATGGCTTGGAAAATTGGGCTTTGTGGATTTTGCAGGTTCCACAGTTGTGCATTCTCTTGGGGGATGGATTTCTCTTTCAGGAGTCATTCTGCTTGGTGCAAGAAAAGACAAATTCAATGCAGACGGAACTCCAAGAAAAATACAGGGTCATAATCTTACATTCTCAGTATTGGGAGTGTTCATTCTCTGGTTCGGCTGGTTTGGATTCAACGGAGGAAGTACGCTTGCATTTACGGATGCAGTACCTATAATCATTGTAAATACAATGCTTTCAGCAAGTGCAGGCGGACTTCTTGCCATATTTATTGCCTGGACAATTCACGGAATTTCTTCAGTAGAGGACTGTATGAACGGAGTCCTCGGCGGACTTGTGGCAGTGACTGCAGGCTGTCATACGCTTTCATCCATTCAGTCTGCTGTTCTCGGGGCTGCAGCCGGAATCTCTGTTGTTTATTCTGCCTGGATTCTGGAAAACTGGTTTCATCTTGATGATGTTGTGAGTGCCTTTCCCGTTCATGGAGTCTGCGGAATCCTGGGAACACTGGCCATACCTGTTTTTTCAAAAGACCCTGCAATACAGTTTATCCCGCAGCTCACAGGAACGGCTGTCTGCGCTGTCTGGGCATTCGGATTAGGATTCATTATTTTTTGGCTATTAAAAAATACAATAGGGATACGTGTCGGAGAGGAAAAAGAAGACAAGGGTCTGAATATTTCAGAGCACGGCTCCGGATCAAGCTGGATAGATCTGATTCACTCTCTCAAAGATCTTGCCAAGGGTGAAGGTGATCTTACGAAAGAAATTTATGTGGATCATGGAACGGAGGCAGGAGCTATTGCTTTTTTAATGAATAAATATTTAACCAGTCTCGGAGATATGATTTATACAATCAAGGAAAAATCACTCACTCTGGACCGTTCGGCTTTGGAGATTTCAGCATCATGGGAGGTGATGAATCAGGGGATACAGAAGGAAACTGCAAGCCTGGAAGACATTTCAGACATTTTTGATACATTCAAAGAATCTTTTCATCAGATATCCGATTCTGCAGCAGAACAGCAGGAAATTGAAAGTCAGGCACATAACCTTCTTTCTGATCTTGTTTCCGGATTTAAAAATATTGATATGTATCTCGGAAACAGTCTGAAAAAATCACAGACATCTCTTCGTAAAATTGAAGCAGGGAAACAGGAACTGGAGTATCTTGTTTCGGGAATGCAGAACATCGGAGTCTCGGCAAAAAATGTGGAACATCTGGTAAGGATTATGAGTGATATTTCCAAAAGACTCGGTATGCTTTCCATCAATGCCTCGATTGAAGCTGCCAGATCCGGTGAGGCGGGAAGGGGGTTCGGGGTTGTTGCTGCCGAGATCAATAATCTTTCTGTAAGCACTTCTGAAAATACAAAGAAAGCAGCTCAGATCCTGGGTGAAATTCAGGATGCAGTGAAGTCAGGACGAAGAAATGTAAATGAAACAGTTCTGTCTTTCAGCGATATTTCCGAAAGGTTTCAGGAAATTGCAAAAATGCAGACAGAAATTAGAGAACAGAGTCTGGACTATTCCGCAAGGCTTTCTAGGCTGGATTCTTTGAATTCATCCGTTTCCGAAAAAAGTAAGTTTATTTACAAAGACATCATGGAAAGAAATGATGAAATATCTCATCTATATCAGTCACTCAGTAATGTCAGCAGGACATTCCATAACATTTCCGGAAGATCTGAGGAGCTGTCTGCTACGGGTGAATTCCTGAAACAGCTTGCTGCAGTCTTAAATTCTCTTGTAGGCAAATTCAAGGTCCATGAGAAAAAATATGCCCTGCCTTAGTAGAGGGCTGGCAAATTCGAAATCCGAAACACCAATATAGTTCTTGATCTTTTTCTGCACAGGCATATATTCAATCTGAGGTCTGAACCTATGAAAAAAATCGAATCAGCCGGCATCTTTTGTAAAAAATTTCTCCTCATTTTCTTTTTCGGAATTGCGGAACTTGGCGCATCCGAAGGAGAAAAAATATATAATTCTATATTATCTGAAAACTCCCTTTTTCGAAAGCAGGAGCTTGGCACTAAACTCGGAAAACTGGGCGGAAAAGCTGATGTTTATATAGACAGACTGACTGCGGATCAGAACTATTGGAACAGGATCGGCGGAGTTTATGCTCTGGCAGAACAGGATACAAAAAATTCCAGAGAGAAAATGATCAGTCTTTACGTTTCTGATTTTATGACAGAGTTTGAAATAATGAATTTTGTATCAAAAGATCCCAAAAAATACTAGGACACTGTTCTTGGCAGATTCAAAACAGAAAAAAAAGACGGAAGAAAAAAGCTGCTGAAACTTTTCGGAAAGAATTCCTATCTTCCGGCGGTCAAGGTTCTGTGTGAAGAGATAGACAGCAGAAAATCGGAACTCAGGCTGGATGCATTCAAGGTTCTGTCCAGTCAGGATTCTGATCAGGACCAGTATTTGAGATCGTTCATCGAAGACAAAACTCTCAGAACTGCTGTGCTTGAGTATATTCTTCAGAAAGGGAAAATTTCAGACAAGGAATATATGAATGGCATACTGAAAAATTCAAAGTCTCCGGCTGAAGAGCAGATCATTGCTCTGCGTTTTTTGAAGAATCACGGTGATTTTGATGAACAGAAATCAGGGTATCAGAGAATTCTTTCGGACAGTAAAAATGCAGATACTCTGCTTCTGTATTCAATGACAGACTTTAAGGAATTTAGATCCGAGGAGATCAGAAAGCAGCTCTGCGGATACGCGCAGAAGGGCAGGATACAGCCGGTCAGAATTCTTGCTGCAGAAAACTTGATTCCATATCAGGATAAAAAAAATGTAAAATGCATGGAAAAAATTGCAGACGAGCCTTTTGAAACAGCCAAAAGAGAGCTGAATGCATTTGAAATACTGATTACCCTTGGAACATTAGGTTTTTCTGAAATACTGAAAAACGTCGCAGAAAACAATTCCAGGGAAAAGTTCACCATCAGACAGAAAGCTGTTCAGGATCATTTGGCTTTTCTGAACAGAATGAAGTGAGGATGGACTGACATTCGGCAGTACTGATACTGACTGCCGATATCTTGATTTATAATTGCAGTATATGAACACTTGACTGTCGTCATCTTTTTCAATTGCATTTTCTAAAAAAAAAGCCTTGATTTTATTGGCTCAAGAAAGATAAATACTTAAAAGATTTTGATAATGGGCGAAATTTCTTAATTTGCATCCTTGGTTTATTTTAATCAGAGTCGGAATCAGTCCATAGCGTTATTTTTATTCTGTCTATGTATCTTTTGAGGCAAAAATTTTCTATGTCTCTGTATGATATCGTTACTGATTTTTTTACTGTTCAATTTTCAATAGTCATAAAAACATACAATTCAATCTGCATACTAATTTATCCGATTGGTTCGGTTCCGTCCGGTCATTGGAAAAGCTTCGAGAGAATATGGAATTATCCAACATACTGTTAAGTGCAAATTTTTTTGACAGATTTGCTCCGACTGTTCTGACATTTCTAATCAGTCTGTTTCTTTTTATCATCAGCAGGAAGGAGCGTACTGCTCTTTATCTGGGGTTTACTTTTGCAGCACTGACTGTATTTAATTTCGGTTATCTTCTCGGTTACGGACTCGATCATCCTGTCGGAGCGGCCGGCTGGCATATTGCCTGTGTTATTGTTCTGGTAGTTCTCTTTAAGGTTCAGTTTGTCTATTATCTTCCGGAAAAGTTAAACAAGTATGAACCAAGGATTGTTTTATGGATCGGCCTTGTGATTTATCTATTTGTGCAGGTGCAGTATACTTTGAGTGCGAATCATGCAGGCTACAGATTCAATTTTAAGAATCAGATTTATGCTTCCGAGTATATTTCGCCCTTTGTTCCGGTCATCTCGTTTCTGTTTTTTATCTGGCTTTTCTCCGTTCAGATCAGACAGATGCTGAAATTTACCCAAAACGATCATAATGAAAAAAATTTACTGCTCCGTTCTATTTTCAGAATATTTATTCCAGTATCCAGAGAGGGCAGGCTGATCAGATCCTTTCTGATCCTGACTTTTTTCGAGTTTGTGATTAACGTCACTGTTGCCGCCGGATTTTTGACAAGTTTTGTATCTCATACTGTTATGAACCTGATGATGAGTTCAGGGTTTATGCTCATATATCTTGCATATACTGTAGTGTATGTGAACAGCAGTCGGAAAAATGTGACTTTTATGATCAAGATCGTGGGAGTTGCTCTTGTTTTTCTTCTTGTTGTTTCCAGTTTGATCGGATCCCGTTCCATTTCCAGAGCTGAAGACAGTCATGACCGAGAGAATATTTCGCTCATCAATGGAATTCTTTCCAACCCAGACTGGCAGAAAAATTCTATGTATACAGATAATATTGAATATGTTGTCCTGAGAAAAAATACATCGGGAATATTCAGTCAAATTTACAATGTGATCCGGCATACAAAAGGAAAAATAAACAATGAGATTCTGATGAAAAGTGATGAATCAGAAAAACAGTTCAGTCTGAAGAACCTTGTCAGAAAAATTCAAAATCAGAACAGAGGCCTTTCCGTTTCTGAAGCAGAGAAAAAGGCGATGGACAGACTCAATGAATTTCCGCTCCTCCCGAATCAAAGGTATTACAGAATTGCAGAAGCAGAAAGATATATATATTATATAGTAAAACTGGACAATGAATCTTTGATCGAGTTTGGTTTCAGTTATAAGGATTATAGAAAGAAAATTCATGATATAGTTCTTGCTGAAACTCTGACTTTGGCATTTCTTGTCTTTCTGCTCCTGACTGTTTTTCCTCTGTTTTTCAAGATCAATCTTGTTCTTCCTTTAAAGAGGCTGCTTGAAGGGGTGAAGGAAATCAATGAGGGAAATCTGAAGGTTCATGTGAAAGTGGATGTGTATGATGAGATCGGTTTTCTCACAAATTCGTTCAACAATATGGTCAGTTCCATTGAGTCAGCTCAGAATCAGCTCGAAGATTATGCCAAAAATCTGGAAGTAAAAGTAGAAGAGCGGACTAGGCAGCTTCAGGACAGCCTCGATAAGATCAATGATCTGAAGACAAAACAGGATGCTGATTATTTTCTTTCGAGTCTGCTCGTAGGTCCTCTTTCACATCCGGGCTTTAAGACACCTTCAGTCAGCGTGGAATTTAAAGTGAAACAGAAGAAAGAGTTTGAATTCAAAAAACGCAGGTATGAGATTGGGGGTGATTACTGCACTGCTGTCCGTCTTCGGCTTCAGCACAAGGATTTTACTGTCGTATTGAATGCTGATGCAATGGGAAAGTCTCTTCAGGGAAACGGAGGGATCATTGTGCTCGGAAGTCTTTTTCAGTCCATAATCAGCAGAACTAAGGTATCTGATTCAATGAGAAATCTTCCACCGAGAGTATGGCTGAAGACTGTTTATCAGGAACTGCAGTCAGTCTTTATTTCTTTTGACGGAAGTATGCTTGTTTCAGTTTTTCTCGGGGTGCTCGAAGAAGAAACTGGACATTTTTTTCATATCAATGCTGAGCATCCTGAAGCTGTACTTTTGCGGGATAAAAAAGCAGCATTTATATCTGAAGAAAGGCCCGAATATAAGGTTGGCGTTGATCTGCAGGGACTTTCACTTACAATCCGGGAAACTCTATTGAGATCGGGCGATATTGTAATCGCAGGATCAGACGGCAGAGATGATATCCTTGTTTCAGACGATGCCTCAAATGAATCAAAATCAATGAATTATAATGAAAAAATATTTGTTCAGACTGTAGAAGACTGTGAAGGAAATATTCAGAAAATTATTGATAAAATTCAGTCACTTGGAGAGATTACGGACGATTTATCTGTTCTGAGGCTGGAATATTTCGGCGGCGGAAAGAAAAATCTGGTGAATATAGAAAATCTTTCCAGTTTTATCCAAAATGATTTTTCTGTCATTTTTCTATATATTCATTTTGAAGAATCTGCTAATTCTTCTGCATCTTCTCAGGGAATCCATCTTTATATTAAGGAAATGGAAAATGAACTTGAAGCTTTGTTTTCTGCCTCAGAATTTGAAAAACTTTCTTCTCTCGATCTTGCATTTATTTCAAGAAAGGAAATGAAAAATGATCTGAACCATGCAGAACAGGCAGTCAGGTGTGCAGTGAAATCTCTTCAGTATGTCGAAATGTTTAACGGAAAACACAATGTAAAATTCAGTCTGCGCATCGGGATTCATTCAGGAAAAACTGAAGAAGGCATAAGCAAAATGCATACCCTTGAAAGCGAAATTCTGACTGCAAAGCACATTGAATCAGCTGGTGAATACGGTAAAATTCGTGTGAGTCAGAATGTATATGAACTGATAAAATCATCCTGCAAATTTCAGAGTCCAAAAGATCTCAATCTGTCCGAATCGGAAAGTATAAAAACATATAATATTTATGGAGTATCGAGAAAGATATTGTCGGATGAGAATTAGAGTTGTTGAAAATTAGTTTCAACAACTCTATTGTCTAAGAGCGGAATAAAAAAAATCCGGGCTTGTTTCTAAGCCCGGATTTTCTGCTGAAAAGCTTTGATTAAAGTTTGATCTTTCTTTCAAACCAGTCATCAGAAGGATCTGCAGTGTAGCGTCCTTCCACTTGAGAGTAATAGTATCCGCCAAGCATCATTTCTCTGATTCTTGTGTCAGGCGATGCAGCACTTCCGGATATGTTTCCTGTTTTTCTGCGGATTCCGAAAAGAACAGTGCATTCTACCGGAGCCTCTGATTCCATTGACCAGAAATAATGATGACGTATGGATACATGCTTTGGTCCAATCTGATCCACGCTGTAGTACCAAGGTTTTACGTCTATTACAGCAATCTGCTTGCTCAGTTTGTCGTTTTCATCCATGACTGGAAGATAAAGATTCAGAGGAGTGGAGTTGTATCTTTCCACAACAATGCCTGTGCTCCAGTGCCTGTTCATTATAGTGTATAGAATTTTTCTGGAATATTCTACCAGCCAGAAATTTGTTCCCAGACTTCCTGCATCGAGAGCTTTGACTCCGTTATGATTCAGATGAATGTTCATATCTTCCTGAGTGACTTTCGGAAGATAATCCTTTGCGCCGTCAGTCCACGCAGGATCAAGAAGAGCGATTCTGCTGATTTTGATTCCTGCAGAATTTACGTGATCAGCTATGTTTGTGATGACCTGATTTCCAAGAGAGTGACCGACGAGACGGATATTTCCGGATGTATTCTGCTTCAGAGCATCTACCACATACAGGCTGAGCATAGCACCTACTGAATCTGCTTCCACTTCTGTTCCATTGAACTTTACTTTTCTGTTCCAGTCTTTATACAGATCAGTTCCTGCATCATCGAGAGTTCTGTATCTGCTTCCTTTTGGTCCGCCTGCAAGATTCCAGATTTTTGCTTCTGCACCGAAAAGATCATCGTCTGCAAACTGATTCCAGTAAGTGATTCCGGTATTCCATCCTTTGTCTATCCAGCTGTGGTTTGTGAATTTTTGAAGTCCATTCAGTCCAGGAGATCCTTTGAAATCGCTTTCAGCCCAGTAGAAAATCTCATATCTGAATCCTGTTCTGCCGTAAGCATCTGTTCCAGTGACAGAATTTGACTGCCAGCCGTGAGAGAATACGACTGTTTTCTGCGAAGGATTGTAAAATGCATTTGGAACTCCGGGGAAATATTTTTCACAGACTCCGTTTTTTCCATACCAGTAAAGACCGTAGTCCAGATCAGCATTTTTATAATGAATTTTTATGCTCCCGAAACTTTTTCCTTCAGGACTGAGCACTCCGCCGATGACTGCAGTGTAGGATTTGCTTGGCTGAAGTCTGATCTGCGGGATCAGAGTGATTTTATTTCCGCTTACTGTAATTCTTGTATACAGTTTTTTTCCGGAAGCATCTGCAAAGTATGAGTTCTGAATATTTGTTCCTGCAGAACTGAATCCGTTCAGCAGACTGACTGTCAAAGGGAGATTTCCTTCTACGCCGATTTCGCCGTCCCGAATATTGGACTGAATGTTTTTCATAAGTTCTGCATCAGATGCAGAAGAAAGTTCATTCAGATTTGCAGGAGCCAGATCAGGTCCGGTCATCGGTGATTTTCCATCTGCGGAAATTTCATTAAAGCTGCTTTCTGAGCGATAAGCCTGTTCTGTTCCAAGCAATGCTAGAGGAATCAGAACATTGGATTTTTTATTTTCTGTTTTTGCACACCCGATAAGTGCTGAAAGCAGAGCGGAGAGGAAGATTGTTTTTGCTTTTGTTGATCTCATTTTTGTTTGTTCCTTTTTTCGGTGTTGAGATCAGAATCGCACATTTTTCAAAACAAGTCTGGTCAATCCAAGTCATGTTTCGAATTGTCCTGCTTTTTTTGACGGTATTGTCCGGGATTCATTTTGGTTTCAGAGAAAAATACTCTGTTGAATGTTCTGAGGGATTCAAAACCGACTTCATAGGCAATTTCAATCACAGTCTTCTCCGTATCGAGCAGAAGCTGTGCCGATTTTTCTATTCTGAGCTTATTGATATATTCGTTTATTTTCAGTCCTGTAATCTGTTTGAAGTTTTTACCAAGTCTTCCCGGACTCAGATGAACCATTGATGCCAGTCCTTCTCTCGAAAGTTCATAGTTGAAGTTTTCTTTCAGATAGCTGATTACAGTATTTACCTTCCTGACAGTGCTGTCCTTCAGAGAGCCTTCCTTTGATTTGGAATCCTGTGCATTGGAAACCTTTTCTTTCAGTTCAGCAAACTCTTTCTGAATGAGTTCCTTTTCTTCAATGTCCTCCTTTATCTGAATCAGAGTTTCATTCAGAATCTCCAGTTCGTTTCTCAGATCTTTTCCTGAGGATGGAATGAGAAGCATTTCTGTTTTCTGATACAGACCTGCTAAAATCTGTCTGAATGGCTGACTGAAGTTTCTGGAAAGAAGCAGAGGAAGAAGAATGAGGTTGATCACTAAAGAATATAAGTAAAGAGAAAATAGACTGACTATATGCGGATGTATGAATTTTCTGAACTGAAGATCATTGAATCCAATTCCGTACAGTTCATTTTTGTAAACGGCAGGATAAAACTGAATATTCTTCTCCGATATTCTCGTATAATACAGTTTTTTAGAGTTTTTACTCAGCTCGGATGACGGCAGGTATTTGGGACTGTCGCTGAATTCCAGAAGACTCGGAGTTCTGTCCCAAAGATTCAGCCGTTCGGGAATTTCGATATTCGCTGTTTTATAAACAGATTCCGGTTCTTGCCCATTTTTGAATTTCACAATAAATTCCAGGTTTTCCGGAATATCCTCGCGTGTTTTCATTTCATTCAGTTCAAATGAAAGAAGTATTCTGTCGATTTCCTGATTTCTAGTCATTTGAAAATTTTTTTCCGACCCCGAGATCTGAATATTTCCGGCGAGGACAGACAGAACGAGCGAACCCAGCAGTCCGAAATTGATAATTTTGAATGAAATAGGAGTAGATCCGCTCAAATATCTCAGAAACAGAATTACATATGCAGAAGAAATGAAAAAGAATGAAAAATTCATTACAGTTTGCAGTTGAATGAACGTAAGGCTCCTGAACAGTAGGCCGGAAGTAAGAATTCCTGCATTAAGGAGTTCGAATGTGCCTATCAGAGCAAAATTTCGACAGGTGACAGCTTCTTTTCCTCCCGGAAAGATGATGGAGGAAAAATGATTTCCGGATTCTGCATGGAATGTTCTGGAATGGTAAACTGTCTTTCTTAAAAAAACGATGATAATCCATAAAAATAATGCGGCGTTTGCAAAAGGAACAGCCTTTGAAATGTAAGTGCTTCCGTATCCTGGAGAAAAAATTTTAATCGGAGAGACTGAAGCAGAATAAAAATAGTCAATGCAGGCGTAAATTGCAATCAGAGCACTTATCATCAGTGCCGCTTTTCTTTCCTTCTGCATATGATCTTTCGGAAAAAGATAGGCAAACTGCAGCAGAACTGCAATTCCTGCCGGGGAAAGAGCAGTCAGATAATAACCGAGAGCACCGATTGGTCGGTAAACAGAATGTGCCCAGAAAAATCCGAAATGGAAAAGCGCTGCAAATATGAAATAGAATCCAGCCAGTCTGCTTTGAAGGGAACGTGCAGGGTGAAGCAGAAGATAAGCAGAAATGATGATGCTGTAGATGAGCACAGGGAATCGCCCCAATGAGCTTTCGGAAAAATAAATATGTTCAATGATATTCATAGAGGATAGTAAATAAATTCCTTTACTGTAAACAGAATGAAAAGTAAAAAATTCAATCTATTAAAGTTTATTCTTATTCTGCATATTTCGGAACAGGCATAAACGGAATTCATTCATAACGTCAGATGTCTCAGACTGAGCATTTTCTGGAAATATATTTTTGACTTCCATCCTGCATCTGTAAAAATGACGGTTGGTTTGAGGAATGACTGCATTTGATGGAGTATTTTGTTCCCTTTATATGCGGATGAAATCAAATACTTAAAAGGATTTTCAAATACTATGAAAGCATACGTTTCATTTTTGACATTTGTATTGCTGATCTTCGGCAATTGTAATGAGAAGAAAGAGGACAATTCCAAACTGATTGCCCTTGTTGCACTCGCTTCACGGTCTGCATCCGGATTGAGCGCAGGCACGACTGGAACTTCCGGTTTGACTGCTTCAAGCACATTCAGCTGTTCAGTGTCGAATCCTGCCTTTTCCACTTTGGCTTCAGCGGGAACTACGTCAAATTGCGCCAAAAGCGGGTGTCACAATACTGCCTCTTCGCAGTCTGGACTCGATATGACAAGTTATAATTCCGTAAAGGCAAAGGCCGTTTCGGGAGATCCTGCAAACAGTCTGATCTATCAGAAAATTACGTCAGGCACAATGTCGGTGAATTCAAATTCGACGATTGCTCAGGCGGTGTACTGCTGGATCAAGGGTGGTTTGAATCCGTAGGGATTTGTGAAGTTATTTTGGAAATCCGGCCTCTTTACGAGGCACGGATAGGAAAATTATTTTACTGTAAGTTCTGATTTAACTTTGTCTACAGTTGCTTTTCCGAATCCTGGAACTTCATCAAGTTCTTCCACTTTTTTGAATTTTCCATTTTTCTTTCTGTAGTCGATAATTGCTTTTGCCTTTGCAGGTCCGATTCCGGTTACAGTTTCGAGTTCAGCCTGAGAAGCTGTATTCAGGTTGACCTTTCCGTGCTTCTTTTCAGAAGTTTCCTTGCCGTCTTTCTTGGAATCTTTTTTTGTGTCTTTTGCATACGCACCAAAACTCATCATAATCGCGACGAGCAATACAAGTATTTTTTTCATAAAATCCTCTTTGTGGGAAATTCCCTTTGGATATTTAGACTTTCCCTTTTCTGAACTGTCAAATTTTTTTATGCTAAGGTTCCGATTTTTTGTGCAAAAGATGCAGTATATGAGCCTATGCCGGATCTTGACGGAGTTCCCCTGTGCATACGGAATGAAACCTATCATAATCGCGACGGGCAATAAAAGTAATTTTTTCATAAAATCCTCTTGCGGGAAAATCCCTTTGTATAGGAATTCGACTGTTTTTCACTGTTATAAAATTATCCGGTCTGTTATTTTTTCTGGAAAACCAAATGTTTTCATTATACTGTATATATGGCTAGTTTTTGTTCCGATGCAGTCTTTCTTCTTTTTCCGCACAACTTTCAATTTCTAGATACTGACCCAAAAGAAGAGGGTATTTTTATTTTCTTTTGATTCCTGAGTCAGACGCAAAGTCTCTCCGAGAAAGAACAAATCGAACTCCAAAACTCCAAAAACGCCCCACCTGCATAAGGTGAGATTCTAATACAGAATGGACATTCTAACGGGTAGAACATATATCCTATTCACCTGACGGGAAGACATTGACCACTGCTTCCTATGATAATACAGCGAAGGTATGGAGTCTGGACGGATACATCCTCCGCTGACAATACTGTCAAATACTGGAATCTGGATAAAGGCACTCTCCTTGCCACTCAGGTTTTTTTCAAGGACAATACATCTGCAGTCTACACACCCGAAGGATATTTCGACTACGAGGGGAAGTTTGCATTAGATTATATTTCATTTACATCACAGTATATGCAGACCGGTTTTCTGGCTCTGCAGGATCTGATGAACGACTATTATGTGGACGGGCTTCTAGTGGCCGGATGCTGACTATATGAATGAACGAGTCAATGATTTTCCATTAATAAAACTGAAGAAATGATGAAGATGCAGCCTTTTTAAGCGAGACTGTGTAAAAAGCTCCGATAGGGCACTGATAGAAATCCGGGCATTCAGACCTCCTGCCATCTCCAGATAATATCCTTCAGCATATTCAACGTGATAGGCTTCGGCAGGAAGTCGTCAAAACCTTCCGAGAGATATGCTTCTCTGTCGCCAGGCATATTATTTGCTGTCAGTGCAATGATTTTTGAAGAGGGGCAGAGTTTATTATTTCTGATTTCCTTCAGTGTCTGAATTCCATCCATAACAGGCATCTGAATATCCAGAAAAATCATAGAAAAATCATCCCTTATTCTGAGCATATCGACAGCCTCGCTCCCGTTTGAAACTATAATGCATTCATAATTAAGTTTTCTCAGCATTGCTTTCATCAGATTCTGATTGACAGTATTGTCTTCGGCAACCAGTATGGGATTCGCTGCAGAAGGGAGAGTGATTTGCTGAGTTTCAGCAGATGCAGTTTTCTTTACAGAAACATTTCTCAGACCGACCGCATTGCGGAGCAGATCAAGAAAAGCCGATTTTGTCACCGGCTTCATAATACTTTCTGATACTGAATCAGATGCTGAAAAACTTTTTGAAGAAAAAAGCAGTATCCTGATATCCGAAATCTTTGAATCTGCATTGATCTGAATAATCAGCTCTTTTGCTTTGGATTCTATATAATCATTATCAATAATTATAATTTTATATGGATTCCCTTTTTCCTTTTCTGCTCTCAGAATGTGGATGGCATTTTCTGGATTTTCATTTAAATCACACTGCAGATTCCATTGAACAGAATATTCATATATAATTTTACGAAATCCCTCCTGCTTGGAAATTATCATAATTCTGACGCCCTTCAGCAGTTTTGTATCATAAATATCATTACGGCTTTCTTCCTGAACATTTACCGGTATTTCAGCCAGAAACTCTGCACCGGAACCCTTTTCTGCATTTCGAGCAGAAACAGTACCGCCAAGTCTCTCTGCCATTTTTTTCACGATCGCCAGTCCAAGGCCGGTCCCGCCGTATTTTCGAGTAACAGACATATCTGCCTGAACAAAGGGATCAAACAGATGTTCGGAAATGTCAGGAAGACCGATTCCTGTATCACGGACAGAAAGGCTGATCCAGTCCCTGCCGTCTCTATTCAGCAGATCAGCAGTAATCAGCACCTGTCCGGCTGCGGTAAACTTCACTGCATTGCTCACGAGATTGCTGAGTATCTGTTTTAAGAAAGAAGGTTCTGATTCGATTACGAGATTTGAGTCAGGCTTAAAGTGAAAATTCAGCTCAATTTCCTTGTTATGTGCTTTTGCAATATAAATCCCTGTAATGTCCTGCACAAACTGTTCATAATTAAAATATACTGATTCCTTCGGCATCATACCTGCTTCTAGTCTTTCAAAATCCAGAATATCGTTAATCAGATTCAGAAGATGGGTGCTTGCCGTTTCAAAATTGTGAATAAAAGAGTTCTGCTGACTCGTAAGTTCAGTTTCCTTCAAGAGAGAAGAAAATCCGATAATCGCATTCAGCGGCGTCCGAATTTCATGACTCATATTGGCCAGAAATTCAGATTTTGTTCTGCTGGCATCCTCTGCTGCAAGTTTAGCTTTCAGCAGTTCCTGTTCTGCGATTTTTCGTTCTGTGATGTCAGCAACGGTTCCATCTATGCGCACCGGCTTATGAAATTCATCGAGCACGATTCTGGATTTACTGGATACCCATTTTATGGTGCCGTCCCCGCACTGAGTCCTGTATTCTGCATACGATTCGCCTGAAGTCTCCAGATTTGAAGCAATCTTCTGAGCAATATCCTTATCTTCCGGATGAATAACCTTGAACCAAAGCTCACTGTCATTCATCCAATTCTGCACTGAATACCCATAAAGTTTTTCTACGGAAGGAGAAACGAATACAGTTTTATAATCAGGAAAACTTACAGACCAGATCACATCCTGAACTTCATTCAGAACACTTGCCAGTTTAGTTTCGCTTTCCTTCATTGCATACTTTGCTTTCGCTGCATCAATCAGTCTGCCTATCGTTGTCAGAAGAGGTTCAAGAGTTTCGACAAGAGCTTCATCATATCCGCCAGGACGGTTGGACACTCCAGCCATACCTATCATTTTACTTCCTGCAAAAAGAGGAAGTCCAAGAAAAGCATTCAAAGGAGGATGACCTTCCGGAAGTCCTGCTCTTCTAGGATGATCTGCCGGTGAGTTTGCAATCATCGGCCTCTGATCAGTAATCACTGCACCAAATAGGCTGTTTAGATTATAAAATTCTAGACCTTTTGAAGAATTTTCTTCATAAAATTTTCTAGTGGCTTCATTCCAGCTGATATCCGTAATTGCGAATGTTTTCAAATAAGGAATCCCTTCAGCAGTATACAGAACTTCTCCAATGAATCCATATTCGCTTTCTGTAATTTCCAAAAGTGCCTGAAGCATTTTTTCGAATACTTCAAATGATCTGCTGTCTGCAATGAATGAATGCTGAAGAGTGTTGATAATATCCAACATTTCTATTTTCTGCTTCAGAGCAATTTCTGCTTCCTTGCGTTTGTTTATATCAGTTGTATTCATACTGACTGCAATGACTTTATTATCTGTATCAAAGACAGGGTTATATCTGAATTCAAACCAGACTTTACTTTTCTTAAAAATTAATTCTTTCTCCAGATGAAGATTTTCTCCGTTCAATGCCTTATTAAAATGTTCATAAAAACCCTCTTCGGTTCCTGGAAGAAGGTACTGTCTGAAATCATCATACAGTGCGGGAGGTTTTTTGAGAATCTGTTCCATTTTCTGACCGGCGATCTTATTGAAGGACAGTATCTTATAATCGGGACTGATCAGTATATTAATCTCTGTTGTGCTGTCCAGAATGCCTCTGAGTTTAGTCTCTGATTCAATCAGCTTTTTTTCAGCCTCTTTGCGTTCTGTAATATTCTGAACAAGTATAATTACCTTTTCATTACCTATAGGAGCAAACCTTGCTTCATAATCGTAATTTACATTTTTCACAGGCATCTGATATTCAAAACTGGCTGAAGTTCTGCCGGAAAAAGCTTTGAGCATACAATCTCTTACTGATTTCACAAATTCTGGAGGAAATACTTCAGATATATTTCTGTTCATAAATTCTTCCACAGGCATTGAAAGTTCCGTGCTCCTGCCTGCCCTGTATTCCAGAAATTTTCCTTCCCTGTCCAGAACAAAAACGAGATCAGGAATGGAAGCAAGAAGTGTGTCAGTGTAAAGTTTCTGAGCCAGCAGTTCCTGTTCCGCTTTTTTCCTTTCAGTGATCAAAGTTCGAATTGAAATATATTGAATTATTTTATCATTTTTATCATATACTGGATTCATGACGGTGTCTACCCAGTACAGCTCTCCGTTCTTTGCACGGTTGCAGACTTCAGCCTGCCAGACTTTCCCCGAAGAAACAGTTTTCCACATTTCAGCCCAGAATTCTTTCGAGTGGACTCCTGAATTGACAATCCTGTGATTTTTGCCTAAAAGTTCTTCTGCCGAATAACCGGAAACATTGCAGAACATTGAATTCACTGTAATGATATTTCCATTCAGATCGGCGATTGAAACGATTGTGCTGTTGTTCAGAGCTGCCGTCACTGCTTCATTCTGAGCCAGAGTCACAGCCACTGTTTCCTGAGCATCTGTAAGTTTTTTTATATTCTGATTCAGTTTTTCTTCAGCTGCTTTCAGTTTTTCATTCTGACAGAGAAGCTCTTCTGTTCTCTCCTGCACTTTCTTTTCCAGCAGTTCATTCTGCACAGTAATAATATGGAGTGTTTCACTTTCCACTTTGTGATTTCGAATTTCCAGCTGAGACTTATCATACTCAATTTTTCTGTTCAGTGCAAATGCAAGAATGGCAGACTCGGAAAACCAGCTCCATTCTACATAGGATACCAAAAAATACGAAGGATAACCTGTATTGATATGAATGATTTCCAGTATTCCGAATAATGTAAAAGCCAGAATTGCATATAAATACAGATCCGCAAATTTCTTCCCCTTTCTGACTGATAGGGCCGCTGCTCCGGACAGACCGAAAAGATTCAGCATAGCAAGGGCCTGAGTTCCGAGAAATGCATCACTCGCAGGAAAAAGAAAACTCAGGAGTCCGGCAAAAAAAGTGAAAATGAACAGAAAACCCAGAAACTTTCCTTCTTTTTCTATGAATGAAATATTGAGGAATTTTTTTGCATACCAGGTCATAGCAAACAGATTTACTGCTGAATTAATGCAGAGCCAGCGCAGACAGTCAAATTCTCCCAGCAGTTTTGAATAACCGCTGATCAGAAGTGAATTAAAAAGATAACCTGCGACTGCAAACGAATAAATCAGATAAACTCCACTGCGGGAAAGAACTCCTAATATAAAATTATTTATAATAATAAACATCATGAATCCGGCGTAAAAACCGTACTGCAGATTTTTGTAAAAATGCTTTTCTTCAAAATTTTCCTGTTTTATTATTCTGATCGGTATAGGCTGAAGATTTCCTTTGACTTGAAGATAAAAATCGGATTGAGATTGATTCAGAGGAAATACAGGAAAATAGTGCTTTTTAAATTTCTGACTGAGCGGAACAGAATACCCGTTGTTCAGAACCTGCCAGCCGCCGTTCTCATCCTGAAAATAGAAATTCACATACTCAAGTTTTGCTTCAGATACTTCCAGAAGCAGGTTCTGCAGATCAGTATTTTTTTCGGGATGGATTTTTATCCAATGCCATACCTTAGATTGATTGAAATGGAAATAATCCTTTTCTGTATTAATAAACTTGGATTGATTTTCAGGCTTCAGAATTTCTTTTACAGTGAGTCTGTTCTCAGTATCTTCAAGATAGGAAAACTGAAATCCGGAATTGAGAGAACCGGTTTTCGGGTCCTGGGCAGACAGTCTGTTATCAATCAGAAAGCTGCACAAGAGAAAAAATAGAACATTTATGAATACTGTTTTCAAGTCTTTAATGCATATTTTAGTCATAAAACATACTTGCTTTCCTCTTTTATTATCGCACAGCTTTCGGTGCACTGTTTCTTGACAGTACCAAGACTTTTTATTCAAAAGTTTTTATATGTCAAAGTAATTTTTTTTGGAAACCCAAAACAAACTTAAAAACTGATCTTGCGAAATAGTCGCAAAATCAGTTTTGAATTATTCCTGAGTCGCTGCAGTAACAATTATTGTTGACAGAAAAGTAAGTTACACACAATGAATCTATGCCATTCGAACCGGAAGGGTTGACTGAAGAGGGTTGGTGTGTTGTCGGGATGTTTTCTGCCGGCAGAGGAGTTGTCGTTGTCCGTTCCGATTTCATAGCATTCATTCCGACCGAACGTCTTAAACATCTGGCTGTGGAATTTGCCAAAGTGATTGCAGGATTCAGCTCAACAGAAAGGAAGCTCAGTATCTCATCTGTCATCTCTGCAATTCAGGAATCTGAAAATCCGCCGTCTTTTATCAAAGTGGCAATGGGAAGAGAAATTATAAATTTCAATACTCTCGACCGAAAGCGTTCTTCAATTGGATTCTGCACTGTTTGTCTGCATCCATAGACTGGGACACACCGATGATGGCAGTGATTTCTTCCTCAGCAATTTTTCTGTCTGCTTTGGCTGTCTTGATCATCAGCTTGATAATGGAAGTCTTTACCCTGCTTTCAAAACCGCAGGCCTTTTTTGCCAGTGCATCGAAAGTTTTATTAAAATCTTCATCCGGCAGATTTTCAGTAAACTCAAGCACTCTGTTATAGATTTCTTCATTTTTGATAATATTGTATAGAGACTCAGACTCTGCCTTAGTTATTTTTCCGTCGGCAGCGGCAATATAATAAGCAGACATATAGCGAAACAGTTCATACTCATATTCGTCCATCTCTGACTGTTTTAATGCGCCAGTGTCTTTCGTTTTTGATTTCTCTTCCTCAGCTCCTTCACCGAGAGGATATATATACACAATATTGTGAAGTATTTTATTGAAATCAGAAAGTCTGCTTTTTCCGCTTCCTTTGCCTGTCAGTTCCTTGAATACATCTGAGTGATAAAAATAATTCAGTGCGTAGGCACGCAGAACTTCCAGAGGGTGAGTAATCCGGATATCCTCGGGATCAAAAAAATTTCCCTTCTGAATCAGGGATTCTGCCTGAGAAATAAAATCCATTGCATTATATGTTCCGAATTTATCCACCTTGCCAGCCGAAAGTTTGATTCCGGAAATGATCGCAGCATCCAGATCCATACATGCCAGAAGCCCGACCCTGTCTGCATTCAGCTCACTCAGCTGACTTGCAAGAAATGCCAGACTGATAAGATTTTCATTTTTGGGATCCTTGAGAAACTTCTTTTCTGCCGGACTCAGTGCTTCCGGAGGAAACATAGCGGCAAGTCCCTGAAGATATTTTTCATCTCTTTTTTCATGATGTTTAAATAAAAAATGTCCGAATTCATGACCGATCACACTTTTCAGTTCCGGTCCCGGTTCTATAAGATTCAGTATATTGTCGCAGAATACAATCAGAATATTGTCTTTGTCTGCAACCACGAGAGCATTTTCAGTGCCGGACTCCTTTGCCTTGAAAACTCTGACATTTGCCTTGATGTCGAACTGTTTCATTATGTCATCTATATAAGAAAAAAGAGCAGGATGAGAATGGGATGTGACTTCCAGTGCTGTTTTGAGATATTTCTTCAGATGTGCATCATAAATATTCTGCGAATACATTTCATCCACATACTTCTTCATCCTTTTCATGTTCGGATCTGCTTCAATATCCGCTCTGACAACATCCTCAATATTAATCTTGATTTTATCCAGCATTGTTCCTCCAAAGCTTCTGTATGCAGACCCATTGTCCGGACTTGCACTGACTGCGGCTCTAAACTTTTATCTGTCTTCTTTTATGTCGGGCAGGCCCTCCCTTAAATCAAGTCTATTTTGTCCTTTACAGCATCACGCTTTTCAATTACATTGCAAGTCATATGGCTGAGAAGAAACAGAAACGGTATTTCAATACATCGGGTCCAAACCATGTCTGGGAACATTATACTCTTCTGCGTCCTGACCTGATTGAAACAGGGAAGGACCTTGTTTACAGAAGCCGGTATTTCACCATCTGGGCTCCCCGCCAGACAGGCAAAAGCACATACTTCCGGCTCCTTGCAGTTGAACTGGAAAAAGAAGGATGGAAGGTCTGCCATATCAATTTTGAGAATTACAGGAACGCGAGTCTGAATGTTTTTCTGGAAAGGCTTGCAGATAAAATTTCGGAAAGCTGGGAGTTGAATTTTGCAGGCAAAGAACTTGCAGATCTGTTTCATACACTGGAAAAAACAAGAGATCAGAGATTTGTTCTCATCATTGATGAAGTGGAAGGAATCAATCATGATTATCTGAATGATTTTCTTCATTCGATAAGAAATGCTTACCACTCTCGCGAATACCATTCTCTGAAGTCGGTCATACTTGTGGGGGTATCCAATATCACAGGAATCATTCAGGACAACGCCAGTCCTTTCAATATTGCAGATGAACTGGATATACCGTATTTTACAGATGAGGAAACCAGAGAACTGATTGGGCAGCATGAATCTGAGTCTGGACAGATTTTTCATCCGGATGTCATTCGGAAGATCAGTGAAATCACTGCCAATCAGCCCGGACTTGTAAACGGTTTCGCAAGGCGTCTCACTGCACAGAATCCTGTTAAAAAAGAAATAGATTATAATGATTATCTCAAAACAGAAGACTGGTATCTTACGGAAGCAATAGACAAGAATATTTCCAATGTCATCAACAAGGCGGGAAAACACAGAAAGTTTGTGGAAGGCCTTCTCTTTCAGGAAACAGATGTCCCTTTCAAGATAGGTCAGCCTGCCATCAAGGATCTGCATACAGCCGGTCTGATCAGAAAAGGTTCTGACGGAAATGTGAAATTCTGGGTTCCTTTATACAAAAAGAGATTATATGATGAGCTATTTCCCTATTCAAACGGGGAAAGCGACAGGATCAAGAGCACTCTTCCCATTTATGATATCCTCAAAGATGAGAATGGAGAGTTTTATCTGGATAAGCTGATTGATTCCTTCAGGGAATACATCGCAAGAAGAAGCTTCAGGCCGTTCCGGGAAAAAGACGAGAATGGAAATTACAAATCCATTCCTGAAGCAGTGATGGTATACAGTTTTGAAACATACATTCAGTCTTTCCTGCAGATGATTCGTGCAAAAAGCTACAGAGAAGCACAGGCTTCTCTCGGCAACAGTGATCTCATCATCAATGTTCTGGGACGCGAATATCTGATAGAGACAAAGATTTACCGGTACGACAGACAGTTTCAGGAAGGAAAAAAACAGCTGGCCTATTACTGCAAAAGCCTCGGACTCTCAGAAGGAGTCTATCTCGTATTTGTGCCCAATGTGATTCTGTATCCAGAACGCCTAACGGAAGGAACCGAAATCATAAATGGTATTACAATCAAAGTCTTTTTAATCCGTTACGATGAAGAAAAGGATTTCTGACGAAGGGACAGGTTTCGAAACCTGTCCCTACATCGGCATCAAAACCTGCCCTTACCACTTATTCCAACGGATTCTCTGTGAATGGGTTCCGGGGACAGAGACCGTAAATTCTCCCTGTCCAAGTTCATCAAACCAGTGGTAGAGTATCTGCACATTTTTTGTCACTTCAAAAGGACGAGGCGTCGGGCAGTCTGCACAGTTGTCCGCTATCCAGCGTCGTACATGACCGAAATACAGTTCACCGTCGTTCATTTCCAGCTCATCCATAAATGCACGTATGAATTCATGACGAAAAAATCTCTCCTTCAGAATGTCCCTGCACTCGTTCTCAGAAAGTCCTGACGGGATATTATATAATGACAGATCATGCACTAGACAGTCAAGTTTTTCTCCTCGCGGAGCTTTCTTCTCTCTGTAAAAACGGATCAGCTCTTCAATGTCCTCCGACATAGGCAGCGAAGATAGAAGAAAATCCTTGTCATCGGTCCCGAAGTCCAAGGTAAAATCCTGCAGATCCAGAAGAGAGTCCACTGCCTCAAGCTGTCTTTTGATTTCTTCTACAATACTGTCATCGAGAAGAATACTGCTGTCTACAATCTTCTGCAGATAGAGCCTATCTTCGAGGCTCAAAGTCTCCAACCTCGTTCCAAGTTCATAATTAAAAAGTAAGGAATTTTCATCTGCCATGGCTCTTTCCGAAATATTCGCAGTCGTGAGATAGGCAGAATTCTCCGACAGATACAGCTTCAGATGAAGCCTGCTGTTTCTGAACACCGGTATCCCGTAACTTCTGCAGAGATGATACACTTCAATATCACTTGCCCCTGTCAGAAGATCCTTCGGCTCCCATCTTAAAACCACATATCTGCATTTTTTCGCATTCTTCAGAATCTTTTCCATCATCTCCGTCTTGATGTACGGAGCGAATACAGCGACCGACGGCTCACTCCGTACGAAGTCAAAAATGGATTCTCTCAGATCAATTCCGTTAAGGTTCATTTATCAGTCAATTACAGGGAACATCAGGACGCAGGCTGACTCAATAATTCCACCGTATATTCCCCGATATTTCTATCCTTGAATTCAGCTCCGACAAGATAAATATCCTTGCCTTTGTTCAGATACTTTTCATAATACTTTTTATTTTTAATCTGGGCAAGCGCCTCTTCTTTGGTTCCGCTGAATTTGAATTCAAAAATGTATATGGATTTGCTTTCAATGACAGCATCGATTCGGCCCAAATTCGTTTTCACTTCCGTGTTTATTCTGAATCCTAGCAAAGTAAAGGTCAGATAGAAAAGTGTCTGATAGTATTTTTCCTGAGCTATATGCAGATCGTATTCTATACCTGCAAATATTTCTCGGAGCACCTCGATGCATTTTTCCAGATTCTCATCCTGAAATGCCTCCGTCAGTTTGATGATCAGAGAACCGGTAACTTCCTTCCTGCGAAATTTTTGGTTGAAATATGTGAGGAATGCCTTCTTGACTTCAAAATTGGGATAGTCCAGAGTGTATATTCCGTCTTCTGCATTATAGTCCTTGATTGTCAGATACCCTGTCTGAACCAGAAGGGGTGTGAGACTCAGGTCATCCACTTCGTAACTCGAAAAATTGAGGGCTTCTGTCTTCAAGGGAATTTCCATGATATCATAATTATTTTTCAGCATCAGTTTCACAAGAAACTCAGGGGTGCCGGTTTCAAACCACTGGTGCTCAAACCTTCTTTGCTCAAACAGCAGCAGCGTTGAAAAAGGATTGTAGACAGAAACTCCCTCCGGCGAAAAACGGTATCCGTTGTACCATTCACGGATTTTTTTCAGCAGTTCTGCGCTGCTGATTCCTTCTTCCTCTGCAAATGCTGAGATATGGTCAGAAAAGTAATCGTTTAATTCCTGTTCTGTGATTCCAATTATATCTGAGTACGCATCATTCAGAGTAATATCCGTCAGATGATTCAGGTTGCTGAAAACCCCCGCCTTCGAAAATTTGCTTACTCCAGTCAGAAGCAGAAAACGGATATACTCATCGTTTCCCTTCAGTACAGTGAAAAATCCTTTCATCACTTCTCTCATCTTCACGGCAAGTTCTGTATTTTCCAAATGATCGATGATCGGCTTGTCATATTCGTCAATCAGTATGACGACTTTCTCTCTCTGACTCAGTTTTATGATCAGTTCCTGAAACTGGGAATAGTATTTTTTTTCTGTCAGCGCCACATCATTTTTTCGAGCAATCATATTCAGTTCAGAGTGAATGAATTCAATCAAAGCCTCCGGCTCATTTGCCTTCTGCTTGCTGAAATCAAACCGGATGACAGGATGTTTTTTCCACTTGTATTCCGAGTCGTAAATCCAGAGTCCCTGAAAAAGTTCTCTGTTTCCCAGAAAGATTTGCTCCAGAGTGGAAAGAGTCAGGCTTTTCCCAAACCGGCGGGGACGCGAAAGGAAGTAAGCACCCTTAGAGTTTTTAATCAAGTTAAAAATATTGCGTGTTTTATCTATGTAGAGATAATTTCCTTCAATCAAATCTAGAAATGTCTGAATTCCTATCGGAAGCGGTTTCATGCTTACACAATTGATTTGGATTTTCAGGAGTCAAGATCGATTTTACCGTATAGAAAAGCACTCTATCTAAGGGAACTTCCGGCATCTCTGCAATTTCTTCCAGTGTCAGTTTTCCTTTTGCAAGCGCATTTCGGATTGCATTTTCCTGAACTTCTCGTTTATCTTATATGGTGCTGTAATGAAAATAATTGCATATACAGTTTTTTCGATCCCGTGGTCTTTTGAACTTCTCTGCAGCTCCACAATCGCCATAATAAAGTAATTCAGGAAATGGTCGAAGTTAAATCGCAATCCACTTGTCTGTATTTCAATAATGACCCGTCTGTCTGTGGATTCAGCAAAAATATCGTAAAGTGTATTCTTCAGCTGCAGGCGGCACTGCTTGTCTGCATCCATCGAATGGGCTATACCGATGATTGCACCAATTTCTTCATCTGCTATTTTTCGAAATTTTTGCCTTTACTTCCTTTTTTTTACTTCCCATAAATACAATATGGACTACCTTATGTCATAAATATAATTTAAGCTCTTTGATTTTCATCTTTTTCGATCAAATCAGCTATGGCCAAAACCAAGGAATTACTTATGAACAACATAACAATTTTATTGATTCTTCTCTTAGGAGTAATACAATGCAGTCCACAAAATCAACTCAAATCAGAAAAAAATGATACTGTAGCAGTTCAAGCCAATGATTCCAATGAGAAATTGAAAGACATTGAAGAACTCAATAAACTAAGGACTGATTACAAAAAAGCACTTGAAAAAATGGAAACCTTAAAGTCCGGTGATGCGGTAAAACAGAAAAAAATGAAAGTCATTATAGTCAATTTTTTGATGATACAATTTGAAAACACATTGAATGAAAAGATATCTTCCAGTAATGAAAGCATACTTTCCTTAAAATCGACAATTGAAATGATTAAAAGTGAACCTGATCCAGATTCATTATTTATAAAATTTAATGAGCAAAGATCGACTGTTTCTAAGCTTCTAGACAATTCGATAAAATCTCTTGAAAGTAAATAAAATTTGAGGTCATTAAATTTGTTTAAACATCTTTCAGTGTTTGTTATTCTCTTATCTCTATGTCTTTTTAACTGTCGTTCTGCTCAATCAAAATTGCTGAAGGGTATTAACAAGTATGAAGAAGATGAAATTACAGAAAGCTTTAAACAAGGAGCATCTGCAACCATACTGAATGATTTTAATGAATCTTGCTTTGATATTTTCACTTTAAAGGCCTTGCTGGATTTTTCAGAATGCTCTCTTCGTAAAATTTCAATCATTGATGAAGAAAAAATACCACAAAATGCAAAGATAACGGCCCTGCACTATGCAATATTAAAAAAATCCAGCATAACAGCGACTCTGAACATAATTTCCAATGGTGCCAATATCGATGCACTGGATTCGAACGGCAAAACCCCTTTGATGTATGCTGCTGAATTGGGACTCTTTGATCAAACAAAACTTCTTATTGAATCAAAAGCAAAACTGAATATTCAGGATAACTTAGGAAAGACTGCCATAATCTATTCGGCAAATGGAACAGACAATAATCATAAAAAAATATATCAATTGTTTCTGAATAAGAATGCGAATGCAAGACTAAAAGACAAACTTGGCAGCAATGCTTATGATTATAAACAAGTAAGACAGCAGGAAGAATACCGCAGAACTCAGGAAAGTTATTCTCAAAGCTACGAATCCGACAACACCTATGGCGGATATGGACATTCCCGTCGCAGCAGAGGAAGCGGGGGCGGAAGGAGAAGATCCAGAAGATAGGATTCCTTCTATAATTTTAAAAAATACTCAGGAGATTTACAAAATGGAAGAACTCGTAAGGAAGTATGCCAATCAGATAAGTGCATATTATAATAAAAAATCCAAGAAAACAAAACTGAATAAACTGCTGAACCAGCATTTTTTCATATTCAAGAGATCTCAGAATAATATGGATATGCTGTCTGCCTTGCTGAAACAATACGGGATAAAAATATTTAATGCGGACAATGAGGAATTGGATTTGACTGATCTTTCTGAAAATCTGTATCAAGCAGTATATTCTGTCAGCATCTCCTCCGACAATACCTCTATTCCATCCAAAGAAATAAATCTGGAAAAGGAAATCCCGTCGAATTCTTCAGGGACTGTTTCAGTAATAAATTCTAAAGTTGTACCTGACCTGTTTGACCATCAAATCAAAGCTATTAAAGCACTGGAAAATTACTTTGGCTCGCATAAGTCACCTATCAAAGGACTGCTGGTTCTTCCTACTGGAGGCGGAAAAACGACAACCAGTGCATACTGGATTCTGAAGAATTTTATAAATAAAAAAAAGAAAGTGATCTGGATTGCTCACCGCCACGAGTTGCTTGAACAGGCAAAGCACACATTCTTCAAACTGAGCACAAAAGGGCTGCTTACGGATATAGAAAAATACAGATTCCGAATTATCTCCGGCTTGGATACACATGATAAGCCAAAAGACATTGATAAAAATGATGATATCATTATAGCGAGCAAAGACAGCCTACGACATGGCCGAGATCATTTAATAAAGAAATTTTTGGCTTTTAATAAGGAAGTCCTGCTTGTCATCGATGAAGCACATCATGCAACTGCCGGAACATATACTGATTTAATAGAGATTATCCAAAAGAATACAGAAAAATTTGATATACTTGGTCTGACTGCAACTCCATTCAGAACACTTCAAAAAGAAGAAGGTTATCTGAAAATTGTCTTCAAAGACGGTATTCTTTTCAGTGAGGATATGCAGAATCTGATTATTCAGAAAATATTGGCTAAACCTAAATTTCATCCGGTAGAAACGGAAGAAATTATTTCACTTTCAGAAAATGACATTTTTTTAATTCAGCAAAGATCAAATCTACCGGAGAATGTTGCAGAATCCATCGCACTTCGAAAAAAGAGAAATCATACAATTGTGAATAATTTTGATTTGAAAAAATATGGCAAGACTATAGTCTTTGCATTGAATCAATTTCATGCAATTGAACTCAATAAACTGTTTACTGAGAGAGGATTCCGATGTGATTTTGTTGTGTCTGGAATTCATGATCCACAATTGGCGATAAATTTCAGTCCTTCGAGAAATCGTGAAATCATTCAAAAATTTAAAGACAATGAATTGGATGTACTGATTAATGTAGAAATACTTACTGAGGGAGTAGATATACCAGATGTACAATCAGTATTCCTGACTAGACCCACCATTTCCAAAAATTTAATGAACCAGATGGTAGGCAGAGTGCTTAGAGGTCCGCGAGCCAAGGGGACAGCCGAGGCAAATATCGTCTTTTTTATTGATAACTGGGAAGATAAGATCAATTGGATTAGTCCGAAGGAACTTTTTGGAGACGAAAGCGCAATACTGACTCATGATGAAAATGAATATAAAAAGCAACAGATTCAAAGTATAAGTATTCGTCTTATTGAAATGTTCACAAAACTGCTGGATGATACAATAGAAAGTTCTCAAGAAATGCGAGCATTACCTGCAAATTATATGATACCAGTTGGCTGGTATTCTTTCTCTCTTGAAAAAAGTTCAGGGGAGGAGGAGTCAGTTTTCTCTGAGCACAAGATATTGGTTTTTCAGAATCAGTTTGAATCATATATGTCTTTAGAAAAGGATATGAAAGGAATCTTCAAACGCTTTGATATCAATGGAAATCTGATTTTTGATGGAAACGAAAAAGACCAAGCATTGAAGTATATTCAGAAAAAATACTTTGAGAATATATATTCCTTTCCAGAATATAAACCAGAAGACATTCTGAATTTTCTCGAATACTATTCTCAAAACAATCATCAGACACCTCCCTATTTTACATTTGAAGCCAGAGATGAGGTTGATATTTCTAAAGTTGCTTCCGAAATATCACAGAATGACAGCAGAAAATTTCAAATTAATCGCATCAATGAACTTTGGGATCTGGAAAATTCCATATGGAAGGAACTTTTTTCCAATAACAAGGAAAGATTTATCTCCATCATTGATGCTGAAATTCGCAAAATTGAGCATCCTGAGCTTTACAAAGATACTCCAATGCCGGATATTACTTACGACAATAAACTTCTAGAGGATTTGCCTTTGAATAAATGGCCAGACCCTGAACGATCCTATCTTAGAGAAAAGGTATTCAATGCGGCTGGTATTCCAAAAGGCGAAAGAAAGGGCTTGGAAATAGATCACATTGTGCCAATGAGAGATGGAGGCAAGACTGTCTTTGAAAATCTGCAGGTTTTGACTATAAAAGAAAATAGATTGAAAGGATAGAAAATATCTCCAACCCCACGTAAACCCGAATTATTTCGGGTTTGTGCTGTTCTGTTTCCTTTTATTCCTTCGATAGAAAACTTCTGGCGATTCTGCCCCAGTCGTGTCGAGTGTATTGGAGTAATGATTACTCATTGACCATAAAACGTTTCGCCATTCGGCCCCAGTCGTTTCTGACTTCCTGTGCTTTGTCTCTGGCAGTTCCATCAGGCAGAGTGTCCTCATATCTTGCCCAGGCTTCCAAGAGAAGCTTTAAACCGTCTCTAGCTCTCGTCAACCGTTCCGCTAATTCATCCCTGCCGACATCTGTCATATCTTCATCTACGATTTCCATAAGTTTGTCATACGCAGGATGTTCAGTATTTAATGTAATGATAATTACACCGGCTTTTGGCCTTACTGTAAAAAATGCAGGTGTTTGAATATCAGCGTGAGCAAATACATATTTCAGTCCAGGATCACCAGTTGCGGCTTCTGAAATTTCTCTGGCATCCTCTTCATCAATTCCCTGATCCAGAAGAACCTTTTGAATTTGAGCATCTCTTTCTTTTTTAGGAAGTTTTTCCTGCTCATCATTTTTCGAAGAATAACCTTCTTCAATCATTTCACGAGTTATTTTCGTTGCAATTGCTTCAGGAGAATCGGTAACTTTATTTCCTTTCGTAGAATTTTGACCAGCATTTTGAGCTTTGATAACTGCTCTAATTGCTGATAAATTTTTCTTGATACGATTCCCGAGCTCCAAAATAGGAGCGATTGGATCATCTTGCTCTAGCAGTTCTTCCTGAAATTCAACAATGGTCTTTTTATCTTTTAGGATTTCCTCATATTCGATTTCTGCCAAATGAGAGAAGTTTGTTGCATACTGCTTATTGTTTGTAAGCCCAAAAAGTTCATCTAACTCTGATGAAAATTCCAACTCTATTCCCCACCATCGCTCAGTCGGATCATACTGTATCGTCCAAGATTTATCAAGCTCTATTTCTCTATTTGCCCGAACCAAAGACACTCCAATATTCTTGGCAGCATGTTTACCATAGTTCCTGCTTCCTGCAGATTCACCGGTCTCAGATCCTTTTCTTGCTTCCTTCTTGACTACACTGAAACGGACTGTCACAGGATATTTTTTGCCATTGTATTTTATTGGCATTACAAGTTCCTTATCCCCGTAAACCTCAAACATAGGTTTATTATGATACGGCTCAGGACAGGATGTCTTTTCCATCAGATACATTGGATCATTAGGAAGAGACATTTTATCAATCTTTATATTTTTATGGTCATTCAGATCAAATGCAACCATTCTGATTGTACATTTGTTTTTATTTAAAAAACGTCTGTACAGTCTGCCAATTAGAAACTCTGAATTGGTGATAATTGCATCCGCTCTCCTCCAAAGAATTCTGTCCAAATTCGACCATAAGATCAATGTCCCGGATTTTTTGAAATTTTTCCCTATCTTGGAAATCGTTTTTGGAATTTTATTTTTCTTCGGTTTAGGAATTTCCATCAATTGCTTTTTCTTAATCTGATGAATATCTAAGTATGTATATATAGCATTTTCTATACCATCCTGCCATGACCATACTTCTACGAGAGTACACTGTGAAATCGAAGAAGCAGGAAGCCCCATTCCAAATTTCCCAATCCCACCCTGATTCTCTGAATCCAAATGAGTTCCGTTTCCAAACTGAAGTGACAGTCGAAGAGTCTTCTCATCCATTCCGCCGCCGTCATCCAAGATTCCAATTTGACAGATACGTGAAATTCTCTTGCCCTTAGAGCTTTCGATTTCCTCTTCAGCACAAAGAAGCTCCACATTTTTCGCACCCGCCTGAAGAGAATTATCAATTAATTCCGCTATTGCATAGGCAGTATTTTTATACCCATTATCTCTCATTGCCTGAATAGCCAAATGTGCCGGAACTATATCATGTCTGTCTGTCATACATATCTCCTGAAAAATTGCATTAAAATACATCCTCCCAGTTTAGGAATGCTTCTTTAAGACTCCTGAAACCTGGAAGTTTTGTATCCACTACCGTATATATTTCTGCTTTTTTGTTTCCGCCCGCAGCCTTTCCGCGAATAGCTCTTCCGACCATCTGAGAATATAAAACCAGAGATTTAGTCGGGCGTGCGATCACTGCACAGCTTGTGGCTGGTGCATCAAATCCTGTTGTAAATACACCGTAATTACAAAGAACTATAGGTGTATCCTTATCGGATTTGTATTCTCTGATAATTCTGCTTCTCTCGCTGGATGGAGTTGAGCCTGTCACTGAATAAGCTTCTACTCCGCTAGCCCTGAGAAGAAATGCAATTAAGTTGGAATGTTCTACAGAGGAAGAAAAGAACATTGTCCGTTTATGATGGAGTACTATGCTTTTCAGTTTACTGAAAATTGCAATATTCCGAAGTTCATCCTGACCAAGTTTAATCAGAATTTCTTCACTGATATCCAGTTCTTTTTCCAGCTTTGCAATATCTGCAGCACTTACAGAATTTCCTCCGCTATGAGTGATCGGAAGAAATTCCACATCCGCAAGATATTCATTTGCAGTGAGATATTCAATCGGATTACTGTATCCGTCCACTTTCAATGTAATCTTGTTCCGATGAAAGAAATCAGATAATTTTTCATTTTCCTGCTGATTTTGGTAACTTCTTCCCGGAGTGGCGGTCAGACCGATAATTGCAATATCTTCTTTTCTTCCGAGAATCTGCAGAATATTCTTATAAGACTCTGCAACTGCCTGATGAGCCTCATCCATAATGATTAAAGAAATTCTGTCTGAAAGATCATTGATAAATGATAATTCATTTTTCCTGATAGCATTGTATAATTTTGCAAGACCGGATATAATGATTCCATCATGTGTCAAATCTACCCACTGGGCAGAAGAATAAAACTTCTGAATCTGAATCTTTCTGTTGCCCAGCACTTTCCACGCTTTCTTAAATTCACCTGCGGCCTGTTCACAAAGCTCTTCACTGTAAGCAAGCCAAATTACAACTGCCGGTTCTTTATTCCTGAGAAAGTCACAGATATAATTCATCGCCGTTCTTGTCTTCCCGGACCCAGTAGGCATATGAAGAATAATTCTTTGCGCATCACGATTCAGACGTTCATTCAATTTCCGAATTGCCTTTCTCTGATGAGGAAATAAAGGATATGCAGGATCAAAATCTTCAAGAGAGACATAGATTGTTTTCTGCTCCACAGCAGGAACATTCAGTTCAAAAAATTCAAAAAGATTCTGTTCTCGTTCTGAACCTCTTTCAAATTTACAATTCTTCAAGGACTCATAATGATCCCCTTTGGGTTTCAGCGAAATTTTCCCGAGCAGTTCCTGAACCTCATCCGGTCTCATCAAATCAAAAATATGCCGACGCGTATCATCCTTCAGAACAAGTCCTTCATAACTGAACAGTTCCACTACCAGTCTCTTTAACTGAGAAGGTGAACCTTTATCAGGCAGTACATTTTGAATTAATGAAACAGCGGAAGCCCCAATGATATCCTGTATCACTTTATCATCCGCCCGAGAGAATAGTTTAGATAGGTTCATTGGGTTGTGGTTTCTTTCTTTTCCTCATCATTAGATAAACCCAATTTAGTTTTGGATTTTTTCTTAAAAGTGTATAGACAGTCAGTAATAACTTTATCCCAATTAATGCCATCTAATGGAATCAGGCCACACTGATCAAGGAGCGCGGCCATATCATTCAATATTGAATCCTTCCATCCATCCAGCGTAGACTTAGATAGATGGACAGTATCATCGACTTTAACACCATTTTTTGAAAGATGCTTTAAATTTTCCAAGAAGTGATTTTTGAAGCAAACTACATCAGGAGAAAACATCAAGTTTTCCTTTCTATTATAAAAGTGATTCGGTTCATTTAATACACGCAAAATAATTTTTTGCATAGCAGGCCATTTTTTCGGATCAAGTCCCTCCGATTTTGTAACTTCTTTTTTCAATTTTGTCAGAATATGAATCCAGTTTACTATTGTTTTTTCGTTGAGCTTAGAAAGAAACCTATCAAGAGCATCATTTAATTTCTTTACGTCACCTTCACTACTAAATAAGTCAAAGTATTTCAGGAATGCAGAAATTAACCCGGTCTGGAAAGCTTTTGATCGGAAAGTTTTATACGCTTTTTGAATATCAGAATGAAGAATTCCTATTTTCTTTTGTTTTAAGGAATTAAAATCCGTCTCAACTTCCGTGATGACTTTGTTAACTTTCTTTATCTTATCGTTATTTACTGCATATGAAGTAAATGAATAATAAAGTCCTTCGCCACCACAAAAGACGTCATTCCAAATATCCAATTTTGTTTGCGTAACTTCTTCACTATTATACAGAGAGTTTATCTCATCAGAAACATTCAAGTGGAGTTTCGATAATACTATCTCATTTAAAACTCGATATATGATCAGAAGAATGGATCCTTCAAACTCTTCTTTGAAAGCATTGATATCATCTTTATCTTTTCCATTAAAGGATATTTCTTCTACATACGAATCATTCAAGCTATCTAATCGGATTCTTTTATGAAAATTAGGCATAAACTTGCTAATAGTATCTAGCTGAATGGTCCGCTTATTTCCGGTGGCACTATACTTTCCAAGATTATTATAATTTTCCTTATCACAGAAAAAGTTTTTTTCCAATAGATCATAAATAATTTCAGGTGACGTTAGGGATAGTACATTCATTTTCGAATATGGTCGATCTTCAGGTATATCGAAATCACTATGTATTACTGAAAGTTGACCATAAATAAATCCCTTTTCTTTAGCTAGATATGAATAAAAATAGCCTGTCAAAACAGCCACAGGATCTTTATCATCAAGTAATATCTCCCTTGCCCTACTGATAGCTTTGGCATTATTGTTTACATCTATAAACAATTCTCTAGAAATGATGTTTGCATTAATGTCTCTTTGATTATCTGATTCAAACCAAATAAATGTAATTGGTAATTCTGCTTGATAATTTTCAATTGGAGATAAATCGGAATAATAGTTTGCATACATTCTATTACTTTCGTTATTAAAGTCACCAGAGACGAATCGAAAAGAATTTGCACGATGTTGTCCATCCAAAACAATTATGACAGAAGTAGATAAATCTATCCTCAATTCTGCTATTGAAGTTAAACCATCACCGTCTTTCAGTATTTCTAAAACCCAATCCCCTTCATAGCTTGTGATTTGTCTATCGTCATTCTCTTTAGTTTCAAATTTTGGATATGGTGTATTCTTGTCTAAGATGAAAAAATCTTTTGGACTTATAACAGCTAAGACATTAGGAAAAAATGCGATACTTTTTTTCCCCTGAAGATAAGGTATTAATTCTGTAGCTATCCTTTTATCGTCCAAATCTCTTTGTAACAGAGATTTCATATCCTTCAAGTCTTTCGGTTTAACACGCTCTCTCATTGGTTTAAGCTCACTCAAAATACGAGCACTAGATGGATCTTTTTTATGAACCTTACTAGAAAAGTATTTAATCGTCATCTTGCTATTTGGAACCTTAAAAATTCCCCATACGCCGTATAAAGAAGTATAACTTCTACTTGGTGGATTGATTTTGATGCCCATTTCCCTTTACCTCCTGCCTAAAATTGGATGGAACGTTCTATTTAAGTATGTTTCGATATTTTTAATCTGACGATCTGAATACATTTCAAGTGGTAATACTCTAATAAAAAGATTATTCTCTGTAATAGCACTGAATTTTGACAGTAACAATGAGATCCGAATTGCGAGTTTGCTGTTTTCCTTTTTACGTAATGATTTAATAATGGTTATCCTAGTGCTTCCATTACTGTTCCTCAAATTCTGCAAAATGCGATTTATGCCCTTCTTATGAGTGTTCAATCTTGAATGTAGTGTTTCATTACCTTTGCAGGCTATTCCAATGTATAAAGGTGATGATAAAAATAATGTAGTGTAGCTTAATAGAATTGGATCATGCGTACTTCCACCCAAATCTTTCAAATTGAGTTCCTCCGTTTCCATTATTCCTCCAAATTTGTTTTGAAGGATGCCCTTTGCTTTCAATTTGATCCTGGAATTTCTATATAAAGTATTGTATTCACTTAACTGTGGATCTTGATTAATATAACAATGCCAAGAATAGATGCCTCTTTCCTTGGGTATTTGATCAAATTCATCAAATTTGAAAACATTAAAATTAGTTCTATTTTGTATATTCTGATAGTACGTCATTATTAAAAACCAATGTCTGTCCTTTTTTATCACCTATCATTCCCATCTCCACACCCCACCTCCCCATCTCACCCCTCTCTTCCCAATCTCTCCAAAATCACTTCCCTCTCTTCCTTAGAGAAGTTCCTGAACTCCTGGACGAATTTTTCCATACGGATGCCGGAGGCGCCGTCTGTGCTGCCGCTCATCAGTTCTGCGATGTGCAGTTTGGAGAGTTCGGAAGCGAATTTGAATTCATACTGGAGGATGCTGTCGTCCTTCCAGTATTTGGGATGGAGATCGCAGAGTAGGGAAGCGAGGGATTCGAGAAGTGCTGTGTCTTTTGCGTAAGGGAAATGAAGTCTTTCGTAGAGTTTACGGAAAGACTCATCATGATTTTTTAATACTTCTAAATGATATTTTCTTTCAGAGCGGAAATGTTCGACTGTGGGAAGAAATTCTTCGGAGCGGAAACGGATATAGGGCTGAAGCAGTCGGACTGTTTCTTTGGAGATGCTGTGCAGAAGTTTAGTGTAGGCTGAGTCCACTTCAAAACGAAGGTTTTCCAGTCGTTTGATGAATTTTTCCATCTCCTTTTCAGTGACTGTCTTCAGATTGAATCCGAAGATAGCAGGAATTTCTTCGAGAAGAAGAAGTTCAGGATTGGAGGATTTGGAGATTGTGTCGAGGAAGCGGATATTTTCTTCCGAGAACGTTTTTGTTCTTCTGGTGTATTCCGGAAGTCTGGTGTACCAGTATAGAATAGATAAGACAGATCTGTATATCTTATTTTCAGAGATTTTTCTTTTTTCCAGAAGATTCATGGACTCTTCTTTTTCGGCGAGTTCTGCCGACTGGAAGATTCTGGACACTGCAGAAAGATATTCTTCCATCAGAAGAGAAGTCTTCAGTATCTTGACTCTGAATTTTTCAGGATGAAGATGCATTTTTTCGAGAAGATCGGAGCTGAAGTCCTTTTCATATCTGTCTTCTTCATAGACGGAAAAGGAATACCCCTTGGAGAGAAGAACCGAAAGAAAATAGAAAGGAATGATCTCAGTGTACATTCCGTACGGTTCTGCGGTGAGTCTGTGATACAGTGTATCCAAACTGTTTTTTTCTGAATCTTTTTCCAGAAATTTCTGGATCTCCGAAATGACTTTTTTCAGTCCCTCATCAGGATTCCCTTTGTAATCCTTAGGATGTTCAAAATGAAATCGAAAATTTTCCTTGTCTGTATCCAGACATTTTTTCGCGCTGAAGAGACTTCTGAAAATAGCCACATCCGGACCGTATCCGTTTGTGCGGAAATTCACTGACCGTTCTCCCGCAATCATTGCACGCAGAATCTTTTTCCTTGTATTGCGGATCAC